>NZ_JBFACN010000029.1:0-106962 GCF_040640875.1 Streptomyces sp. NPDC021562
CCCCGCGGGGGGGCCCGCCCCGCCCCCGCCCCCGGCCCGGTGGGGCGCCCCGGGTTTCCCCCCGCCCCGCCGCCCCCCCCCCCCCCCGGCGGGGGGTCGCGGGAGCCGGCGTCGTCGTCCGGCGCCACGGCCGGGCAGGCCGGTCCTGACCCGTCGCGCACCCCCGCCGTTGTCAGTCGTGTTTGGTAAGAATGCAAGCGTGAGCAGCGAGAACGGGCAGGGGAGCGGGGGCGCCGAGGGGGCGCGGCCGGAGCAGCTCGCGCTCATCCGCGAGAGCGTACGGGGAGCCAAGGTGCCCCGGGCCAAGCCGCGGACCTGGCGGGGGGCCGCGCTCGCCGAGCGGCTGCCGGTGGCGCGCGTGCTGGTCGACAAGGGTGTGCTGCATCTCGACCGGTACTTCGACTACGCCGTCCCCGCCGAGCTGGACGCCGACGCACGGCCCGGGGTCCGGGTCCGGGTCCGGTTCGGGGCCGGCCGGAACCGGGTGCGGGACGGCCGCCGGGAGGGCGGGGGCCTCATCGACGGCTTCCTGGTCGAGCGGCTCGACGAGTCCGACTACTCCGGGCCGCTGGCCGCGCTGGCACAGGTCGTGTCGCCCGAGCCGGTGCTGAGCGAGGAACTGCTGCGGCTGGCGCGGGCCGTCGCCGACCGGTACGCGGGGAGCCTCGCCGACGTGCTCCAGCTCGCCGTGCCACCGCGCAGCGCGCGGGCGGAGAAGCGGCCCTCGCCCGAACCCCTGCCGCCGCCCGCGGCACCGGATCCCGGCTCCTGGCCACGGTACGAGCACGGCGCCGCCTTCATCGAGTCGCTGGCCTCCGGCGGCGCCCCCCGGGCGGTGTGGAACGCCCTGCCCGGGCCGGAGTGGAGCGAGGAGATCGCCCGGGCCGTCGCCGCCGCGCTCGCCTCGGGACGCGGCGCGCTCGTCGTCGTACCGGACGGGCGGGCCGCGGCGCGGGTCGACGCCGCGCTGACCGACGTCCTCGGCACGGGGCGGCACGCGCTGCTCACCGCCGACGCCGGGCCGGAGAAGCGGTACACGCAGTGGCTGGCCGTCAGCCGCGGGGCCGTCCGGGCGGTGGTGGGGACCCGGGCGGCCATGTTCGCGCCGGTACGGGACCTCGGACTCGTCGCCATCTGGGACGACGGGGACGACAGCCACAGCGAGCCGCACGCTCCCCAGCCGCACGCCCGGGACGTGCTGCTGCTGCGGGCGGCGCTCGACAGGTGCGCGTTCCTGCTGGGCGGCCGCAGCTGCACGGTGGAGGCCGCGCAGCTGGTGGAGAACGGCTGGGCCCGCCCCCTGGTGGCCGGCCGGGAGCAGGTGCGGCGCACCGCGCCGCTCGTCCGCACGGTGGGGGACGGCGACCTCGCGCGGGACGAGGCGGCACGGGCCGCCCGGCTGCCGACGCTCGCCTGGCAGGCCGTACGGGAGGGACTGCGGCACGGACCGGTCCTGGTCCAGGTGCCCCGGCGCGGCTATGTGCCGCGGATGGCCTGCGCCCAGTGCCGGGAGCCGGCGCGCTGCCGGCACTGCGCCGGACCGCTGGAGGCACGGGACGCGGGCGCGCTGCGATGCGGGTGGTGCGGGCGCGAGGAGAGCGACTGGCACTGCCCGGCGTGCGGCGGCTTCCGGCTGCGCGCCCAGGTGGTCGGGGCCCGGCGGACCGCGGAGGAGCTGGGGCGGGCCTTTCCCGCCGTGCCCGTGCGGACCTCGGGACGCGAGCATGTGCTGGACACCGTGCCGGGTACGCCGGCGCTGGTCGTGAGCACCCCCGGCGCCGAGCCGGTCGCCGAGAGCGGTTACGCGGCAGCCCTTCTGCTGGACGGCTGGGCGATGCTCGGGCGGCCGGACCTGCGGGCCGGCGAGGACGCGCTGCGCCGGTGGATGGCCGCCGGGGCACTGGTGCGGCCGCAGGGGGAGGGGGGCACCGTGGTCGTCGTCGCGGAGCCGACGCTGCGGCCCGTGCAGGCGCTGGTGCGCTGGGATCCGGTCGGACACGCGGTGCGCGAACTGGCCGAGCGGGCCGAGCTGGGGTTTCCGCCGGTGTCCCGGATGGCGGCGGTGTCGGGAACCGCCGAGGCGCTGGCCGGGTTCCTCAGCACGACTGAACTGCCTCCGGACGCCGAGGTGTTGGGGCCGGTCCCGCTGCCCGTGGTGCGAGCCGGGGCGCCTCGGCGGGTCGGCGCGCCGCCACCCGGAGAGCACTGGGAACGGGCGCTGGTACGGGTGCCGCCGGGCAGCGGCGCGGCACTGGCGGCGGCGCTGAAGTCCGCCCAGGCGGCGCGGATGGCGCGGGGGAGCGGGGAGCCGACGGTGCGGGTGCGGATCGATCCGCCGGACATCGGGTGACGAGAGCAAGTCGCCGGCATCGGCTGACGAGAGCGAGTCGCCGGCATGGGGTGGCGAGAGTGAGTCGCCGACATGAGGTGGCGAGAGTGAGTCGACGGCATCGGGTGACGAGAGCGCCAGGCCGGACACCGGAGGGTGAAGGGGTGCGGCCGGGCAGACGGCTGCCCTCCCGGGTGCTTGCCGGGAGGGCAGGGGGCGGGCTGGTGCCCTGAGGTCAGCCGTGGCGTACGCCTTCTCGGCGGGGCGTCAGCCGTTGCGCGGGCCGGGGAAGGCGGTGGGCCTGGCCTCGTCGCGCAGGGTGGGGCTGCCCGCGGTCGGCTGCGTGGGCATGGAGCGGGCGGCGGGGACCGTGGGCACGGTGGGCAGGCCGGAGCCCACGTTGAGGGTGCGGGTGCCCGACGGCTCCGCGGGCCGCTCGGTCTCGGGGACCGCCGTGGCCTGGGCCGTGGCACGCCGGGCGCCGTAACGGCGGTGCACCGCCTGCTTGGTGACGCCGAGGGCGGAGCCGACCGCGTCCCACGAGAAGCCGAGCGAGCGGTCGAAGTCCACGGCGGCCGTGACCAGGGTCTCGACGCTGTCCCGGAGTTCCTGGGCGAGCCGGACCGTCGGGGCGGGAGCGCGTCCGTAGACGACGAACCCCGTGGACGGGCCGGAGCGGCGCGGGCGGTAGACGTTGCCCAACTGGGCGGTGAGCGTACGCAGTGCGTCCACCTGCCGGCGGACCCGCTCGATGTCCCGCACCAACAAGTGCAGGCTCGCCCGGGCCTGGGCGTCGTGGGTTGCGTGGTCGGCCATGAACAAGCCTCTCGAACCGGCGTGAAAGGAACGGGCCGCGCGTGCGGCCCGTGGTGGTCAACTCTCTCTTGACCAACGCGTGGACGCTCCGCTGGTCACGGTGTGGGGGCGTATGGGCATATGCGTACGCCCTGTTCGTTCACCCGCGCACCGTCCTCGCCCCACGGGTCGGCCGGGAGGCCGGCCGACCCGTGGGCGCCGGACCGGTGTCGTGGCACGGAGCGGCATAGACTGGTGCGTCACCCGTAAGTGCCCCCGTCCGAGAGGCCCTCAGCCGCCCATGAAGCTCGTCTTCGCCGGTACCCCCGAAGTCGCCGTTCCCGCTCTGGACGCGCTCATCGCCTCCGGGCGGCACGAGGTGGCCGCCGTGGTCACACGGCCCGACGCGCCGGCCGGGCGAGGGCGCAGGCTGGTCGCCTCGCCCGTGGCCGAGCGGGCGGCGGAGGCCGGCATCGAGGTGCTGAGGCCGTCGAAGCCGCGCGATCCCGAGTTCCTGGAGCGGCTCAGGGAGATCGGGCCGGACTGCTGTCCGGTGGTGGCGTACGGGGCGCTGCTGCCGCGCGTCGCCCTGGACGTCCCGGCCCACGGCTGGGTCAACCTGCACTTCTCGCTGCTGCCCGCCTGGCGCGGAGCGGCCCCCGTGCAGCACTCCATCATGTCCGGGGACGAGATCACGGGGGCGTCGACCTTCCTCATCGAGGAGGGGCTCGACTCCGGACCCGTCTACGGCACCGTCACCGAGGAGATCCGGCCCACCGACACCAGCGGCGACCTGCTGACGCGGCTCGCCTTCGCCGGGTCCGGGCTGCTCGCCGCCACCATGGACGGCATCGAGGACGGCACCCTCAAGCCGGTGCCGCAGCCGGCCGAGGGCATCACCCTCGCCCCGAAGATCACTGTCGAGGACGCCAGGGTCGAGTGGTCGGCGCCCGCGCTGCGCGTCGACCGGGTGGTCCGGGGCTGCACCCCGGCCCCCGGCGCCTGGACCACCTTCCGCGGCGAGCGGCTCAAGCTGATCCAGGTCACGCCGGTGCCCGAGCGGACCGGTCTCGCGCCCGCCGAGATCGCCGTGGGCAAGAACAGCGTGCACGTGGGGACCGGGTCGTACGCCGTGGAACTGCTCTGGGTGCAGGCCCAAGGCAAGAAGCCGATGCGGGCCGCCGACTGGGCGCGCGGCGTGCGCATCGGCGCCGGGGAGACCCTCGGAGTCTGAGCCCCCCTTCCCAGCAGCGGCTTTCCGGCGTACCCGGCGTACGCTTGAAGGCCGCACCATTCCCGTACCCGGAGCACCTTTTTCGTGAGCGAGCAGTCCCGGCGGCCGCGCAGACCTGCCAAGCCCTACCGCCGTCCCCAGAAGGACCCCGTCCGCATCCTCGCCTTCGAGGCGCTGCGCGCCGTGGACGAGCGGGACGCGTACGCCAACCTCGTGCTGCCGCCGCTGCTGCGCAAGGCCCGGGAGAAGGAGGGACCCGAGAAGTTCGACGCCCGGGACGCCGCGCTCGCCACCGAGCTGGTGTACGGGACGCTGCGCCGGCAGGGGACGTACGACGCGATCATCGCCGCCTGCGTCGACCGGCCGCTGCGCGAGGTCGACCCGCCGGTGCTCGACGTGCTCAGCCTCGGGGTGCACCAGCTGCTCGGGACCCGCATCCCCAGCCATGCCGCCGTCTCCGCCTCCGTCGAACTCGCCCGCGTGGTGCTGGGCGACGGGCGGGCCAAGTTCGTCAACGCGGTGCTCCGCAAGGTCGCCCAGGACGACCTGGAGGGCTGGATCGCCCGCGTCGCTCCCGCCTACGACGACGATCCCGAGGACCACCTCGCCGTCGTCCACTCGCACCCGCGCTGGGTCGTCTCCGCGCTCTGGGACTCGCTGGGCGGCGGCCGCGCCGGGATCGAGGAGCTGCTGGCCGCCGACAACGAACGTCCCGAGGTGACCCTGGTCGCCCGCCCCGGGCGGGCCACCACCGAGGAACTGCTGCGCGAGGACGCGGCCGTCCCGGGGCGCTGGTCGCCGTACGCGGTGCGGCTCACCGAGGGCGGCGAGCCCGGTGCCGTCCCGGCCGTCCGGGAAGGCCGTGCCGGGGTCCAGGACGAGGGCAGCCAGCTGGTGGCCCGCGCGCTGGCCGACGCGCCCGTCGAGGGGCGCGACGAGAAGTGGCTGGACGGCTGTGCCGGGCCCGGCGGCAAGGCGGCGCTGCTCGCCGCGCTGGCCGCCGAGCGGGGGGCGTCGCTGCTCGCCTCCGAGAAGCAGCCGCACCGGGCCGGACTGGTCGCCAAGGCGTTGCACGGCAACCCGGGGCCGTACCAGGTGATCGCCGCCGACGGCACCCGGCCGCCGTGGCGGCCCGGCACCTTCGACCGGGTCCTGATGGACGTCCCCTGCACGGGCCTGGGCGCGTTGCGCCGCCGCCCCGAGGCACGGTGGCGCCGCCGCCCCGAGGACCTCGACACCTTCGCCCCGCTCCAGCGCGCCCTGCTGCGCACCGCGCTCGACTCGGTCCGGGTGGGCGGTGTGGTCGGCTACGCGACCTGTTCCCCGCACCTGGCGGAGACGCGGGCCGTGGTCCAGGACGTGCTGAAGCAGCGGCCGGACACGGAGCTGGTGGACGCGCGTCCGCTGCTGCCGGGCGTGCCGGAGCTGGGGGAGGGGCCGGATGTGCAGCTGTGGCCGCACCTGCACGGCACGGACGCGATGTATCTGGCCCTGATCCGGCGGACCGGCTGAGGGGGACGCGGGCCAGGGAAGGCAGGCCCCGGAACCTGATTCGGCCCACCCCGCCGGGGCATGGCACGCTTGGGGCATGGCCGTGCAGATCAACCCCAGCATCCTGTCCGCAGACTTCGCCCGCCTCGCGGACGAGGCGAAGGCGGTCGAAGGCGCCGACTGGCTCCACGTCGACGTCATGGACAACCACTTCGTCCCGAACCTCACGCTCGGCGTGCCGGTCGTAGAGTCCCTGGCCCGTGCTACGGACACCCCGCTGGACTGCCACCTGATGATCGACGCCCCCGACCGGTGGGCGCCCCAGTACGTCGAGGCGGGTGCTTCTTCCGTCACCTTCCACGTCGAGGCGGCCGCCGCCCCCGTGCGGCTCGCGCGGGAGATCCGGGCGAAGGGGGCCCGCGCCTCCATGGCGCTCAGGCCCGCGACGCCGGTCGAGCCGTACGAGGACCTGCTCCCCGAGCTGGACATGCTGCTCATCATGACGGTGGAGCCGGGCTTCGGCGGTCAGGCCTTCCTCGACATCATGCTGCCGAAGATCCGCCGCACCCGGGAGCTGATCAGCAAGCACGGACTGGAGCTGTGGCTCCAGGTCGACGGAGGAGTTTCGGCGTCGACGATCGAAAGGTGCGCGGACGCCGGAGCCGATGTTTTCGTGGCAGGTTCCGCGGTATACGGGGCAAACGACCCGGCAGAGGCGGTACGTGCACTGCGCACCCAGGCGGAGGCGGCCACCGCCCAGGCGTCCTGGGCGTGCGACCACTGAGGTACGGGAACGTGAACGGCTCCGATCAGGGCTGATCAAGTGCGCCGGATCTGCAAGGATGAACGGCGTATCCAGAGTGTGAACAGCAGTGAGGAGATGGCCGTGTCGGGTATGTCGGCGGGCCGGTCAGCCATGCGGATGGGACCCGCTGAGCTGGTGCAGGCGGCGGCCATGGCCCGCCGCTTCTACCTCGAGGGCAAGTCCAAGATCCAGATCGCTGAGGAGTTCGGCGTCAGCCGCTTCAAGGTGGCGCGTGTTCTGGAGACTGCCCTCGAAAGGGATCTCGTACGCATCGAGATCCGGGTGCCCGCCGAGCTGGACGCCGAGCGCTCGGACGCGCTCCGCGCCCGCTACGGTCTGCGGCACGCCGTGGTGGTCGAGTCCCCGGCCGAGGCGGAGGAGACCCCCGACCCCGAGAACCTCGGCGAGGTGGCCGCCGACCTGCTCGGCGAGCTGGTCAACGAGGGGGACGTGCTGGGCCTCGCGTGGGGCCGCTCCACGATCCACATGGCGGCGGCGCTGGACCGGCTGCCGCCCTGCACGGTGGTGCAGCTGACGGGCGTGTACGACGCCGGGACCTCCGAGCGCGGTTCGGTGGAGGCCGTGCGGCGGGCCGCTCAGGTGTCCGGCGGCGACGCCCACCCCATCTACGCGCCGATGCTGCTGCCGGACGCGGCCACCGCGGCGGCGCTGCGCAACCAGACCGGGATCGCCCGGGCCTTCGAGTACTTCGACAAGGTCACGGTCGCCTGTGTCTCCATCGGCTCCTGGGAGCCCGGCATCTCCACGGTGCACGACATGCTCAGCGACGAGGAGCGCGCCCACTACGCCACCCTCGGTGTGGCCGCCGAGATGGCCGCGCACCTCTTCGACGCCGACGGCCGCCGGGTCGGGCGCGACCTGGGGGAACGATGCATCACGGTCAAGGCCGACCAGTTGCGCCGGATCCCCGAGGTCGTCGCGATCGCGGGCGGGCAGCGCAAGGCGGCCGCGATCGACGCGGTCCTCAGGTCGGGGCTGGTCACCAGCCTCGTCACCGACACCTCGGCCGCGGACTACCTCATGACGGCGGGCGTCACCCCGAAGCCCGCGCTGAACCGCGCCGACCCGGACGGCCCCTGAGGGTCCCGAGGGCGTGCCGACGCACACGCGCCGCGGCCGCATGAGCTGCTTACCGGGTCGCGGTCCTGCTTGCCGGGGTCTCGGTCCGCCGGACCCCGGGCTGGGGCCCGGTCGGGTTTGCCTGTGCTCTGCGCCCCCGGATCTCGGGTCCGCCCGGACTTCGGGCCTCCTCGCGGCCTGCCTGGGCTCTGGGCCGCCGGGTTTCGGGGCCGCCGGGTTTCGGGGCCGCCGGGTTTCGGATCCGCCAGGTCTCGGGACCGACGGGACTCCGGGCCTGCCGGGGCGTCGGGCCTGACCGGGCTCTGGGCCGCTGGGTCCTGGGTCCGCCCGGACTTCGGGGCTCCTCGCGGCCGGTCGGGCCTGCCGGGCCGTTGGGCCCGTCAGGGAACCGGCCCGGGTGGGGCTCGGGCCCCGTCGGGGTCACTCCTGCTTCGGTAGCGCCGCGTCGATCAGTGCCGCGGCTGCTTCGCGGGCGACCGTGCCTGCCGACGGGTCGCGGTCCATCCGTGCGGACACCCCGCCCCCGTCGTACAGCAGGTGGAGCTGGTGGGCGAGTGCCTCGGGGTGCGGGGCGCCGGCGTCCCGGGCGAGGTCGGTGAACAGGGTGCGGATCCAGCCGCGGGCGGCGTCGGACGCCTCCTCGATGGCGCTGCCGTGCTTCGCCTCCGCGCTCGCCGCCACGAAGGCGCAGCCGTGGTAGGTCTGCTGGGCGTACAGCTCGGCCTGTGCGTCGAAGACGGCCAGCAGCCGGTCCCGCGGACCGTCCGCCCGCTCGACACTGCGCAGCAGACGCTCGGTCAGCTTGGCGTGCCGGGAGTCGAGGTAGGCGCGGATGAGCTGTTCCTTGCCGCCGAAGGTGTTGTACAGCGAGGCCTTGGCGACCCCGGCGCGCTCGATGATCCGGTCGATCCCGACCGTCTGCACGCCCTCCGCGTAGAACAGCTCGTTCGCCGCTGCGAGCAGCCGCTCCCGGGCCGTGGGTGCCTTGGCGCTCAACGTCTTCGTCATGCCGCTCACCTTCTCCGACTCTCCCATTCTACGGTCGGTCAGACCGGTCTACTCAGTGGTCGCGACGCCGGTCAACGGGACCTCTCCGCGTGCTCGGCGGCATGGACGGCCGGGGTGCTGCCGGAGGCGACCAGCACCCCGGGCCCGCTCTGCGGCCGGCCACGCAGCAGCAGAGCGGCCAGGGCCAGCAGTGCCAGGGCGATGACCACCGCGCCGTACTCCTCGGAGGTCGGCACCAGGCCGCCGCCGTGCACCACCAGCACTCCGGCGACGACGGACGGGACACCCATGCCCAGGTAGGAGACGACGAAGAGCAGGGACAGCACGCCGGAGCTCTCGTGCGGCCTGGTCAGCGGCATCACGGTGCGGATGCCGCCCTGGAAGCCGCTGCCGAACCCGAGGCCGGCCACGGCCGTCCCGGCGAAGAACAGCACCGGCTCACTCTGGTCGACGGCCACCAGGGTGAGCGTCACCCCGGCGATGAGGGCCGCGATACCGGTGTACATCACGGTGGTCGCCGAGGCGGCACGCAGGAGGAGGACCGAGCCGGCCGCCACGAACGCCAGGACGAAGAGGCCCAGGCCGCCGTAGACGGCGGAGGTCGAGCCGACCAGGGTGCGGACCAGGGCCGGTCCGAGGGAGCCGTAGAAACCGGCCAGCGCCCAGACGGCGAACATGACGGGGGCGGTCGCCAGGACGGCACCGCGGACGGTCCGCGGGAGCCTGATCTCGGGCACCAGGCTGGCCGCCGCACCGGGCTTGCGGGTGACGGTCTCGTCGATCAGGGCGACGGCGACGGCCTGGGCCGCGAACACGGCCAGCAGACCGAGGTAGACGGTGTGGGTCGGGGCGGGCAGGTACTGCACGACGAACCCGCTGACCAGGGCGCCCGTCGCGGTGCCCACGCCGGGCGCGAAGGCGTTCGCGAGCGTGCCGCGGGAGCGGTTGATGTCCATCATCCCGGCCCCGATCGCACCGAGCGCGGCGCCGGTCGACAGGCCCTGCACCACACGGGCGACGAGCAGTTCGCCCACTCCCGAGGCGGTGGAGAAGACCAGCATCGCGGCGGCCTGGGCGGCGATCGCGGTGATCAGCACCGGGCGGCGGCCGACGTGGTCGGAGAGCTTGCCGAGGACCAGCAGGCCGGAGAGCACGGCGATCGCGTATACGCCGAAGACGACGGTGGTGGTGATCGGGGTGAAGCCCCATTCGGCCTGGTAGGTCGCGTAGAGGGGGGTGGGCGCGCTGGAGGCGGCGAGGAAGGAGACGACGACGGAGGCGAGCACGTAGAACGCCGCACGGGGCGGGATCGGCTTGCCGGGGGCTGCGAGGTGGTTCATCGGTGTTCGGTGGTTCATCGGTGTTCCTTCGCGGGGACGGGGCCGAGGAGCGTCGGTTCCGGAGCCGGTTTTTGAGTAGACCGGTCTGTCCATATGGCCACGTCAACCTCTTGGACAGCTCTGTCTATTCCCGTCTCCGGAAAGAATCCGGAAGGCGGCCGACGGCCTTCGGCGCCGAGTATGTGTACGACAGGCCGAGCGCCGAGCACCGATCGCATCCGGAGGACACGTTGACCGCAGATCCCCGACCCGAGCCGGGAGCAGAACCACAGCCCGTGCTCAGCCCGTTGACCACCGCCGCGATCTTCCTGGTGGTCACCGTCCGCCCCGGTGGCGAGGAGGCCGCACGCGACGTGCTGGGCGAGCTCCGCGCACTGGAGCGCAGCTTCGGGTTCGGTGCCCCGGAGGCCTCCCTGAGCTGCGTGGCGGGCATCGGCTCCGACGCCTGGGACCGCCTGTTCGACCACCCTCGCCCGGCCGGCCTGCACCCCTTCCAGCCTCTTGAGGGCCCCCGGCACACGGCCGTCGCCACCCCCGGCGACCTCCTCTTCCACATCCGGGCCACCCGGTTCGACCTGTGCTTCGGGCTCGCCGCCGAGGTCATGCACCGGCTGCGCGGCGCGGTCACCGTCGAGGACGAGGTGCAGGGCTTCAAGTACCTCGACGCCCGCGACCTCCTCGGCTTCGTCGACGGCACCGAGAACCCGGTCGGGGCCGCCGCCCGCAGAGCCGTGCTGATCGGCGAGGAGGACCCCGCGCACGCCGGCGGCAGCTATGTCGTCGTCCAGAAGTACGTCCACGACCTCGACGCCTGGAACGCCCTGCCGGTCGAGACCCAGGAACGGATCATCGGCCGCACCAAGGCCACCAACCTCGAACTGGCGGAACCCGCCTCCCACGTGGACCTGAACACCGTCACCGGACCGGACGGCGAGGAACAGCAGATCCTCCGCGACAACATGCCCTTCGGCAGCCCCGGCCGCGGCGAGTTCGGCACCTACTTCATCGGGTACGCCCGTACCCCGGACGTCACCGAGCGCATGCTGCGCAACATGTTCCTCGGCACCCCGGACGCCGGCCACGACCGGATCCTCGACTTCTCCACGGCGGTCACCGGCACGCTCTTCTTCGTGCCCTCCGGCGACTTCCTTGACGACCTCCCGACTGCTCCTGGACGGTGCTGAGATGACGACGAGTCCGCACGTGGTCACGCTCGACCTCGCGGGGGTCGCGGACAAGGCCGGCCTCATGGACCGGGCCGTGTCCGCCCTGGGCCTGCCCGACTGGTTCGGCCGCAACTGGGACGCCCTCGCCGACAGCCTCCGCGACCCCTCGGTGTGGCCGCCCCCGGCGGCGGACCGCGGGCTCCTTGTCGTCGTCACCGGCTGGCAGGAGTACGCAGAGGCGCGGCCGGACGAGTGGCGGGTGGCCCGGGACGTCCTCACCCGGGCGGCCGCCGGCGAACCCGCCCTCACCGTGGCCCTGGCACTCGGCTGACCCCCTTGGAGGTTCCTCCGAGGCGCCGCTGACCTGCCTGGATGTTCGTCCCGGGCATCACACGCCGGTGCCCATGGGAGAATGAAGTACGTGCTTTTCCCTCTGGCCGGCCGGTCCGGGGGTCACCTCTGATCGACTGGGATGTGCGGCACGTGCGTTTCCTCAATGACATCCAGCCCGCGTACGACCTGACGTACGACGACGTCTTCATGGTGCCGAGCCGCTCCGCGGTCGGCTCGCGTCAGGGCGTGGACCTCGGCTCGCCGGACGGCACCGGCACCACGATCCCGCTGGTCGTCGCCAACATGACCGCGATCGCGGGCCGGCGGATGGCCGAGACGGTGGCCCGGCGCGGTGGACTCGTCGTGATCCCGCAGGACATCCCGATCGACGTGGTCACCGATGTCATCACCTGGGTGAAGAGCCGCCACCTGGTGCTCGACACCCCGATCGTGCTCGCCCCGCACCAGACCGTCGCCGACGCGCTGGCCCTGCTGCCCAAGCGGGCGCACAACGCCGGTGTCGTCGTCGACGAGGGCGGCCGTCCCGTCGGCGTCGTCACGGACCGGGACCTCAGCGGCGTCGACCGCTTCACCCAGCTCGCCGAGGTCATGTCCCGCGACCTGCTGCTGCTCGACGCGGACATCGACCCGCGGGAGGCGTTCAACAAGCTCGACGCGGCCAACCGCAGGTACGCCCCGGCCGTCGACCGGGACGGCAAGCTCGCCGGCATCCTCACCCGCAAGGGCGCCCTGCGCGCCACCCTGTACACCCCGGCGACCGACGCGAACGGCAGGCTGCGCATCGCCGCCGCCGTCGGGATCAACGGCGACTTCGCGGACAAGGCGGAGCAGCTGCTCCGCGCGGGTGTGGACACCCTCGTCATCGACACCGCGCACGGCCACCAGGAGTCGATGATCAGCGCGATCAAGCTGGTCCGCGACCTCGACCCGCAGGTCCCGGTCGTGGCCGGCAACATCGTCTCCGCCGACGGCGTCAAGGACCTGATCGACGCGGGCGCCGACATCATCAAGGTCGGGGTGGGCCCGGGTGCGATGTGCACCACCCGCATGATGACCGGCGTGGGCCGGCCCCAGTTCTCGGCGGTCCTGGAGTGCGCCGCCGAGGCGCGGAAGTACGGCAAGCACGTCTGGGCCGACGGCGGTGTCCGGCACCCCCGCGACGTCGCCATGGCACTGGCCGCGGGTGCGTCCAACGTGATGATCGGTTCCTGGTTCGCGGGGACCTACGAGTCGCCGGGGGACCTCCAGCAGGCCGCCGACGGCCGGCTGTACAAGGAGTCCTTCGGCATGGCCTCGGCGCGGGCGGTGCGCAACCGCACCTCCGAGGAGTCGGCCTACGACCGGGCCCGCAAGGCGCTCTTCGAAGAGGGCATCTCGACGTCCCGGATGTTCCTCGACCCGGCCCGGCCGGGGGTGGAGGACCTGATCGACTCGATCATCGCGGGGGTGCGGTCCTCCTGCACGTACGCCGGCGCGGCGTCCCTGGAGGAGTTCGCCGAGAAGGCGATCGTGGGCATCCAGAGCGCGGCCGGGTACGCGGAGGGCAAGCCGCTGCACGCCAGCTGGAGCTAGGCGCGTCGGGCTCGTGTTCTACTTCGGGTACGGCTACCGCCGGTCCCGTCCTGCACCGTCCGAAAGCTGAACGACCCCTTGCTGAACGATCTCGACGAACGCATCGTGCACGCCCTCGCCGAGGACGCCCGCCGCTCCTACGCGGACATCGGGCAGCTGGTCGGCCTGTCCGCGCCCGCCGTGAAACGCCGCGTGGACCGGCTGCGCGCGACCGGGGCGATCACCGGATTCACCGTACGCGTCGATCCCGCCGCCCTCGGCTGGGAGACCGAGGGGTTCGTCGAGATCTACTGCCGGCGCAACACGTCTCCGGAGACCATCCAGCGGGGGCTGGAGCGGTACCAGGAGGTGGTGGCCGCGTCGACGGTCACCGGTGACGCCGACGCGGTCGTGCAGGTGTTCGCGTCGGACATGCGGCACTTCGAGAGGGTGCTGGAGCGGATCGCCGGGGAGCCGTTCGTCGAGCGGACCAAGTCGGTACTGGTGCTGTCCCCGCTGCTGAGGAGGTTCTCTTCGGGGGCTCCGGGGTGAGAGCGGGAGCGGGGGAGGGGGCGGGGGCGGGGGGTCCGGTGGGTGCCGGGTGCGGGTGGTTCGTGGCTGATCGCGCAGTTCCTCGCGCCCCTTGGTGGGCGGTGGCACCGCGCTCTGAAGGGGCGCGGGGAACTGCGCGACCAGCCCCACCGGCCCGCACCCGGCACTCCGTCGCGCCCCCCGCTACTCCGCCGTCTTCCGCGCCAGCGGGTTGCTGCCGATCGAGTTGTGCACGCTGAAGCTCACCGCGTCCGACCGGTACCGGTCGTCGGACCACTCCACCGGCCGCCCCTCCCGCGTCGTCGTCACCCGCCGCACCCGCAGCAGCGGGCTCGACCGCCGCACCCCCAGCAACTCGGCGTCCCGCGCGCCGCAGGCGACCGCGTCGATGACGTGCTCGCCGTACGCGAAGACCAAGCCGGTGTCCTCATAGAGGCGTTGCGTCACCGACGGGCACTCCGGTTCTATCTCCGCCACCGCCGGGGAGATCCAGTCCGCGTACACCGTGCGTTCCAGCAACACCGGTTCGCCGTCCAGCCCGCGCACCCGCAGTACGTGCAACACCGGTGTGCCTACCGGGAGTTGGAGACGGACGGCGTCCTCCTGCGCAGCGGGCCGGTACTCCTGCGCCACCACGTGTCCGGTCGCCTCGCGGCCCATCGACCTGGCCCACTGCGCAAAACTCCGCAGCTCCGCGAAGCTCTGGCTGCGGCGGCTGGCCAGCACCACCCGGCGGGCGCCCTGACGGGAGCCGATCAGCCCCTCGGAGGTGAGCGCGGCGACCGCCTGGCGGACCGTGCCGCGTGAGACGCCGTACTGCGCCGCCAGCTCCGTCTCCGAGGGCAGCCGGCTGCCGACGGTGTACTCCTCGCGGTCGATGGCGCGCCGCAGTTCGTCGGCGATCTCCTCGTGTCGCGCCGTCATGCTTCCCCTCTGAGTAGATCGCTGTGCACAGCGTGACCAGCCTAATCGACGTCCCCCGGTGATGCGTGTCAGCCCGTGTCCGGCCAGGATTGTGCAGGGAATAAGGGGACGGAGTTTCGCCGCCGTTCATGAAGGGGAAACCCACGGCGGGCGTACTAAGGCCAACTTGTTCAGACAAGTTGCCCGGTGCCATCCGCAGCGCCACCCACCCTCGTGCGTACTCCCTGGAGAGACCGTGACCGTGTCCCTGCCGAGAACCGCCCTCCTCGGCGGCTCCCTCGCCGCCGTAGCCGCGCTCGCCCTGAGCGCCTGCGGCGCCGCTCCCGACAACGCGTCGGCCACCACCTCCGGTGGCAAGAACGCCGCCACCGCCACCTCCGCCGCCGACCTCGGCGGCATGGACAAGCTGGTCGCCGCCGCCAAGAAGGAGGGCACGCTGCACATCATCGCGGTGCCCCGCGACTGGGCGAACTACGGCGCGATCATCGACGGCTTCCAGAAGAAGTACGGCATCAAGATCGAGGACGAGAGCCCCGACGGATCGAGCCAGGACGAGATCAACGCCGTGACCTCGCGCAAGGGCCAGGACCGGGCGCCCGACGTGCTCGACCTCGGCTCGTCGTTCGCGCTCAGCGCCGCCCAGCAGGGCCTGCTCGCACCGTACAAGGTCACCTCGTACGCCGACATCCCCGAGGGCCAGAAGGACCCGCAGGCCCGCTGGTACAACGACTACGGCGGCTACATCTCCATCGGCTGCGACGCCAAGCGCGTCAAGACCTGCCCGACCACCTTCGCCGACCTGCTGAAGCCGCAGTACAAGGGGCAGGTCGCCCTCAACGGCAACCCGACCAAGTCCGGTTCGGCGTTCGGCGGCGTCTACGCGGCGGCGCTCGCCGGCAAGGGCTCCTTCGACGACATCCAGCCGGGCCTGGACTTCTTCGCCAAGCTGAAGAAGAACGGCAACTACACGCCCGTCGAGTCCACCCCGGCCACCGTCGAGAAGGGCGAGACGCCCATCTCCATCGACTGGGACTACCTCAACGCCGGCTACGCCGACGAGTTCAAGTCCAAGGGCGTGGACTGGAAGGTCGCCATCCCGGCCGACGGCCAGTACGCCCAGTACTACTCCCAGGCCGTCAACAAGGACGCCCCGCACCCGGCGGCCGCCCGCCTGTGGCAGGAGTACCTGTACAGCACCGAGGGCCAGAACCTGTGGCTCAAGGGGTACGCGCGCCCGGTCCTGATGTCCGCCATGGAGAAGGCCGGCACGCTCGACAAGACCGCCGCCGCCAAGCTCCCCGCGGTCACCGGCACCCCGACCTTCCCGACCGAGGCCCAGCAGGACAAGGCCAAGACGGTCCTCTCGGCGGGTTGGTCGAAGGCCGTATCCGGATGACGGCCACGCTCACGCGGGCCGACGTGGCGACCGCCGCTTCCCAGAAGCGGCGGCGCCGCGCCCCCGGCTGGCTCGCCGTCGTCCCGCTGCTCGCGTTCACGGCCGTCGCCTTCGGGCTGCCGGCCCTGGCCATGCTGAACGGCGCCTTCACGGTCAAGGACCCAGATACGGGGACGAGTTCGTACACCACGAGCAACCTCGGCGACTCGCTCCAGGGGCCGTACCTCACCGCGCTCGTCGGCAGCGTGAAGCTGTCCGCGCTCTCCGCCGTCATCGCCGCGGTCCTCGGGCTGCCGCTCGCGCAGGCCGTGGTCGGCTCGCGCTCCCGGGCGCTGCGCGAGGCGGTGCTCACGGCCTCCGGTGTGCTCGCCAACTTCGGGGGTGTGCCGCTGGCGTTCGCGTTCGTCGCGACCCTCGGCAACGCCGGTGTGCTGACCGTGCACCTCGGGCTCGCCCGGCACGGCTGGGACCTGTACAGCTTCTGGGGACTCGTCCTCGTCTACCTGTACTTCCTGATCCCGCTGATGGTCCTCACCATCACCCCGGCCCTGGACGGCCTGCGCGCCCAGTGGCGGGAGGCCGCGCTCAACAACGGCGCCACCGGTGTGCAGTACTGGCGGTACGTGGCGCTGCCCGTCCTCACCCCCTCGCTGCTCGGCGGCCTGGTGCTGCTCTTCGGCAGCGCCTTCGCCGCCTACGCCACCGCCGCCGCCATGGTCGGCAGCGCGGTCCCGCTGGTCACCCTGCAGATCGCCGACGCCCTCTCCGGCAACGTCCTGGTCGGCCAGGAGAACGTCGCCCTCGCCCTGAGCCTGGACATGGTGCTGGTGGCGGGCCTGGTGATGGCGGTGTACCTGCCCCTGCAACGACGGAGCGCCCGATGGCTCGACGCCTGACCCCCTGGCGCTGGGCCGTCCTCGGCCTGGCCGCCCTGTACTTCCTGGTCCCGCTCGCCGCCTCCGTGCTCTTCACGGTGGACGTGCCCGGCCAGGGCGTCACCTTCGACGCCTACACCCGGATCATCTCCGCCGACGGCTTCCTCTCCAGCCTGCTGCTCTCCCTGGAGCTGGCCGTCGCCACCATCGCCGTCGTGCTCCTGCTGTTGGTGCCCGCGGTGGTCGCCCTGCGGCTGAGCGCGCCGAAGCTGCGGCCGGTCGTCGAGATCGTCTGCTCGCTGCCGCTGGTGGTGCCGCCGATCGCGTTCGTCGCCGGCATCGTCACCGTGCTCAAGTGGGGCCCCGACCACCTGTCCCGGACCCCGCTGTTCGAGACGTTCGTCGCCGTGCAGAACCCGGACTTCCCGGTCGTCCTGGTGGTCGCCTACGTCGTGATGGCGCTGCCCTTCGTGTACCGGGCGCTGGACGCCGGGCTGCGCGCGATCGACGTGCGCACCCTCGTCGAGGCCGCCCGCAGCTGCGGTGCCTCCTGGCCGCAGGCGCTCGTCAGGGCCGTCCTGCCCAATCTGCGCGGGGCGCTGCTCAACGCGTCCTTCCTCACCCTGGCGCTGGTCCTCGGTGAGTTCACCGTCGCCCGGCTGCTCGGCTTCGAGCCCTTCGCCGTGTGGATCTACGACGTCGGCGGCTCGCAGGCCCAGCTGTCCGTCGCCGTCTCCGTGCTCAGTCTCCTGGTGACCTGGGCCCTGCTCCTCGCGCTCGCCGGTGCCGGCGGGCGTGACCGAACCGCTTCCTCCCGGGGATGAACCATGAGTGTCAGCACGCCCGACAACGCCGCCACCGTCGAATTCCGGGGACTGCGCCGGGAGTTCGGGGCCACCGTCGCCCTCGACGGACTCGACCTGACCGTACGGCCGGGGGAGTTCCTGGCCTTGCTCGGCCCGTCCGGCTGCGGCAAGACCACCGCCCTGCGCATGCTCGCCGGGTTCGAACACCCCGACTCCGGCGCGGTGCTGGTCGAGGGCGAGGACGTCACCCGGGTCCCGGCCCACCGCCGTGACGCCGGGATGGTCTTCCAGTCGTACAGCCTCTTCCCGCATCTCGACGCCGTCGACAACGTGGCGTTCGGGCTGCGCATGCGCAAGGTGCGGGCGGGGGAACGGCGCGCCAAGGCGGCGGAGTTGCTGGACCTCGTCGGGCTCGGTGACAAGGGGGAGCGGTTCCCGCACCAGCTCTCCGGCGGCCAGCAGCAGCGGATCGCGCTCGCCCGCGCCCTCGCCCTGCGGCCCCGGGTGCTCCTCCTCGACGAACCGCTGTCCGCCCTCGACGCCAAGGTCCGGCTCACGCTCCGCGAGGAGATCCGCCGGCTCCAGCAGGAACTCGGCATCACCACGTTGTTCGTGACCCACGACCAGGAGGAGGCGCTGTCCGTCGCCGACCGGGTCGCCGTGATGCGCGCCGGGCAGCTCGAACAGTGCGCCGAACCCGCCGAGCTGTACGGCCGCCCGGCCACCGCGTTCGTCGCCGAGTTCGTGGGCACGATGAGCCGGATCCCGGGGACGGTCAGGGGCGGCTCGGTCGAGGTGCTCGGGCAGCGGCTGCCCGTCGAAGGACAGCCGTCCGGCGCCGGCGAGGTCGACGTCCTGGTGCGGCCCGAGGCCGTCCGGGTGCGCGCCGACGCCTCCGGTACGGCCACCGTCGTCGCCACCGCCTTCCTGGGCGCGGTCGTCCGCGTCACCGTACGGCTCGCCGACGGTACCGAGGCCAAGGCCGACCTGCCCGCCCACGAGGCCGCCGCACTGGGCGCCGGATCCGCCGCGACCGTCTCGCTGCCCGAGCGGCCGGTGCTCGTCGCCGAACGCGTCCAGAAGTAGCGCCCCCCGAAATCCCGCCCCGCCCCCCACGTGAGGAATGACGACAACGTGACCCCCCACCCCCGGCTCCCGCTCCAGGCCGTCCTGTTCGACATGGACGGCACGCTCGTCGACACCGAGCGACTGTGGTGGGAGGCGGTGGAAAGCGTCGCCGGACGGGCGCTCGGCGAGGCCGACGAGCCCGACGTACTGGGCCGTCCGGTCGAGCACACCGCCCAGTGGCTGGCCCACGCCAGCGGCCGGCCCGCCGCCGGGCTCGCGGCCGAGCTGCACCGGGAGTTCGCGGACCGGGTCCGCACCGGCATCGTGCCCCGCCCCGGCGCCCTCGACCTGCTGGACGCCCTGGCCGCGGCCGACGTGCCCACCGCCCTGGTCACCGCGTCCCCCCGCGCGGTCGCCGGCCTCGTGCTCGACGCCCTCGGCCCCGGCCGCTTCGCCGCGTCCGTCACCGCCGACGACACCGGCCGCACCAAGCCCGCCCCGGACCCCTACCTGGCCGCCTGCCGGGCGCTCGGCGTCGACCCGGCGGCGTGCGTGGCCGTCGAGGACACCGAGACAGGGGTCGCCTCCGCGGAGGCCGCCGGGTGCGCCGTGCTGGCCGTGCCCTCGCTCGCGCCGATCGCCGACGCGCCCGGCCGGACCGTCCGGGACACGCTGGTCGGGGTCACCCCGAAGGAGCTGAGCGCGATGGCCGTACCGGAACTGCGGGTCATGTCCTGGAACCTGTGGCTCGGCGGCAGCCTGATCACCGACCACCGGGCCAAGCAGGTCAAGACCGTCCTGGACGCGCGCGCCGACGTCGTCGGGCTCCAGGAGACCGCCGGCACCTCGGCCCGGGACCTCGCCGCGGCCCTCGGCTGGCACCACCACACGGCCGGCGAGAACCTCGGGATCATCAGCCGCTACCCGATCACCGCCCGCCTCGGCGACCCGGAGGTCGGCTTCTACGGGGCCGCCGGGGTGCGCATCGCCGTCCGCCCCGGCCGCGAGGTCGACATCTGGACCGCGCATCTGCACTACACGCCGTACGGACCGTACGAGTACCACTTCGACGGGCTCGGGGCGGACCAGCTGGTCGCCCACGAGGAGGTGCGGCTCGCGCAGCTGAAGGAGGCGCTGCGGTGGATCGGGGACGGTGCCGTGCCGGTCGTGCTGACGGGCGACTTCAACTGCCCCTCGCACCTCGACTGGACGGCCGTCGAGTGGCCGGTGACCAGGGCCGCCGAGGAGGCCGGGTTCCACGACTCCTACCGGCAGGCGCACCCCGACCCGGTCGCCGCACCCGGGCACACCTGGTCGCCGGTCCACCCCGTCCACGAGGACGGCGGCGGGCGGCCCGAACCGCAGGACCGGATCGACTACGTGCTGCACAGGGGGCTGCGCGTGCTCGACTCCCGGACCTGGGTCAGCGGCACCCCGGCCTCCTGGCCCGAGGTCGCGGACAACGACTGGCCCTCCGACCACGCGGCCGTCGTGACCACGTTCGCCGTCGAGCCGTGACCCCGGCACCGCTGACGGGGACCGCGGCACGGCGGCGGGAGCCATGACCCGGCGCAACGAATCGCCGCCCAAGCCACCCCGCACGCAACGAACCGCTCACCACCGCGCAACGGCTCCTCCTTGTCCGGTTCGGCCCGCCGACCGTACGGTCTAACTGGCCCCCAGACCCCCCTTCCGTAACCGGTGAGGACCCGCATGCGCACCGCCCTGCTCCAGAGCTCCGGCCGCCCCGGCTCGACCGTCGAGAACCTCAAGGTGCTCGACGAGGCCGCCGCCCGGGCCGCCGCCGCGGGCGCCGCGCTGCTCGTCACCCCGGAGATGTTCCTGACCGGCTACGCGATCGGCGACGGCATCGGCCGCCTCGCCGAGCCCGCCGACGGCGACAGCGCGGACACGATCGCCGAGCTGGCCCACCGCCACGGCCTCGCGATCGCCTACGGCTACCCGGAGCGCGCCGGCGCCGGCGTCCACAACTCCGTCCAGCTGATCTCCGCCGACGGCACCCGGCTCGCGAACTACCGCAAGACCCACCTCTTCGGCTGCTTCGAACGGGACCACTTCACCCCGGGCGAGCAGCCGGTGGTCCAGGTGGAGCTGGGCGGAATGAACGTCGGCCTGATGATCTGCTACGACGTCGAGTTCCCCGAGCTGGTCCGCGCGCACGCCCTGGCCGGTACCGACCTGCTGCTGGTCCCGACGGCGAACATGCACCCGTTCCAGTTCGTCGCCGAGTCCCTGGTCCCGGTGCGGGCCTGGGAGAGCCAGATGTACGTGGCGTACGTCAACCGGGTGGGCAGCGAGGGCGAGTTCGAGTTCGTCGGGCTCTCCACGCTGGCCGGGCCCGACGGGATCGCCCGGGCCCGCGCCGGACGCGGCACGGAGCTCCTCCTCGCCGAGGCGGACCCCGCCTTCCTCGCCGCCTCCCGCGAGGCGAACCCGTACCTGAAGGACCGCCGCCCCGGCCTCTACGGGTCCCTGGCCTGACCTTCCCGCCCCCCTCGCTTCTCCTTCGCCCTTCTCCTCCGTCTCCCTTCTCCCTTCTCCCTTCTTCACGCATGTCGCAAGGAGTCCGTACCCCATGACGTCCACGGTGCCCAACGCCGTCGAGCACGCCGACGAGCAGCAGCCGCCGATCACCATGTTCGGCCCGGACTTCCCCTACGCCTACGACGACTTCCTCGCCCACCCGGCGGGCCTCGGCCAGGTCCCGGCGACCGAGCACGGCACCGAGGTGGCGGTCATCGGGGGCGGACTGTCCGGCATCGTGGCCGCGTACGAGCTGATGAAGATGGGCCTGAAGCCGGTCGTCTACGAGGCCGACCGGATCGGCGGCCGGCTGCGGACCGTCGGCTTCGAGGGCTGCGACCCCTCGCTGACCGCCGAGATGGGCGCGATGCGCTTCCCGCCCTCGTCCACCGCCCTCCAGCACTACATCGACCTGGTGGGGCTCCAGACCCGGCCGTTCCCCAACCCGCTCTCGGAGGCGACCCCTTCTACCGTGGTCGACCTCAAGGGCGAGTCGCACTACGCCGAGACGATCGCCGACCTGCCGCAGGTCTACCGGGACGTCGCCGCCGCCTGGAACACGTGCCTGGAGGAGGGCGCCGACTTCTCCGACATGAACCGTGCGATGCGCGAGCGGGACGTGCCGCGCATCCGCGAGATCTGGTCGCGGCTGGTGGAGAAGCTCGACAACCAGACCTTCTACGGCTTCCTCTGCGACTCCGAGGCGTTCCGGTCCTTCCGGCACCGGGAGATCTTCGGCCAGGTCGGCTTCGGCACGGGCGGCTGGGACACGGACTTCCCCAACTCGATCCTGGAGATCCTGCGCGTCGTCTACACCGAGGCCGACGACCACCACCGCGGCATCGTCGGCGGCTCCCAGCAGCTGCCGCTGCGCCTCTGGGAGCGCGAGCCGGAGAAGATCGTCCACTGGCCGTACGGCACCTCGCTGAAGTCCCTGCACGTGGACGGCGAGCCCCGCCCGGCCGTGACCCGGCTGCACCGCACCGCGGGCAACCAGATCACCGTGACCGACGCGAACGGCGACATCCGGACCTACCAGGCGGCGATCTTCACCGCCCAGTCCTGGATGCTGCTGTCCAAGATCGCCTGCGACGACTCGCTCTTCCCGATCGACCACTGGACCGCGATCGAGCGCACCCACTACATGGAGTCCAGCAAGCTCTTCGTGCCCGTGGACCGGCCGTTCTGGCTGGACAAGGCCGTCGACGACAGGGGAAATCCGACCGGCCGGGACGTCATGTCGATGACGCTCACCGACCGCATGACCCGCGGCACCTACCTCCTCGACGACGGCCCGGACCGGCCCGCCGTCATCTGCCTCTCGTACACGTGGTGCGACGACAGCCTGAAGTGGCTGCCGCTGTCCGCGAACGAGCGGATGGAGGTCATGCTGAAGTCGCTCGGCGAGATCTACCCGAAGGTCGACATCAGGAAGCACATCATCGGCAACCCGGTGACGGTCTCCTGGGAGAACGAGCCCTACTTCATGGGCGCGTTCAAGGCCAACCTGCCCGGCCACTACCGCTACCAGCGGCGCCTGTTCACGCACTTCATGCAGGACCGGCTGCCCGAGGACAAGCGGGGCATCTTCCTCGCCGGCGACGACATCTCCTGGACGGCGGGCTGGGCCGAGGGCGCCGTGCAGACCGCGCTGAACGCCGTCTGGGGCGTCATGCACCACTTCGGCGGAGAGACCGACCGGACCAACCCCGGCCCCGGCGACGTCTACGACGAGATCGCCCCGGTGGAACTCCCCGAGGACTAGGAGGCGGGCGCGGGCCGGTGCTCGCGGCTCAGTCGCGCAGCGGGGTGAGCAGCATGCGGCTCGCGAGGCCGACCGCCGCGTCCAGGCGGTCGGCGGACTCCTCGGCCAGGTCCTCGAACCGGCGCAGCGCCCACAGGGCCCGCGCCGCCGACCAGGTCGCGTCCCGGGCCCGTTCCAGGCTCCAGGAACCGAGCAGGTGGGTCAGCGGGTCGGCGATCTGCAGCAGGTCGGGTCCCGGCATCAGGTCCTCCCGGATCCGCTCCTCCAAGGAGACGAGGAGGTCGCCCACGCGGTCGAACTCGTCCTCCAGCTCGGCCGGTTCGCAGCCGAGGGTACGGCAGGCGTCCACCACGGCCAGCGCCAGGTCGTGCCCGATGTGGGCGTTGATGCCCGCGAGGGCGAACTGCAGGGGCCGTACCCCCGGATGGCGCCGGAACTGGAACAACGGCCGCCAGCAGGCCGGCGGGCGGTGGCCCGCGGCCTCCGCGTCCACCGCCGTCAGGTAGCGCTCGGCGAACCGCACGTCCAGCGTCGCGGCGGCTCTCGGATCCCCGAACCGGCCCGCCCGCAGGCGACGCCCGACCTCCTCCGTGACGGCCAGGTAGACGCGGTTGAACACCGCCACGCCGTCCCGCCGGGGGAGGTCCTCGTCCAGGGCGCGCATCCGGGAGACGACGGTGTCGACCGGAGCGGTGAGGTGTTCCAGCTGCGCCATGGGGGCAGGGTCCCAGCCTCGGGCCGGCGCACGGGCCGACGGGCCCGGCGCTTCCCCGGAACGGGGGAACGGCGGCCGCCGGGACCCGTGCCCGCCGTCTGCCTAGGGCCTGGTGTCGTCGTAGGAGCTGGTGCCCTCGTCGAGCAGCGGTTCCTGCGACTTGAGGTGCGCCGGGGCCATGGCGCGCAGCGCGTGGTAGCCGGTGATGACGACCAGGGTGCCGAGCGCGATGCCGCTGAGGGAGAAGGTGTCGGTGAACTTCATGCTGACGTTGCCGACGCCGATGATGATGCCCGCGGCGGCCGGGACCAGGTTCAGCGGGTTGCGCAGGTCCACCTTGGCGTGCAGCCAGATCTGGGCACCGAGCAGGCCGATCATGCCGTAAAGGATCACCGTGATGCCGCCGAGCACCCCGCCCGGGACGGCGGCCACCACCGCGCCGAACTTGGGGCACACGCCGAAGAGCAGCGCGAAGCCCGCGGCGGCCCAGTAGGCGGCGGTGGAGTAGACGCGGGTCGCGGCCATCACGCCGATGTTCTCGGAGTAGGTGGTGTTGGGCGGGCCGCCCACGGCGGAGGAGAGCATCGAGGCGGCGCCGTCCGCCGAGATCGCCGTGCCGAGCCTGTCGTCCAGCGGGTCGCCGGTCATCTCGCCGACGGCCTTGACGTGTCCGGCGTTCTCGGCGACCAGGGCGATCACGACGGGGAGGGCGACCAGGATCGCGGACCACTGGAAGGACGGGCCGTGGAAGGACGGCAGCCCGATCCAGTCGGCCTTGCCGACGCCCGAGAGGTCCAGGCGCCAGTGGTCGGTGACCTTGCCGCTCGGGCTCATCGAGTGGATCCGGCCGAAGATCCGGTCGAGGGCCCAGGACAGGACGTATCCGAAGACCAGGCCCAGGAAGATCGCGACGCGTGACCAGAAACCACGCAGACAGACGACGGCCAGACCGGTGAACAGCATCACCAGCAGCGCCGTCCACTGGTCCTGCGGCCAGTAGGTGGCGGCGGTGACGGGCGCCAGGTTGAAGCCGATGAGCATCACGACGGCGCCGGTCACGATCGGCGGCATCGCGGCGTGGATGATCCGGGCGCCGAAGCGCTGGACGGCGAGCCCGATCAGGAAGAGCACGGCACCGACCACGAGGGTCGCGCCGGTGACCGTGGCGCTCGTCCCGCCCTGTGCGCGGATCACCGCGGCCACCCCGACGAACGACAGCGAACAGCCGAGGTAGCTGGGCACCCTGCCGCGCGTCGCCAGCAGGAAGATCACGGTCGCGACGCCGGACATCATGATCGCGAGGTTGGGGTCGAGGCCCATCAGGACGGGTGCCACGAAGGACGCGCCGAACATGGCCACCACGTGCTGGGCGCCGAGCCCCACGGTGCGGGGCCAGGAGAGCCGTTCGTCGGGGCGTACCACCGCTCCGGGCGCGGGCGTACGCCCGTCGCCGTGCAGTTTCCAGCGCACGCCGAGATCCATGGTGGGGCTTCGCTTTCCTTGTACGTGAAGTCGGTCCGGACCATTGTCACGGCTACCTGACGGTCCTACGCTCGCACGGTCCTAATCATGAACAGTGTTCACGTATCTGAACATCCTGTCTGAAGAGACGATCGGAGTGCTCGATGAGTGGAAGATCCCGTGCGGCCGTCGTCCTGGCGGCACTCGCGGCCGTCGCGGCCGTGCTCGTCCCCTCCGCCCACGCGACCACGAGGACGGACCGGGTGCCCGACACCGCCGTCCTCGACGGCGCCCGCCTCCAGCGCACCAGGGCGGAACTCGGCCACGGCGACCCGCGACTGCGCCGCGCCGTCCAGGACCTGACCGCACGCGCCGACGCCTGGCTGGACCAGGGCCCCTGGACGGTCGTCGACAAACCGAAGCCCGCCCCCGGCGGTGACGTCCACGACTACCTGAGCCAGGCGCCCTACTGGTGGCCCACCACCACGCCCACCGCCGACAACCCCTGGGGCTGCCCCTACGTGCAGCGCGACGGCCAGCGCAATCCCGAGGTCGACAGCGGCACCGACCGCCAGGACGTCGAGAAGGTCTTCGACTCGACGTACGACCTCTCCCTGGCCTGGTTCTACACGGGCAGGCGGGCGTACGCCGAGAAGGCCGGGCAGGTGCTGCGCACCTGGTTCCTGGACCCGGCGACCCGGATGAACCCGAACCTGAACCACGCCCAGTTCATCCCGTGCAAGTACGACGGCCGGTCGATCGGCATCATCGACTTCTCCCAGTCGTACACGAGTGTGGTCGACGCGCTCGCGATCCTCGGCACCGGAGCGCCCGGCTGGAGCGCCGCGGACCGGTCCGGCATGCGGATCTGGAACACGGACTTCCGGGACTGGCTGGAGAACAGCGCCTTCGGCAAGGAGGAGGGCGCCGCCGCCAACAACCACGGCACCTTCTACGACATGCAGCT
This sequence comes from Streptomyces sp. NPDC021562, assembly GCF_040640875.1. Classification (NCBI taxonomy): domain Bacteria; kingdom Bacillati; phylum Actinomycetota; class Actinomycetes; order Kitasatosporales; family Streptomycetaceae; genus Streptomyces; species Streptomyces sp. NPDC021562. The sequence goes on from NZ_JBFACN010000029.1 coordinate 26,248, forward strand.
CGCCGCCCTCGCCTACGCGACCGGCGACAAGGCGCTGGCGCGGAAGACGGTGCTGGACGCGCGGGCGAAGCGGATCGACCCGCAGATCGCGGGCGACGGCAGCCAGCCGCAGGAACTCGCCCGCACCCGCAGCTGGCACTACTCGGCCTTCGACCTGGTCGCCTACACCCGGCTCGCTGCCATCGGCCGGCATGTCGGGGTGGACCTGTGGGCCTACCGGGGGCCCGACGGGCAGGGCCTGTCCAAGGCCGTCGACTATCTGCTGCCCGCCGCGACGGGCGCCGCCGCCTGGCCCTACCCGGAGCTGGAGTTCCACCGCTACGCCGCGACCGACGTCGTCCACGCGGCGGCCGACGCGGGCGACCGGGCGGCGCAGCAGGCGGTCCGGCGGCTGGAGGCACCCCCCGGTGGCGACCTCTGGGCCCTGCGGCCCGCCGCCGAGCAGCTGGACTCGATCGCGGGCTGAGAGCCCCGTCCCGGCCGGGGCTCCTGAGCACGCGCTTAGGATGGAGTGTCCCCACCACTTCGTCACCCGTGCTCAGGAGCCCCACCCGTGACCGCCGAAGCCCCGACCGCCCCCGCCCTGTCCTACGGCCGGCTGATTCCCGTCACCGTCCACTTCGACGACCTGGACGCGCTCGGACTGCTCCACAACGCCCGCTACCCGGTGATGGTCGAGCGGGCCTGGGCGGAGCTGTGGCAGGAGCACGGCTTCGCCTTCGAGGGCGACTGGGCGGCGGCCGAGGACGCCTGCAACGCGGTCAAGGAACTCCGCATCGGCTACGAGGCGCCGGTCACCCGCCCCGGCGTCTACGCCGTCCACCTCTGGCTGGAACGGCTCGGCACCACGGGCCTGACCTACGGCTTCCGGTTCTGCTCGGCGGACGGCGCGGTCACCTATGCCCAGGGCACCCGGGTCCTGGTCCGGCTGGACGCCGGCACGCTGCGCCCGGCTCCCTGGAGCGAGCGGTTCAGGGCCGCGGGCCGGGAACTGCTTCGACCCGGGAGCTGACCTCCGCCCGGACCGCGCGTTCCCCGGACCTCAGCACGCCCGCGCACGCCACCAGGCCGAAGGCCAGCGCCGTGACGAGGCCGAACGACACCACCAGACTGGTCGCCTGCGCCACCCCGCCGATCAGGCTCGGGGCGACCAGCCCCGAGGTGTAGGTGATCGTCGCGACGCCCGCGATGGCCTGGCTGGGATTCGGTCCCGCGTGCCCGGCCGCCGCGAAGCACAGCGGGACGACCACCGCGATGCCGAGGCCCATCAGCGCGAACCCCGTCATCGCCACCGCCGGATGCCCCGCGAGGACGATCAGCAGCCCGCCGAGCACGGCCAGCACCCCGCCGCCGCGCACGGTACGCACCGCGCCGTAGCGGTTCACCACCGCGTCCCCGCTGATCCGGGCGATCGCCATGGTCAGCATGAACCCGGTGGTGGTGGCCGCCGCCAGCCCGGCCGAACTCTCCATCCGGTTCTTCAGGAACACCGCCGACCAGTCCAGGCTCGCCCCCTCGGCGAACACGGCGCAGAAGCCCACCGCGCCGATCAGCAGGGCCGAACGGGGCGGCAGCGCGAACCGCGGCGGCGGCTCCTCGTCCGCCTCCGGCCTGAGGTCCGGGACCCAGCCGGCGGCCAGGATCCCGAGCAGGGTCAGGGTGGCCGCCGCCAGCGCGAAGTGCAGCCGGGCGTCCGAGCCCAGGTGTGCGGCGAGGGTGCCGGCCGCCGAACCGATCAGGGCGCCCGCGCTCCACATGCCGTGCAGCCCCGACATGATCGACTTCCGGAGCCGCCGCTCCACCTCCACGCCGAGCGCGTTCATCGCGACGTCGGCCATGCCCGCGCTCGCGCCGTAGACGAACATGGCCAGGCAGAGCGTGTACACGTTCGGCGCGAGGGCCGGCAGTACCAGGGCCAGCGTCCACATCGCGATCAGACCGCGCATCGCGGTACGGCTGCCGAAGCGGTGGCTGATCCGGCCCGCCAGCGGCATCGAGCACGAGGCGCCGAACGCCCCGAAGGCGAGCGCGAAGCCGAGCTGTCCCGCGCCGAGCGAGGCGTGGTCCTGGATCCACGGCACCCGGGTCGCGAACGAGCCGGTGACGGCACCGTGCACGGTGAAGACGGCCGCGACGGCGTAACGCGAGCGCCTCACCCCGCCCTGCCCGTGGTCCACGTCTTTCATGGTCCCGCCCTCCCCGGCCGGTTGCCGCCCCGCTGTCCGCCGTAAACTATCAGGGACCCTGCCTGATAGATAGGGAGCGAAGTGGCCGTCCCGGGCCGCGCGTTCTGGGAGGATGCCCGTCATGCCCGCATCACCTAGTACCGCCCGGGCCATCAACGACCGGCTCGCCCTGGGTCTGCTCCAGCAGGAAGGTCCGCTGACGGCAGGCCAGTTGAAACAGCTGACCGGGCTGTCCCGGCCGACCGTCGCCGACCTGGTCGAACGGCTCAGCGCGTCCGGCCTGATCAGGGTGGTCGGCGAGTCGGGGGAGCAGCGCCGCGGGCCGAACGCCCGGCTGTACGGGATCGCCGCCGACCGCGCGTGTCTGGCCGCCCTCGACGTGCGCACCGACAGCGTCTCGGTCCTCGTCTCCGACCTGGTGGGACGGGTGCTGGCGGAGGGGGCGGTGCCGGTCGGCCCGGAGACGGGGACCACGGCCGCCGTCGAGCAGGCGGTGGGGCTTGTGGAGCGGGCGGTGAAGGAGGCGGAGGCCACCGGAGGGGGGCGGCTGCACACCGTCGGCATCGGGGCGCCCGGGCTCGTCGATCCGGCGACCGGCGAACTGCGCGACTCCGCGGGGCTGCCCGCCTGGCACCGCCGCCTGGTCGCCGTCCTCCAGGAGCGCTTTCCCGAGGCCCGGGTCAGCGTCGAGAACGAGACCAACCTGGCGGCCCTCGCCGAGCAAGGGGAGGGCGTGGCACGCGACCGGGACACCTTCGTCCTGCTCTGGCTGGGCGACAGCCCCGGCGCCGCCGTCGTCCTGGACGGCAGCCTGCGCCGGGGCGCCTCCGGCGGCACCGGCGAGATCGGCTTCCTGCCGGTCCCGGGGACCCCGGCGCTCCCGTCGGCGACGGACTGCTCCGGCGGCTACCACTCCCTGGTCGGAGCGGCGGCGATCAGGGAACTCGCCGAACAGTGCGGCATGACGTCGACCGAGACCGCGGCACACGCCGTGGAACTGGCCGCCCGAACAACGCCCGCCGACCCCGACGCTCCGGCCCCCGACAACCGCCAGGTCAGCCCACAGGGCCCCCACGCCGACGCCGACGCATCGGCGCCCCTCGGGGGCGCGGGGAACGGCGCGACCGGCCACGACGCGCCGGCGCCTGACAACTGCCTGGTCGGCCCGCGGGGTTCCCGTACCGGCGCCGACGCATCAGCGCCCCTCGGGGGCGCGGGGAACGGCGCGACCGGCCACGACGCGCCCGCGCCCGGGCACCGGGCCGATCCGGGCCCGCTCGTGGCGCGCTCCCGGTTTCTCGATGTGCTCGCCGATCGGATCGCCGTGGGTGTGGCCGCCGTCGTCGCCGTCCTAGACCCCGGCTGCGTGGTGCTCGGCGGAGAGGTCGGCCCGGCCGGCGGCGCGGCGCTCGCCGCCCGCGTCGAGGACCGGCTGCGCCGGATGTCCCCGATGGCCACGGAGGTGCGGGCGAGCACCCTCGGCGGCGCGGCCGTCCTGCGCGGCGCCCTGCTGACCGCCCGGGAGCGCGCCCAGGACGACCTGTTCGCGCCCCCCGATCGCTGACCCGGCCCCGCGCGCCCTCAGCGCCGGGCGAGGAAGTCCTCGAACGTGCCCTTCCCGACCGCCCGTTCCGGCGCCAGATGACCGCCCTCCCGAAAGGCCCGGTACACCCCGCCGAACAGCGGCACCCCGACCAGCGCCCGGCGCCGCCCGCCCGCCTCCAGGTACGCCCGCGCCAGCGACTCCAGCGGCCGCACCTCGGGCCCGCCCATGTCGGCCACCCGCCCCGCCGGCCCCGCACCGGCCAACTCCGCGAGCCGGTCGGCGACTTCGCCCACCTCTATCGGCTGGTCGGCCACCCCGCGCGGCACCGGCAGCACGGGCGCCTTCGCAAGCCCCTCGAACAGCGTCACCAGCAGATCGTGGAACTGCGTCGTACGCAGCACGGTCCAGCCCAGCCCCGACTCCTCGACCAGCCGTTCCACCGCGAGCTTCGCCCGGTAGTAGCCGAGCGGCACCCGGTCCACGCCCACGATCGAGATGTACAGGAGATGGCCCACCCCGGCCCGCCGCGCCGCCGCGATCAGGTTCGCCGCCGCCCGCTCGTCACCTCCCCTGGGGGTGCTCGCGCAGTGCACGACCGTCTCCACGCCGGTCAGCGCGGCCTCCAGACCGGCCCCACCCGTGCGCAGGTCCACGGCGTAGGGGGCGGCGTGCCGGCTGAGCACCCGCACCTCGTGGCCGTCCGCCCGCAGCCGCCCGACGACGAGCCTGCCCAGCGTTCCGGTCCCGCCGGTCACCAGGGTCGTGGTCATGTCGTTCCGTCCCTCCGGACACCGGGCGCTCCCGGCCGGAACGCCCCTCCGGCGAGTACGACCCCGCGGGCGCCGGGAAATGTGACATCGGCGCGACCCGGCGGCGGGCAAGGGCCGTCGTCACCGCCGCCGGGCCGACCGCACCCTAAAAGGACTAGACCAGCTGGGTCAATAGAGGTGAATCGAAGTCAAGAGCGCGGACCCGCACGGCCGTTGGGCACATGGCGCCCCTGGTGAGAAGTCCAGCGGCATCCGCTGTGAGGCAGCCCACACGGTTCCCCTGTATGGACCACCATCGGGCGTGGCACACTGGCGGTGTACCAGAAGCAGCGCACTCCGGGGTCGGTGAAACTCCGAACCGGCGGTTACAGTCCGCGACCCGTCCGCTTCCAGCGGCCGGTTGACCAGGTGAAATTCCTGGACCGACGGTTAAAGTCCGGATGGGAGGCAGTGCGCGGCGGGCGAGCATGTACGTGTGCGCGCCGCCGTATCTGGTCTCGTCCGATGCAGGGCGGGACCTCTTCGGCGTCGCCCCGGTCTGCTCACCCGTACATTCTGTCGTCCTTCGACAGGCCCCGGAGTCCGCGCCCCGTTGAGGCAGGAGGACCCGGGAAGTGTTCACCGGAATCGTCGAAGAGCTGGGTGAGATCACCGCCGTCGAGAACCTCGGCGACGCCTCCCGTTTCCGGCTCCGTGGCCCCGTGGTGACCAAGGGCGCACAGCACGGCGACTCCATCGCCGTGAACGGGGTCTGTCTGACCGTCGTGGAGCACGAGGGCGACGAGTTCACCGCCGACGTCATGGCGGAGACCCTCCAGCGTTCCTCCCTCGGCGCCCTCGGCGTCGGCTCCCGCGTCAACCTGGAGCGTCCCACCGCCGTCGGCTCCCGCCTCGGCGGCCACATCGTGCAGGGCCACGTCGACGGCACCGGCGAGGTGCTGGCGCGCACCCCCTCGGAGAACTGGGAGATCGTCAAGATCTCGCTCCCGGCCCACCTCAGCCGGTACGTCGTGGAGAAGGGCTCCATCACGGTCGACGGCATCAGCCTCACCGTCGTGGAGGCGGGCCAGGACCACTTCACCGTCAGCCTCATCCCCACCACCCTCGACCTGACCACGCTCGGCCACAAGCAGCCCGGCGACCCGGTCAACCTCGAGGTCGACGTGGTCGCCAAGTACGTCGAGCGGCTGCTTGCGAACACGCGGGGAGCGGGCAAGTGAACTGGCTGAACTCCGAGGCCTTCACCCTCCTCCACCAGCGCATCATCTGGTCGGACATGATCGGGAACATCCTGGGCCTGATCACCCTCGCCCTCGGCTGGCGACGCTCCCTGCTGACCTGGCCGGTGCAGTTCCTCTCCGGCCTGGTCCTGTTCATCGCCTTCTACGGCCACCTGGCCGGCAGCGCGGGCAAGCAGGTCGTCGTCATGGTGGTCGCCCTGTACGGCTGGTGGCAGTGGAACCGGAACAAGGGCCAGTCCGGCGACGGTCACATCGTCCCCCGCTTCGCCACCTGGCGTGAGCGCGGCGCGATGCTCGCCGCCGCGGCCGCCGGCACGGTCGCCGTCGCCCTGCTCTTCGAGGCCTTCCCGTCCCTGTCCTGGGACCCCTGGCCGGACGCCTACATCTTCGTCGGCACCATCGTCGCGATGTACGCCCAGGCCCGCGGCATGGTCGAGTTCTGGATCGCCTGGCTCCTGGTCGACGTGGTCGGCGTCCCCCTCAACTTCGCCAACGGCTACGCCTTCTCCGGCTTCGTCTACGTCATCTACGGCGCGCTCGTCCTGTGGGGCATGCGCGACTGGTGGCTGCGCTCCCGCCAGGGTTCGCGGCCCGCTCTGGAAGGAGCACCCGCATGACCGCGGCACCCGTTCTCCACCACACCCACGACATCGAGGGACTCACCCTCGACCCGGTCGAGCAGGCCATCGCCGACATCGCCGCAGGACGGCCGGTCGTGGTGGTCGACGACGAGGACCGCGAGAACGAGGGCGACCTCGTCATCGCAGCCGAGAAGGCCACCCCCGAGATCATCGCCTTCATGATGAGCGAGTGCCGCGGCCTGATCTGCGCTCCCATGGAGGGCGACGAACTCGACCGGCTCCGGCTGCCGCAGATGGTCGAGGACAACACCGAGTCCATGAAGACCGCGTTCACCGTCTCCGTGGACGCGTCCGCCGCGCACGGCGTCACCACCGGCATCTCGGCCGCCGACCGCGCCACCACCCTCCAGCTGCTGGCGAGCGGCCAGGCCGAGCCCACCGACCTCGTCCGCCCCGGCCACGTCTTCCCGCTGCGCGCCCGCCCCGGCGGCGTCCTCGCCCGCAACGGCCACACCGAGGCCGCCGTCGACCTCGCCCGCCTCGCGGGCCTGCGTCCCGCCGGTGCCATCGTGGAGATCGCCGGCGAGGACGGCCGGATGCTCCGCCTCCCCGAGCTGGTCCCGTTCGCCCGCAAGCACGGCCTGACGATCATCTCCATCGCCGACCTGATCACCTACCGCCGGTCCGCCGAACCGGCCGTGCGCCGCGAGGCCGAGGTCAAGCTGCCCACCCGGCACGGCACCTTCACTGCGTACGGCTACCGCTCCACCGCCGACGGCGTCGAGCACGTCGCCCTCGTGCACGGGGAGATCGGCGACGGCGAGGACGTCCTGGTCCGCGTCCACTCCGAGTGCCTCACCGGCGACGTCTTCGGCTCCGCCCGCTGCGACTGCGGCCCCCAGCTCGACGAGGCGCTCGGCCGGATCCAGGCGGAGGGCCGGGGGATCGTCGTCTACCTGCGCGGACACGAGGGCCGCGGCATCGGGCTGCTGTCCAAGCTGCGCGCCTACGAACTCCAGGAGCGCGGCCGCGACACCCTCGACGCCAACCTCGAACTCGGTCTGCCCGCCGACGCCCGCGACTACCGCGCGGGCGCCCGGATCCTGGCCGACCTCGGCGTCCGCAGCGTCCGCCTGATGACCAACAACCCCGACAAGAGCGACGCGCTGCTCAGCCACGGTCTGAGGATCAGCGGGCGCGAGCCGATGCCCGTGCAGGCGGGCGAGCACAACCTCCGCTACCTGCGCACCAAGCGGGACCGGATGGGCCACGACCTGCCCTGGCTGGACACGGCGGCCGTGGCCACCTGCGCGAACCAGTAGAGAAACAGCACTGAGGAGAGACGTACGTGAGCGGCAAGGGTGCACCGGAGTTGTCCGTACGCAATGTCAGCGACCTGCGGGTCGCCGTCATCGCGGCCCAGTGGCACGAGAAGGTGATGGACGGACTGGTGGACGGCGCCCTGCGCGCCCTGCGCGAGCTGGGGATCGACGAGCCCACCCTGCTCCGGGTCCCCGGCACCTGGGAGCTCTCGGTCGCCGCGAAGGTCCTCGCCGGCCGCGGCTACGACGCGGTGGTCGCCCTCGGCGTCGTCATCCGCGGCGGCACCCCGCACTTCGAGTACGTGTGCCAGGGCGTCACCCAGGGCCTCACCCAGGTCTCCGTCGACACCGGCGTCCCCGTCGGCTTCGGCGTCCTCACCTGCGACGACGAGGAGCAGGCCCTGGACCGCGCGGGCCTGCCCGGCTCGAACGAGGACAAGGGCCACGAGGCGGTGACCGCGGCGGTGGCGACCGCGGCCACCCTCCGCTCAGTATCCGAACCCTGGCACTGAGCGAGGCGGCGTTTGGCGTAGTCTGGCGCTCACCATGTCCAACAAGACTTTCGAGGAGCTCTTCACCGAGCTCCAGCACAAGGCCGCCCACGGCGACCCCGCCACGTCCCGCACCGCCGAGCTGGTCGGCAAGGGCGTCCATGCCATCGGCAAGAAGGTCGTCGAGGAGGCCGCCGAGGTCTGGATGGCCGCCGAGTACGAGGGCAAGGAAGCGGCCGCCGAGGAGATCTCGCAGCTGCTCTACCACGTCCAGGTGATGATGGTCGCCCGCGGGATCTCGCTGGACGACGTCTACGCCCACCTGTAGAACCCCGCTCAGACACCCCCTATCAGCCCTCTTTCGAAGCGAAGGAAGCCGACCTCATGCTGCGCATCGCCGTCCCCAACAAGGGTTCCCTCTCAGGCCCTGCGGCGGACATGCTGCATGAGGCCGGCTACCGGCAGCGCCGGGAGTCCAAGGAACTCCGCACCGTCGACCCGGTCAACGACGTGGAATTCTTCTACCTGCGCCCCCGCGACATCGCGATCTACGTCTCCTCCGGACGCCTCGACATCGGCATCACCGGCCGCGACCTGCTGGTGGACTCCGGCGCCGACGCCGAGGAGATCCTCCCGCTCGGCTTCGCCCGCTCCACCTTCCGCTTCGCCTCCAAGCCGGGCGCCGCGAACACCCTGGCGGACCTCAAGGGCAAGACGGTCGCCACCTCCTACGAGGGGATCGTCGCCAAACACCTCGCCGACAGCGGCGTCGAAGCCTCCGTCGTCCACCTCGACGGCGCCGTGGAGACCGCCGTCGAGCTGGGCGTCGCCGAGGTCATCGCCGACGTCGTCGAGACCGGCACCAGCCTGCGCAACGCGGGCCTGGAGGTCTTCGGCGAGCCGATCATGAAGTCCGAGGCGATCGTGGTCCGCCGTACCGGCGCCGACGCCGAGGAACCCAAGGTCCAGCAGTTCCTGCGCCGCCTCCAGGGCGTCCTGGTCGCCCGGACGTACGTGATGATGGACTATGACTGCCGGGTCGAGCAGCTGGAGAAGGCCGTCGCCCTCACCCCGGGCCTGGAGTCGCCGACCGTCTCCCCGCTGCACAACGAGGGCTGGGTCGCCGTCCGCGCCATGGTCCCCGCCAAGGACGCCCAGCGGATCATGGACGACCTGTACGACCTCGGCGCCCGCGCCATCCTGACCACGGCCATCCACGCCTGCCGCCTCTGAGGGGCCGCGAGAGATGTCCGAGCCGCCCACCCTGCCCGTCACCTTCCGGCCGGGCCACACCCGCGCGATCCTGCTCACAGCGGGTGCCGCGATCTTCGTCACCATCTCCGGCGTCGCGCTGCTCCTGGAGCAGCTCGGCCCGGGGGAGAAGCTCAGTTTCGTCCTCACCGGCGCCCTGATCTTCTGGGTGCTGGCGCGGCTGGCCCGCGTGAAGGTCGTCGCCGAGGAGTCCGGCGTCACCGTCGTCAACATCGCCGGCGAGCGGCACCTGGAATGGGCGGAGATCCTCCAGGTGAACCTCCGCCCGGGTGACCCGTGGGTGTTCCTCGACCTCAGCGACGGCACCAGCCTGCCCGCGCTCGGCATCCAGCCGGGCATCGCCAGGCAGCGCGCGATCGCCGACGCCAGGGCCCTGCGAGCGCTCGCCGAGGCCCGCGCGATCCACGACCCCGAGCAGCATCAGGGCTGAGATCACGCAACTTCGGGGGCTCCTCGGGGCCGTCGACCCTGCCGCAACGGCCCCGGTCTTGATTAATCTGTTGGCGGAGGCTTTTCACGTCCCGCCTCCACCCCTGTGGCGCGCCCCGCGCACAGGGGTTCCTGCTACCCGAGGAGTGACCCTCTCCGGCGATGGACGGATCGTCCTGTAGTACCTGCGCCGCCCCCTCCCGACATACCGCGGACCGCTCCGGCCCCGTCCGCGACGAAGCGGAGGCGGCGGCACCATGACCACCCCCCTGCTGCTCCTGGCAGCCGCGTTCCTGCTCATCCTGGCCAACGGCTTCTTCGTGGCCGCCGAGTTCGGACTGGTCACCGTCGAGCGCCCGGAGGCCGAGAAGGCCGCCGCAGACGGCGACAAGCGTGCCCGTACGGTCGTCGAATCGCTGAAGGAGCTGTCCTTCCAGCTGTCCGGCACCCAGCTCGGCATCACCATCACCTCCCTGGTCGTCGGCATGCTCGCCGAACCGGCGCTGGCCGCGCTGCTGCGCGGCCCGTTCACCGCGATCGGCCTCCCCGAGGGCGCCGTCTCCGGTATCGCCGTGGTCGTCGGCATGCTGCTGGCCTCGGCCATCCAGATGGTGATCGGCGAACTCGTGCCCAAGAACTGGGCGGTCTCCAAGCCCCTCCAGGTCGCGCGCTTCGTCGCCGGCCCCCAGGCCCGCTTCTCCCGGCTCCTGCGCCCGGTCATCGCCGCGCTGAACACGGTCGCCAACCGGCTCGTGCGCGCGCTGGGCGTCGAACCGGCCGAGGAGCTGGCGTCCGCCCGCACCCCCGGCGAGCTGGTCTCCCTGGCCCGGCACTCGGCTCAGGCCGGCGCCCTGGAGCAGGACACGGCCGACCTGTTCGTCCGCACCCTGTCCCTGGGCGAGCTGACCGCCCAGCACGTCATGACCCCCCGGGTGAAGGTCAGCGCCCTCCAGGACTCGGCGACCGCCGAGGACGTCGTCAACCTCACCCGGGCCACCGGCCTGTCCCGCTTCCCCGTCTATCGGGAGAAGATCGACGAGATCGTCGGCATGGCCCACCTCAAGGACGCACTGGCGGTGCCCGTGCACGAACGGCTGCACACCCCCGTGGGCCGCATCGCCCGCCAGGCGCTGCTGGTCCCCGAGACCCTGCCGGTCCAGCCCCTGCTGGCACGGCTGCGCAGCGAACAGCCCATCGCGGTCGTCGTCGACGAGTACGGCGGCACGGCCGGCGTGGTCACCCTGGAGGACATCGTCGAGGAACTCGTCGGCGAGGTCCGCGACGAGCACGACAGCCCGGACGCGCCGGAGCTCTCCGCCGCCCCCTCCCAGGACGGCAAGCCGGCCTGGGACGTCGACGGCAGCGTCCGCGTGGACATCCTCCAGCGGATAGGCCTGGACGTGCCGGAAGGCCCGTACGAGACGGTCGCCGGCCTGGTCGCCGACCTGCTCGGCCGCATCCCGGCGCCCGGCGACCGCGCGGAACTGCCCGGCTGGCGGCTGTCGGTCCGCCGGGTCGGCCACTACCGGGCCGAACGCGTCCGCCTGGTCCGGGTCGCCCCAGCCGTCGCGGAGGCCGCCCGATGAGCGTCCTCCAACTGGTTTTCGCCGGGCTGCTGGTCCTGGCCAACGGCTTCTTCGTGGGCGCGGAGTTCGCGCTGGTCTCGGTCCGCCGCAGCCAGATCGAACCGCTCGGCACCGCGCGGGCCCGCCAGGTGCTGTACGGCCTGGAACGCCTGCCGCAGATGATGGCCGCGGCCCAGTTCGGCATCACGGTCTGCTCGCTGACCCTGGGCGCGGTGGCCGAACCGACGGTGGCGCATCTGCTGGAACCGTTGTTCGAGGCGATCCACCTGCCCGAGGGCGTGATCCACCCCCTCGGCTACGTGATCGCGCTGGCCGGTGTCGTCTTCTTCCACCTGGTCATCGGTGAGATGGTGCCGAAGAACCTGGCGATGGCGGCGCCGGAGAAGGCGGCGCTCTGGCTGAGTCCCGGCCTGGTGGCCTTCGCCCGGGTGTGCCGGCCGATCACGGTCGCGCTCGGTGCCTGCGCCCAGGGCATCCTCAAGCTCTTCCGGGTGGAGCCGAAGGACGAGGTCGAGGCCGTCGTCACCAGCGAGCAGCTGAACCGGCTCCTGGAGGACTCCGGCCAGGCGGGGCTCCTCGACCCCGAGGAGCGGGAGCGCCTGGAGGACGCGCTGGAACTGGGCTCCCGCCCGGTGACGGACGTCCTCCTGCGACGCGAGTCCCTGATCACGGTCCCGCCGTCGGTCACCCCGGGCCAGATCGTCGAGCTCACCGCCCGCACCGGGTACTCCCGCTTCCCGGTGGCGGCCGAGTCCGGCGCCTTCATGGGCTACGTGCACGTGAAGGACGTCCTGGACCTGGAGGACTCGGAGCGGGCGGTGCCGCAGCAGATATGGCGGCCGATGACGACCCTGCGGGCGGAGCTGCCACTCGACGACGCCCTCACGGTGATGCGTCGGGCCGCCACCCACCTGGCCCAGGTGGCCGACGCGAAGGGCAGGGTGCTCGGCCTGGCGGCGCTCGAGGACGTCCTGGAGCTGCTGGTCGGCGAGGTCCGCGATCCGGCACACCGGAACCAGCCGACGCCCCCGAGGACACCGGAACCGAGGGTGAGCGGAGAGCCGGAGGAAGTGCCGGTGGGCTGAGCGGCGCCGGAAGCAGGCGGCCGTGGGTGGCGTCGAGGGGAGTCGAGGGGAGCTGCGGGCCGGTGGAGGCCGGTCGCGCGGTTCCCCCCCCGCCCATGACGGGGCGCTGCGGTGGCGTCAGCTACATCCCGGCCGCCGGGTCCTGCGGCCCACGCCCCGACAGCACCTCCCCGTACGCCTGCATCAGGTCCGGCAGCCGCAGCGTCGCCAGGTCGTCCCGCGTCAGCACGCCCGGGTAGGCCGACAGCCGCAGATCCCGGTACGCGCAGCTCTTCTCGTACAGCGTGCGCAGGAACCGGCCGTTGCCCAGTTCGTCGATCCAGCCCTGGGCGACCACGTGCCCGGCGATGGAGCGCAGCTCCTCCAGGGCCTCCTCGTCCCACGCGTCGCCGTTCTCGGCGGCCAGCACCTCCCCGATGGAGGTCAGCTCCGGCGGACGGTAGGACGGGAAGTCGACGCGGGTGGTGAAGCGGGAGGAGAGCCCGGGGTTGGCGGCCAGCAGGCGGTCCATGCCCTCCGGGTAGCCCGCCAGGATCACCACCAGGTGGTCGCGGTTGTCCTCGGCCCGCTTCAGCAGCACCTGGAGCGCCTCGTCGCCGTACGCGTCGCCCTTGCCGTACCCGGAGTTGGACAGGGAGTAGGCCTCGTCGACGAAGAGCACACCGCCGATCGCGGAGTCGATCAGTTCGTTGGCCTTGACCGCGGTCTGGCCGAGGTACTCGCCCACGAGATCGGCCCGCTGGGCCTCCACCAGGTGGTCCCCGCCCAGCAGCCCCAGCGCGTAGAACACCCGGCCGAGGATCCTGGCGACGGTGGTCTTCCCGGTGCCGGACGGCCCGGAGAAGACGAAGTGGCGTTTCGGCGGTTGGACCGGCAACCCCTGCCCGGCTCGCAACCGGGCCATGTTCAACTGCGCGGACAACGCCTTGACCTGCCGCTTCACGGGCTCCAGCCCGACCATGCGCTCCAGTTCGGCGAGCGCCTCCTCGAGTAACGCGGGATCGGTCGGGCCGGCCGGCAGCGGTGGCGCCGCCACCGTCTTCTCGCGCACCGCCGGGTCGATCACCGACGGCATCGCGCCGGCCGGTGGCTCCGCATCCCCGAACCGCAGGTCGCGCCCCTCCGTGCCGAACAGCGGGTCGAGCAGGTCGGGGCCGTCCACCACGTCCTGCCCGGCGCCGGCGAGGGTGATCGCCGCGAGGTCGGCGGTGTCGTCGTACCCGTCGCCCTCGGCGATGGCGGCCAGCCGGGCGGAGGTGTCCATGAACGCGGGGTCGACCCGGTGCACGGCCCGGTACAGGGGGAGCGCGGCGGCGCTGCGGCCGGTGCCCTCGTGCGCCCGCGCCAGCCAGTAGCGCAGCTCCTTGCGCTGCGGCTGCTCGCTGCGGCACCGCATCAGCGCCGCGGAGAGCAGGGGTTCGGCCTGTCCGTACATCTCGAGACGGACGCGGGCCATGCCGCCGAAGAGGCCCGCCTCGATGCCGAGCAGGGGGTCGTCGAGGAGCGGGTCGGTGTGCCGTACCAGCTGTTCCCAGTCCTTGACCAGATAGGCCCGGCAGGAGTGCAGGAAACGGACGTGGGGGTCGGTGTCGACGGGCGGCAGTCCGGCGAGGGCCCGGTCGAGTTCCGGGACGTGCCTGCCGTCCAGCCAGTGGGAGGCGTGGGCGAGCAGCAGATCGCGAGGGCTCTCCAGGACCGGCTGCACCCACCAGCCGAGCCAGTACCAGGAGTTGAGCGTACGGCGGTGGCGGCCGCGCTGTTCGCCGAACCGGTCCCGGTGCCGGAACATCCGCAGCAGCGCGGTGGTCGTGTCGACCCGCAGCGCGTGCAGTCCGAGCCAGGCGTCGGCCATCCCGGGATCCATCCGCACCGCGGTGCGGAACTCCTCCTCGGCCTGCGGATAGGCGCCCATCGTGTAGGCGTCCACGCCTCGCAGCCAGGCGAGGTCGGCCGGGGCCTCGGGGCCCTGCGTGCCGAATTCCATCACGTCCCCCACAAGCCGTGCCCCCGGGCTCCCCCCGATGGCCGCCGTTGGTCGAACCGCTGTGCCGCGGACCGGAGTTGCAGGTGCGCGAGGCAGCCGTTCGAAGGTCGCACCGAGGGCATCGTACCTGCGGTTCCGGTGCCCGCCGAAGGGTGCCGCACAGGCCGTTCGGCGAGGTGGGAGCAGACGGGGCGGGCACCGGTCGGTGACCCAGGGTGAGCGCGAGGGCGCGCGCGGCGCACGCAAAAGGGGCAAAGGGCAGAACGAAGCCCCCGATCACGGGGGAACAACCGGGGGCTTCGCGTCTGCGGGGCGGCCCGAGAGGGCCGCTCCTTGAGAACGTAAGACCTGTACGACCCTTGGGTCAAGCGGAGTTGAGGTACTCGGGCAACTTCTTCGGGGCGGGTCTTCACAAGTTCAGCACACCGCCGACGGCCCGTCACGGTGGGTGACACCGTGGTCCGGTCCAACGGTCTTCCCGGGCCCCGGCAGCACCTCGTACCCCTGCTGTGACTGTGCCACCAGAAGGTCGGCGTACGGTCTGGACGGGTCCTCGGTGAAGTGTTCGCGTTCCTCCTCGACCCACCGGACCCAGAAGTCAAGTTGTTCCGCGCCGTCCCGTGCCCTGCCCCGGGTCCAGGACTCCTCGTGGGGCAGCTCCATCCACAGCAGCCGCGCCAGATGGGGGCGCAGGGCCCGGCGGCCGGCGCCGACCCCCTCGACGAGGACCACGGGGGCGGGCGGCAGCGGGCGGGAGGGGCCGAAGCGACGGGCCCGCCAGTCGTAGGGGGAGTACCGCGCCGTCTCGCCGCGGCCGAGCGGCTCGATCACCTGGGTCAGCAGGCGGCCGGTCCAGTCGAACAGCTCCTCGTGGCTGGCGATGTCGTCGAGGTGCAGCACCGGCGCCCCGCCCAGCGCGCCGGCCAGGCGCCCGGCGAACGTGGTCTTTCCCGAGCCGGCGTGCCCGTCGACGGCGACGAGCCGGACCGGACCGCAGGAAGGGGGCAGGTTCCGGAGCGCGGAGGCGAGGTGGCGAATGACGGTTCCCGAGGTGTGCCGTGGTGTGGGGTGTTTTCCGGAAACAGTCTAGTAGTCCGGCGCATAGCGGGCGTTTGTGCCCCCGGGAAGTCGCGGGTTGAACTAATTCCGGGTCGGTCTCCGGCAAGGCCCGCCAATATTTCCGACCGGCTGACCGATATGTCGAATTCGGACGTTCCCGCCCTCCCCGGCCGTGAGTAAGGTGCCTTCAGCGTGCACGCGTCGAACGGGGACGGACAGGGGAAGATGGCCGCGGAGTTATTCGAGGGGCAGTACGTATGGCATCCGGCGGCCGATGACCGCTTCCTCGCGAGTGTATGCGTGGACGTACGCGCCGGACGATATCTGAGCGCGCGCGAGGCGCTGGCCGAGACGCGTTCCGACTTCGCCCTGCGTGCCCACCGCTCCCTGGTCCTGGCCTCCGAGGCGGCCGGCACCGACCTGGTGGAACGCTGGCTCGCCGAGGAACCGGGCCCCGAGTCCGCGCTGATGTGGGCCCGCGTCGCGGTGCAGCGTGCCATCCGGGCGGCCGACGCCCAGGACGAGCGGGCCGAGGCGCTGGAGCGGATCGCCCTCACCGCCTGCGAGCGCGCCGCCGCCATGAACCCCGCCGACCCCACGCCCTGGGCCGCCAAGCTGGCCATGGCCCGGCTGCACCGCCCGCACGACGCCGCCCCCGGCGGCCTGCTGACCTCGCCGCCGGGGCCCTGGCGGCTGTTCGCGCACACCCTCAGCCTCGACCCCTGGCACCGCGAGGCGCACCACCGCTTCCTGTCCTTCTTCTTCACCCGGCACGGCGGCTCGGTGACCGCGGCCTGGGACGTCGCCGCCTTCCTCGGCCAGCGGGCCCCCGCCGACTCGGCGCTACGGCTGCTGCCCCTGGTCGCGCTGGTGGAGAGCCACAACCCCACCCAGCTGCTCGCCGAACGGGTCTGGGAGCAGCCCCAGTGGCGCGCCACGGCGCTGGCGATCTACCACCACTGGCTGCCCGCTGTGGCCGGCTACCGCTTCACCCCCGTGCTCGATCTGGCCTACCTCGCGCACGCGCTGGTCATGGCCCAGCGCGAGTTCGAGGCCCGGGCGGTCTTCACGGCCATGGGGCCGTACGCCTCCCGGATGCCGTGGAGCGTCTTCGGCGAGCCCGCCGAGCAGCTCTCCCGGGCCCGCCGCGCCTGCGGCCTGTCCGTCCCCTCCTAGTTCCTGCTGCTCCCTCCCGGTCCTCCTGTTCCCCCCTGGTCCCTCCTGGTTCCTCCTGGCGAAAGGTCGGCAAGTGTCAGAACGCACAGCGGATCCGATCGTGCTCGACGACGACGCGACCCTGCACGCGATGGGCTATCCGCGGAAACTCACCCGCCGATTCAAGGCGTTCGACAATTTCGCGATCTCCTTCACCATCATCAATATCCTTTCGGGAATCTTCTCCTCCTTCGGGTTCGGTATGAATGCGGGCGGTCCCCGCATTCTCGTGTTCGGCTGGATCGGTGTCTGCGTGCTGGTGCTGTGCATCGGCGCCGCCATGGCGGAGGTCGCCTCCGCCTATCCGACGAGCGGCGCGCTGTATTTCTCCGCCGGCAAACTCGCCAAACGGCACAAGGGTGCCTGGTCCTGGTACACGGGCTGGCTCAACTTCGTGGGCCAGATCGGCGGTACGGCCGCCACCGGATACGCGGCGGCCACCTTCGTCCAGGCCTTCGTCGCCCTCCAGTGGACCTCGTACACGCCGACCGCCCACCAGACGGTGCTGATCACAGCCCTGATCATCGTGCTCCAGGGACTCGCCAACACCTACACCGTCCAACTCGTGGCCGTGCTGAACCGGATCTCCGTGTGGTGGCTGCTGGTCGGACTCGTGGTGATCGTGAGCACACTGACCGTGCTGCCCGACCATCACCGGTCGGCGTCCTTCGTGACGCATTTCGTGAACAACACCGGCTTCACCAACGGCCTTTACGGCGGCATGCTCGGTCTGCTGGTCACCAGCTGGACCTTCACCGGCTTCGACGGCAGCTTCCACATGTCCGAGGAAACGGTCCAGGCCACCGTCAACGCCCCCAAGGGCATCATCCGTTCCATCGGCTATTCGGCGATCGCCGGTCTGGTCCTGATGCTGGCCCTCGTCTACAGCATCGGCGACTACGCCAAGGTGGCGAGCTCCTCCGCGCCGCCCGTCCAGATCCTCATCGACGGGCTCGGCATGGGCTGGGCCAAGGCGATGCTGCTCGTCGTCATCGGCGCCATGCTCTTCTGCGGCCTCGCCAACCTCACCAGCAACACCCGGCAGATCTTCGCCTTCTCCCGGGACGGTGCCATGCCCGGCTCCCGGCACTGGCACTCTGTCTCACCCCGCACCCGGACCCCCGTCAAGGCCGTATGGCTCGCGGTGGCCTGCTCGCTCGCGCTGGTGGTGCCGGGCTGGTGGTCGCACACGGCGTTCACCGCGATCGTCAGCGTCAACGTCGTCGGCCTGTTCCTCGCCTACGCCGTGCCGGTGTTCCTGCGGCTGCGCCTCGGTGCCGAGTTCCAGCCGGGGCCCTGGAACCTGGGCCGCTGGAGCAAGCCGGTCGGCTGGCTCGCGGTGGTCTGGATCCTGCTCAGCAGCGTCCTGTTCATGCTGCCGCAGGCCTCGCCCGTCACGGTCGACTCCTTCAACTACGCGCCGATCGCACTCGCCGTCGTCCTGGTCGTGGCCACGGCCTGGTGGTTCGCCACCGCCCGCCGCCGCTTCCAGGGCCCGGTCAGCTACGGCGGCCCCGACGAGGTCGCCGCGATGGACCTCGTCTGACCCCGGGCCGCCTTTCAGTGGACAGGACCAATATCGGTGGGCGTGGCACGCGCGGAAGTGCTGGTGGAGGCAGGGTGCCTGTTCCATAGTGGGCGCACGGTCCCGCATCCCGACCAGCCGCGACGCGCACCCCTGGGGGTCTTCCACCCATGAGCAGAGCCGAACAGCCGTCCCGCAGAACCGTGCTGGCCGCCGCCGTCCGCGTCGCCGCGGCCGCCGTGGCCCAGGGGGCGGTCGCCGCCGTCCCCGCGGCCGCGGCACCGGAGACGGACGCCGAGGCCGGGGCGGCCGGCCGGACCGCGAGCGCCCTGGTCGACCACTGCTCCTGGACCACCTACGACGACTGGCGCAGCGGCACCGCCAGGGGGACCGAGGCCGTCGCAGGTGACCGCCCCGGCGTGGTCGTCGCCACCCCGGCCGGGACCACCACCTACACCGATCCCCACACCGGCAGGACCGCCGACTGGGAGTACGCCACCTGGACCGGCCCGGTGCACCGGCTCGCCGTCCCCGCCACGGAGGCCGTCGCCTCCTGGAACGCGGACACCCCGGCCGGCACCTGGATCCAGGTCGAACTGCACGGCACCTACTCCGACGGCACCGACACCCCCTGGTACGTGATGGGCCGCTGGGCCGCCGGCGACCAGGACATCAAGCGGACCTCGGTCGACGGCCAGGGCGATGGCAGGAGCAGCATCTCGACGGACACCTTCGCCGTCGGCGACCCCGCCGACGGGCTGCGTCTCGCGTCGTACCAGCTGCGCCTGACCCTCTACCGCCGGCCAGGTACCGGCCTGACCCCGACGGTGTGGCGGATCGGCGCCATGGGCTCCGACGTCCCGGACCGCTTCACCGTCCCGGCCTCCACGCCCGGCCTCGCCCGGGAACTGCAGGTCCCGCGATACTCCCAGGAGATCCACAAGGGCCAGTACCCGGAGTACGACAACGGCGGCGAGGCCTGGTGCAGCCCCACCTCCTCGCAGATGATCGTCGAGTACTGGGGCGGCCGGCCCACCCCCGCGCAGCTGGCCTGGGTCGACCCGTCCTATGCCGACCCGCAGGTCTGCCAGGCGGCCCGCTCCACCTACGACTACCAGTACGGAGGCTGCGGCAACTGGCCGTTCAACGCGGCCTACGCGGCCACGTACAAGGACCTCCAGGGCGTGGTGACGCGGCTCGGTTCGCTGACCGACCTGGAGACCCTGATCGCGGCCGGCATCCCGGCCATGACCTCGCAGTCGTTCCTGGCGAGCGAGCTGACGGGCGCCGGGTACGGCACCTCGGGGCACCTGATGACGGTGATCGGCTTCACCGCGGACGGCGACGTGATCGCCAACGACCCGTGCTCGCCCGCCGACGACGCGGTCCGGCGGGTGTACCGGCGGCGGGAGTTCGAGAACATCTGGCTGCGCACCAGGCGCTACAACGCCGACGGCAAGGTGACCTCCGGCACCGGTGGGATCTGCTACCTGTACTTCCCGGCCTTCCCGACGCCGGACCAGACCGCGGCGCTCGCGGCGGTCGGGGTGCGCTGACCTGGGCTCCTGTGACCAAGCTCTCCGTCGCAAATGCCGTGAGCGGTGGCATGGTGGACATCATGACCACGCACTCCGCCACCGCTGTCCGCGCCCGTACCGGCGGCCCGAAGGACGACGGCCCCGGCGTCCTGGAACACGTCATGGGCTGGACCCTGGTCGTGGTCGTCGCCATGCTGGTCACTCAACTCGGGTTGCTGTGACCTGACGTGCGACCCGAGCTGACATACTGCGGATGTCCCGCAGCCCGTTGAGACCAGGGTCGAAATTGAATATCAGTCAACAGCGTGCCGCCGCCCGCCCGCGGGCGCGCGGCACCGAGCGCTCGGTGGCCCGTCGCGCCGAACTCATCGCCATCGGGCGGAAGTTGTTCGCCGACACCTCGTACGACGCGCTCTCCATGGACGACATCGCCAAGCAGGCGCATGTCGCCAAAGGGCTGATCTACTACTACTTCCAGTCCAAGCGCGGTTACTACCTGGCGATCATCCAGGACTCGGTCGCCGACCTGGTCACGTACGCCGCGAGCGGTCTGGAACTGCCCCAGGTGGACCGCGTCCACCGCACCATCGACAGCTATCTGCGCTACGCCGAGCACCACCAGGCCGCGTACCGCACGATCGTCAGCGGTGGGGTCGGTTTCGACACCGAGGTGCACGCCATCCGGGACGGAGTGCGCGAGGCGATCGTCGCGACCATCGCCGAGGGCGCCTACGGCCGTACCGACATCGCCCCACCGGCCCGGATGGGCCTGCTCTCCTGGCTGTGCAGCGTGGAGGGCGCCACCCTCGCGTGGATCGACCGTCCCGAACTCTCCCGCGACACCATGTGCGCCCTGCTGGTCAAGACCCTCGGCGGCACCCTGCGCGCCATCGAGGAACTCGACCCGTCCTACCCCGCCCCGCCCCCGGCCCGCCGGGACACGTGACGTGCGCGGGGCGGAGGTCTCGTGGCACCCCCGCCCCGCGCCCCCCGTGGCGGGGGCTAGTGGATGGCCCTGATCAGCTCACCGTTCGCGGTGTCGCCGCTCAGCTCCCAGAAGAAGGTGCCGCCCAGGCCCTGCTGGTTCTTGTAGGCCATCTTGGTCCCGATGGTCGCCGGGGTGTCGTAACTCCACCAGTCGCTGCCGCACTTGGCGTACGCCGTGCCGGCCACCGTCCCGGTCGCCGGGCACGTGACCTTGAGAACCTTGTAGTCGTCGATGCCCTGCTCGTAGGTACCCGCCGCCGGTCCGGTCGCCGTGCCGCCGGGGGCCGCCTGGGTGACACCGGTCCAGCCGCGGCCGTAGAAGCCGATGCCGAGCAGCAGTTTGGCCGCCGGAATGCCGAGGCCCCTGAGCTTGGTGATGGTCGCCGAGGTGTAGTAGTTCGCCGTCGGAATCCCGGAGTAGGAGGTCAGCGGCGAGTGCGGGGCCGTCGGGCCGGTCGGGGCCCAGGCGCCGAAGTAGTCGTAGGTCATCGGGTTGTACCAGTCGACGTACTGCGCCGCCCCGGCGTAGTCGGCCGCGTCGATCTTGCCGCCGCCGGTGGCGTCGGCCGTGATCGCCGCCGTGACGAGCGAGCCGCTCCCGAACTTCGAGCGCAGCGCCGCCATCACCTTCCTGAAGGCGTCCCGGCCGCTGGTGTCACAGGTGTTGCCGCAGGCGTTCGGGTACTCCCAGTCGATGTCGATGCCGTCGAAGACGCCCGCCCACTTGGAGTTCTTCACCAGGTCGTAGCAGGACTGCGCGAAGGCGGCGGGGTTCTTGGCGGCCTCGCCGAACCCGCTGGACCAGGTCCAGCCGCCGAAGGACCACAGGATCCTGAGGTTCGGGTGCTTCTTCTTCAGCTTCAGCAGCTGGTTGAAGTTGCCGCGCAGCGGCTGGTCCCAGGTGTCCGCGACGCCGTCCACTGACTCGGCGGCGGTGTAGGCGCGGTCGGTCGCCGCGTACGCGTCGCCCATCGCGCACTTGCCGCCGGTCACGTTGCCGAAGGCGTAGTTGATGTGGGTGAGCTTCGCGGCCGAGCCGGAGGTCTCGACGTTCTTGACCAGGTAGTTGCGCTGGTAGGTGCCCCATTCCGTGAAGTAGCCGACGATCCTGGAGCCGGCCTTCACCTGGGAAGCGGGCGGGGCGGCCGCCGAGGCGGTGCCGGCACCGGCCAGCAGCCCGGCGCCGAGGACGGCGCAACAGGCCGCGGACAGCAGCGCCCGGAAACGGGAGCGGTGGGAGAGGTGCATCGGGTGTCTCCTCCTGGGGGAGAGGGGAACGCGCGCCGATTGGCATGAACGCGGTAAAGCGTTGGTCATGAACCCTAGGAGGACTAGACCACGCGGGTCAATGGTTCGGACCAATTCCGGTGCGCCCGCATGTTGGCCTGTAATTCCAGAAGTAAGCGGTCGTTAACTGGTGACGGAAGGTCCCCGATCGGGCATACTCACTGCGCAGCCGCAGGTCAGCAGCTTCCGAGACCCGGAAGTGCGCACCGCGGCCGCACCCGAACGACAGGCGGAGCCGCCCCCACCCGTGGGCGCGACCGCCGGTGCCCGACAGGGAGGAGACCGACGCCATGTCCGACCGTGACCCGCAGCCGGTGGAGCGTCAACTGCCCACGGAAGAGGCGAGAGACCTGCTCTCGCTGGTCCGGGACATCGCCCGGCAGGAGATCGCGCCCCGGGCGGCCGAGGAGGAGGACGCCGGACGCTTCCCGCGGGAGGTCTTCACCCTGCTCTCCGCGTCAGGCCTGCTCGGCCTGCCGTACGACGCCGAGTACGGCGGCGGCGACCAGCCCTACGAGGTCTACCTCCAGGTCCTGGAGGAGCTGGCCGCGGCCCGCCTCACCGTCGGCCTCGGGGTCAGCGTGCACACCCTCGCGAGCTACCCGCTCGCCGCCTACGGCAGCAAGGAGCAGCAGGTCGAGCACCTGCCCGCGATCCTCGGCGGCGGCCTGCTCGGCGCCTACTGCCTCTCCGAACCCGCCTCCGGCTCGGACGCGGCCTCCCTGCGCACCAGGGCCGTCCGCGACGGCGACTCCTGGGTGATCAACGGCACCAAGGCCTGGATCACGCACGGCGGCATCGCCGACTTCTACACGGTGATGGCCCGCACCGGCGGCGAGGGCTCGCACGGCATCACCGCCTTCCTGGTCCCCGGCGACGCCCCGGGCCTGTCCGGCGCGGCGCCGGAGAAGAAGATGGGCATGAAGGGCTCACCGACCGCCCAGGTCCACCTCGACGACGTCCGGGTCCCCGACGAGCGCCGCCTCGGTGAGGAGGGCCAGGGCTTCGCCATCGCCCTGTCCGCGCTGGACTCGGGCCGGCTCGGCATCGCGGCCTGCGCGATCGGTCTGGCCCAGGCCGCCCTCGACGAGGCGGTCGCCTATGCCACCGGACGGCGGCAGTTCGGGCACCCCATCTCCGACTTCCAGGGCCTGCGCTTCATGATCGCCGACATGGCCACCCAGATCGAGGCCGGGCGCGCCCTCTACCTCGCGGCGGCCCGGCTGCGCGACGCCGGCCGCCCGTTCGCCCGGCAGGCCGCCATGGCCAAGCTGCACTGCACCGACACGGCGATGAAGGTCACCACGGACGCCGTCCAGATACTCGGCGGCTACGGCTACACCGCGGACTTCCCGGTCGAACGCTATATGCGCGAGGCCAAGGTCCTGCAGATCGTCGAGGGGACCAACCAGATCCAGCGGATGGTCATCGCCCGTCATGTGGCAGGGCCGGAAAGTCGCTGAACTGCCCGCGTGCGACCGTCGGCGCCGCCAGCCTGACCCACTCCGGGTCGTGGCGGCCCGGCAGGGCGCGGCCCCGGTCGGCCCAGATCCGCATCAACTCGCGGTAGATCGGCGGGTCCTGCGGCGTGGGCGGCGGAAGCGACGAGGCGGGCGGGGGGACGAAGATCCGGCGCTGACGGCCGAGAGCGGAGTACGTGGTCGTCATGCCCGGCCAACGCGGCGCCGGCCGCCCAGGTCACCGGTCCCCCCATTCGCGCGTGAGTTCACGGGCGTCCGGTCGCGGATCCGGGCGCACCGATCCCGCACCACGGCAGCCTGCGTGCCATGGTGCAGGGGCGACTGCTGGAGTGCGGTGCGCCGACTCAGGCGGCCTGACGGCCGAGGACACGGCCGCCGAAGCGCATCGCCGGTACGCGCATCGGGCGTGAGCCCGGGCCGCCGACGTGCGAGAAGGGCTGCGTCCGCCAGTCCAGACCCTGGGGCAGGGTGAGCAGGAGGGCGGTGTCCTGCTCCTGCGGCTCGGCCGACTCGTCCGCGGACGGGGCGTCGGCGGCCGCGCGGCCCGTACCGGGGCAGACCGTGAGGCCGAACGGGTTCCACGGCGACGCGCACAGCGCGTGCTCGGGAAGGAACTCCTCGTCCGCCAGCAGGGCGATGGGCTGCGCACAGTCCGGGCAGACCACCCGGAACATCTCGAAGGTGTCGTAGGCGTCCAGTTCCTCGGCCTCGTAGAGGTCGGGTTCGACGCCCTCCGGCTCGGGCTCGACGACCAACTGCGGGCGCTTGGGCGCGGGACGACCAGGGCGCTTAAGACTCTGCATGGGTACTCCCCCTCGGGCTGGGCCGTGACGGCACTGCGGCCTCGACCACAGCAAGCACTTCCCGTCCGGTCTGGGCGGTAATCACGAGACCATCACGGAGCCCGCCCGAGAGCTGTGTCCTTCGTCACATGCCATGCGCAGCTGCCCGCTGCGGTGGCTTTGTCCCCCCGCGTACGCCGCGGCGCACTCCCGTGACCTCGCGAACCGGCCATGACCTGCGTCGCCGAGGTATCCCAGGAGATCAGGCGCACGGTAGCTTTTGCGCCATGGAGGAGCTGGACCGTCACATCGTGCAGCTGCTCGTCAAGGACGGGCGGATGAGCTACACGGACCTGGGCAAGGCCACGGGTCTTTCCACGTCGGCCGTGCACCAGCGGGTGCGCCGGCTGGAACAGCGCGGCGTCATCCGCGGTTATGCCGCGGTCGTCGACCCCGAGGCCGTCGGGCTGCCCATGACGGCGTTCATCTCGGTGAAACCGTTCGACCCGAGCGCCCCCGACGACATCGCGGACCGGCTGGCCGGGGTCCCCGAGATCGAGGCCTGCCACAGCGTGGCCGGGGACGAGAACTACATCCTCAAGGTACGCGTCGCCACGCCCCACGAGCTGGAGGAGCTGCTGGCGCGGCTGCGCAGCCTGGCGGGGGTGTCCACGCGGACGACGGTGGTGCTGTCGACGCCCTATGAGGCCCGTCCGCCGAGGATCTGAGCGGTGCGCGCACGTTCACGCGGCCCCTCGTGACCGTGTGACCGGCGTGAGGGGCGAGACTGTTCCCCATGAGTGAGCGCACCGAGCAGCCCCAGACCGTCCTCCTCCGCCGCGGCGAGGTGCACAGCCCCGCCGATCCGTTCGCGACCGCGATGGTCGTGGAGCGGGGACAGGTCGCCTGGGTCGGGTCCGAGGGTGCCGCCGACGCGTTCGCCGACGGGGTCGACGAGATCGTCGACCTGGACGGTGCGCTCGTCACCCCCGCTTTCACGGACGCCCATGTCCACACCACGTCCACCGGGCTCGCGCTCACCGGCCTCGACCTGTCGGGGGCGGCCTCGGTCGCCGAAGCCCTCACGCTGGTCAGGGACTTCGCCGCCGCCCGCCCGGACGACCGGGTCCTGCTCGGGCACGGCTGGGACGCCTCCCGCTGGTCCGGCGGCCGGCCGCCGAGCCGCGCCGAGCTGGACGCGGCCACCGGCGGACGCCCGCTCTACCTCTCCCGGGTCGACGTCCACTCGGCCGTCGTGACCACCGCCCTGCTGGACCTGGCCCCGGCCGCGGCGGCCCGTCAGGACGCCCCGCTGACGGGCGACGCCCACCACGCCGTACGGGCCGCCGCGTTCGCGGCCGTGACGCCCGCCCAGCGTGCCGAGGCCCAGCGCACCGCCCTCGCGCGCGCGGCCTCGCTCGGGGTCGGCACGGTGCACGAGTGCGGCGGCCCGACGATCTCCTCCGAGGACGACTTCACGGACCTGCTGCGGCTCGCGGCCGAGGTGCCCGGCCCCCGGGTCGTCGGCTACTGGGCCGAACAGGACGCCGACAAGGCGCGGGAGCTGGGCGCGCTCGGCGCCGCCGGTGACCTGTTCGTCGACGGTGCCCTCGGCTCGCACACCGCCTGCCTGCACGAGCCCTACGCCGACGCGGACCACACCGGCGCCGCCTACCTGGACGCGGCGGCCGTCGCCGCGCACGTCGTCGCCTGCACCGAGGCGGGCCTCCAGGCGGGCTTCCACGCCATCGGCGACGCCGCCGTGACCGCCGTGGTGGAGGGCGTGCGCGCCGCCGCCGAGAAAGTCGGCCTCGCCCGCGTACGCGCCGCCCGGCACCGGGTCGAGCACGCCGAGATGCTCACCCCCGACCACATCGCCGCCTTCGCCGAACTGGGCCTGATCGCCTCCGTGCAGCCCGCCTTCGACGCCCTGTGGGGCGGGGTGGACGGCATGTACGCCCAGCGCCTCGGCGCCGACCGGGCCCGCGCCCTCAACCCGTTCGCCGCCCTGCTCAAGGCCGGGGTCCCGCTCGCCTTCGGCTCCGACAGCCCGGTCACCCCGCTCGACCCCTGGGGGACCGTCCGCGCCGCCGCCTTCCATCACACGCCGGAGCACCGCATCTCCGTCCGCGCCGCGTTCACCGCGCACACCCGGGGCGGCTGGCGGGCGACCGGCCGGGACGACGCCGGTGTCCTGGTGCCCGGCGCGCCGGCCGACTACGCGGTGTGGCGCACCGACGAACTGGTGGTGCAGGCCCCGGACGACCGGGTCGCCCGCTGGTCCACCGACCCCCGCTCGGGCACCCCGGGGCTGCCCGACCTGACCCCCGGCCGCGCGCTGCCGGTCTGCCTGCGCACGGTGGTCGGCGGCCGAACGGTGTTCGTACGGCCGGGCGAGTGACCGGACCGCATTCGTACGGCCGGGCGAGTGATCTCCCGGGGTGGCGCGGCCGTGATCACCGGCCGCCGCCGCGTCGCGCGACCTGCGCATCCTCCGCTCTGACCAGGGGTTTGAGCACGTCTGTGCAGGTCAAACGGCTGTTGACAGCCGACGGCAGCGGGCCGGTAGGTTCGGCGGAGTCCACCACCGGACGCCCGACCGGGGAGCAGTTCGCGCACTCGTCGCAGCGCCGCTGGGTCAGGGACGGCGCCCCGCACCGGGGCACCGTCACTGGGAGCCAGGCTCAGCGCCCGCGCCGACGAGGGAACGTTCCGCACGGTCGGGAGGTGTGACCCGGGTGGGGCCCGGAGCTCAGTAGACAACGGCTTTCGGTCGACCCGCAGCCAGCGGGCCCCAGGTCGGCCCGAAGGGCACCGGGCCCCCATCCGCAGGGGAACGGACCGGCCGTCCGGGGGAACACGGTGGCGAAAGCGCGGATGACGGCCACCCGAAACGGGCATCCTTACCCCGTTCTTGTGCAATCGACACCGCCATACGAATGAGCTGTCACGTCCCCGCAGGCCGTGGCCACTATGGTGGTCCCCTGCGTACGACATGAAGGGGCAGCAGTGAACGACGGCGACGGGACCCTCGCGGCAAAGGCCCAGGGTAGGCAGTTCGGTCCGCTCGGCACGGCCTTGGTGATCATTCCGACCTACAACGAGGCGGAGAACATCAAGTCCATCGTCGGCCGGGTGCGCAAGGCCGTCCCCGAGGCGCACGTTCTGGTGGCGGACGACAACAGCCCCGACGGCACGGGCAAGCTCGCCGACGAACTGGCCGCCGAGGACGACCACGTCCAGGTCCTGCACCGCAAGGGCAAGGAAGGCCTCGGCGCGGCCTACCTCGCGGGCTTCCGCTGGGGCATGGAGAACGGCTACGGCGTGCTCGTCGAGATGGACGCCGACGGCTCCCACCAGCCGGAGGAGCTTCCCCGGCTGCTGACCGCGCTGAAGGGTGCCGACCTGGTGCTCGGCTCCCGCTGGGTGCCCGGCGGCAGGGTCGTCAACTGGCCGAAGTCCCGCGAGTTCATCTCCCGGGGCGGCTCGCTGTACTCCCGCCTCGCCCTCGACCTGCCGCTGCGCGACATCACCGGCGGCTACCGCGCGTTCCGCCGCGAGACCCTGGAGGGCCTGGGCCTGGACGAGGTCGCCTCCCAGGGTTACTGCTTCCAGGTCGACCTGGCCCGCCGCGCGGTCAAGGCCGGCTTCCACGTCGTCGAGGTACCCATCACGTTCGTGGAGCGCGAGCTGGGTGACTCCAAGATGAGCCGGGACATCCTGGTGGAGGCCCTGTGGCGGGTCACCTCGTGGGGCGTCAGCGAGCGGGTGGGCAGGATCACCGGCAAGGGCGGCCAGTCCTAGGGCGGCGGCCGCCGTCGAGGTCCGCGAACGCCACAGATCCGGCTGATCATCCCCTTATCCCGCGCTGAGCCGGGCCCAGGCACACTGGGTGCATGACGACTGGCGCGACGACCCCTCCGTACACCGACCGGCCCCGGCGTTCCCGGCGCGCCCGGTACCTGCCGCTGGGCCTCGCGGCATGGCTCGTGCTGGAGATCTGGCTGCTGACCGTGGTCGCGGGCGCGGCCGGCGGCACGACCGTCTTCCTGCTGCTCGTGGCGGGCTTCGTCGGCGGCGCCGTGGTCATCAAGCGGGCCGGCCGCCGTGCCTTCCAGAACCTCGACGAGGCGATCCGGCGCGGCGGCTCCCCGGAGCGCGGCGGTGGCAACGGCCTGATGATGCTGGGCGGCCTGCTCCTCATGATCCCCGGCCTGGTCTCCGACGCCCTCGGCCTGCTGCTCCTGCTGCCCCCGGTCCAGAAGGCCGTCTCCCGCCTCGCGGAGCGCACCCTCGACCGCCGGCTCCGCGCGGCCGCCCCCGGCACCCTGGGCAACGCCTTCCAGCAGGCCCGGATGCACCGCCCGGACGGCAAGGTGGTGCAGGGCGAGGTGATCAGGCACGACGGCCCCGACCGGGGCGACGAGCCGGCGGGGGAGCGGCCGCCGCTGACGCGGTGAAAAGCCGAGGGCGCCGTACGTTCACAGAACGTACGGCGCCCTCGATGGGTTGTGTCGGCTTCCCGTTACACGGAACTATGCGGACTTGCGGCTGTCCCTCGGGTGAACCGCGATGTTCATCGCGCCGGAGCGCAGCACCGCCAGACGCTCCTCGAGGACCTCTTCGAGTTCCTCGCGGGTGCGCCGCTCCATCAGCATGTCCCAGTGGGTACGCGCGGGCTTGGCCTTCTTCTCTTCAGGGCCGTCGCCGTCCACGAGGAGTGCCTGGGCCCCGCAGACCTTGCACTCCCACTCCGGCGGGATCTCCGCCTCGACCGAGAAGGGCATCTCGAAACGGTGCCCCTTCTCGCATGCGTACTCCACGGCCTGGCGCGGGGCCAGGTCGATACCGCGGTCCGTCTCGTAGCTGGTCACCACGAGGCGCGTACCGCGAAGAGCTCGCTCACTCATGAATCGTGCCTCCCGGGCTTGTCGCCCACAGGACAGGTGTCGCTGTCGTCGTCATCCGGTCAACGTCCGGTCGGCGGTAAAGATTCCCGTTCCGGGTCATGCGTCGCCGTCGTAGCCGCCCCTTGTTGTACCCACCGGCGCCCGGTTTGTCACATCTGCTAACAGATGTCACCCAGCGTTTCGGCATCTTTGACGCGCAGTAACGGTACGCCTGGCAGGCCAAACGCGTACACTACCGCCCTTTCGCGTTGAACGCTAAATCTTCCCGCTGGATCTTTGTGCTAGACCTTCTGCGGAACCGGGTTGCCCGCCTCGTCGATCGCCCGCCGTACCGGTACCCGCGCGAGCAGCGCGAACCCGATGACGAAGAAGGCCACCAGCGAGATGATCGCCGAACGGTAGCTTCCGCTCAGCTGGTAGGTGATCCCGAACAACAACGGTCCCAACCAGCTCATCCCCCGATCGCTCATCTCGTACGCCGCGAAGTACTCGGCTTCTTTGCCGGGCGGCACGAGATGCGAGAAGAGCGAGCGAGACAGGGCCTGGCTGCCGCCGAGGACGAGACCGATGCCGCCCGCGAGGACGAAGAACCACACCGGTGCTCCGGCAGGCAGGAAGTACCCCGCCGCCAGCGTCACCGTCCACGCCACCAGCGACCCGAGAATCGTGCGCTTGGCCCCGTGGACCCGCGCCAGCCGCCCCATCCCCAGGGCGCCCGCCACCGCCAGCACCTGCACCATCAGGACGGCGCCGATGAGCGTCGACTGGCCGAGCCCGAGCTCCTCGGAGCCGTACACGGACGCCTGCGAGATCACGGTCTGGATGCCGTCGTTGTAGACGAGGTACGCCAGCAGGAAGGACAGCGTCAACGGGTGACGGCGCATGTCCCGGACGGTCGCCGACAGCTGACGCAGCCCCGGCGCCGCCGCCCCGGCCGTCCGGTCGCCGCGGCCACCGCGGTCGCGCAGCCGACGCAGCGGCACGAGGGCGAAGGCGCCCCACCACAGACCCGCCGCGGCCAGACAGATGCGGACCGCCTCCGTCTGCGACAGGCCGAAGGAGCCGTGCGCCGAGTAGAGGACCAGGTCGGCCACGAGCACCAGCGAACCGGACGCGTAGCCGAAGGCCCAGCCCCGGGAGGAGACGGTGTCGCGTTCCTCGGGCGCGGCGATCCCCGGGAGGTAGGAGTTGTACAGCATCAGCGCCACGGACTGGGCGGCGTTCGCGACGACCAGCAGCAGGCCGCCGAGCAGATAGCGGTCGCCGTCCAGGAAGAACATGCCGGTCGTCGCCGCGGCCCCGGTGTACGCGGCGGCGCCCAGCAGGCGCTTCTTACGGCCCGTGCGGTCGGCCGCGCCGGCCACCAGGGGCATGAGGACGACCGCCAGGACCACCGACAGGGAGACCGAGTACGCGAAGAACGAGCCGGCCCGGACCGGGACGCCGAGCGGATGTACATAGCCGTCGGCGTCCGCCGCGTGGTCGGCCACCGAGGTGAGGTAGGGGCCGAGGAACACGGTCAGGACGCTCGTCGAGTAGACCGAGCACGCCCAGTCGTACACATACCATCCGCGCTGTTCGCGCCGCAGTGCGGCGGCCTCGTCCAAGGCCTCCGTCCGCACGGTCTCCGTGCCCACCCGTGCCCTCGTCCTTCCCGCGGCGGCGCCGCGCGCCTCTCAGACCCAGACGCCCCGGTCCGTCATGACCTCGCGCAGCGTGTCGATGTGATCGGTCATGATGCCATCGACACCCAGGTCCAGGAGCCGGTGCATCCGCGCGGGTTCGTTGATCGTCCACACGTGGACGTGCAGCCCGCGCGCGTGGGCGGCGCGCACGAACCGCCGGTCCACCACCGGGACCCCCGACTGGGACTCGGGCACCTGGGCCGCCACCGCCGACCGGCGCACCGCCGCGGGCAGCCCCCAGGAGCGCAGCCGCAGCCCGACCACCCCACGGGTGCCGAACGAGGTGGCGAGCCGGGGCCCGGCCAGTCGCTGCGCCCGCAGCACCCGCGCCTCCGAGAAGGAGCCGACGCAGACGCGGTCGTAGGAGTCCGTCTTCTCGATCAGGTCGAGAAGCGGGCGCAGGGCGGGCTCGGCCTTGGCGTCCACGTTCCACCGGACGTCCGGGAACTCCTCCAGCAGTTCCTCGAAGAGGGGGAGCGGTTCGCGGCCCGCCACGCGCGCGTGCCGTACGTCGTCCCACGGCAGGTCGGCGATCCGGCCCGCGCCGTCGGTGACCCGGTCCAGGGTGTCGTCGTGGAAGGCGACGAGCCTGCCGTCCGCGGTGGTGTGGACATCGGTCTCGATGTACCGGTAGCCGGCCTCGACCGCGCGCCGGAACTGCGCCACGGTGTTCTCCAGGCCGTCCGCGGCCCCGCCCCGGTGGGCGAAGGCGATGGGGCCGGGATGGTCCAGGTACGGATGGCGTTTCGGCGTGCTCACTCGGGCAGTATCGCGTGTTCCGGTGACCCCGTGGCAACGACCGTGCTGCGGCCGGATGCCGCCCGGACGGCGAACACCTTCAGGAACAGCTGCGCGAGCGGCCCGATGGAGACGGCGTACAGGAGCGTGCCGACGCCGACCGTCCCGCCGAGCGCGAAACCGGTGACCACGACGGCCACCTCGATCCCGGTCCGGATCAGCCGGATCGAGCGTCCGGTACGACGGTGCAGCCCCGTCATCAGACCGTCCCGCGGCCCCGGCCCGAAACTCGCCGCGATGTACAGGCCGGTCGCCGCTCCGTTCAGCACGATTCCCGCCGCCATCAGCGGCACCCGCAGGACGAACCCGTGCGCCACCGGGACGACGGCGAGCGTGGCGTTCATCGCGAGGCCGATGACGAAGACGTTGGAGACCGTGCCGAGTCCCGGCCGCTGGCGCAGCGGGATCCAGAGGACCAGGACGGCCGCGCCCACGATGATCGCCACCGTGCCGATGTCCATCCCGGTGTGCCCGGCGAGGCCCTGGTGCAGCACGCCCCAGGGCTCCAGGCCGAGACCGGCCACGACGAGAAGTGCGGAGCTGACGCCGTACAGCGTGAGCCCCACGTAGAGCTGGACCAACCGTCGTCCGAGACGGCCGTGCGTGGACAAGTGGATACCCCCGATGGGAGAGGTGGAAAAGGTGGCCTGACCCGTGTCACTCTGTGGCTTGGGAGGAAGAGCCATCCATGGCCAATTCGGGGAAGGTGGACTGATTCTCATGGCGCAGTGGACGTCAGCGGTGGGAGCCGCGCAGCTCGCCCGGCTGCTCAACTCGCAGCAGGACCGGCCGGCCGGCCCCGGCACCCGGCGCCCGCCCGCCTACCGCGCGCTGGCCGACGGCATCCGGCTGCTCGTGCTCGAAGGCCGCGTCCCGGTCGCCGCCCGGCTGCCGGCCGAACGGGAACTGGCGCTCTCCCTTTCCGTCAGCCGGACGACCGTGGCGGCGGCCTACGAGGCGCTGCGCGCGGAGGGGTTCCTGGAGTCCCGGCGCGGCGCCGGCAGCTGGACCGCCGTCCCTGCGGGCAACCCGCTGCCCGCCCGAGGCCTCGAACCCCTGCCCCCCGAGGCGCTCGGCTCGGTGATCGACCTCGGCACCGCCGCCCTGCCCGCCCCCGAGCCCTGGCTGACCCGGGCGGTCCAGGGCGCCCTGGAGGAACTCCCGCCCTACGCCCACACCCACGGCGACTACCCGGCCGGCCTGCCCGTCCTGCGCGCGATGATCGCGGAGCGCTACACCGCGCGCGGCATCCCCACCATGCCCGAGCAGATCATGGTCACGACCGGCGCGATGGGCGCGATCGACGCGATCTGCCATCTCTTCGGGGGCCGCGGCGAGCGCATCGCCGTCGAGTCGCCGTCGTACGCCAACATCCTCCAGCTGATGCGGGAGGCGGGCGCCCGGCTGGTGCCGGTGGCGATGGCCGAGGGGCTGGGCGGCTGGGACGTGGACCGCTGGCGCCAGGTGCTGCGGGACGCGGCGCCCCGGATCGCGTACGTGGTCGCCGACTTCCACAACCCCACCGGGGCGCTCGCCGACGACGACCAGCGGCGCCGGCTGGTGGACGCGGCGCGCTCGGCGGGGACGGTGCTGGTCGCCGACGAGACCATGAGCGAGCTGTGGCTGGACGAGGACGTGACCATGCCCCGCCCGGTCTGCGGCTTCGACCCGGCCGGCTCCACGGTCGTCACGGTCGGCTCCGCCAGCAAGGCCTTCTGGGCGGGCATGCGCATCGGCTGGGTCCGGGCGGCCCCGGACGTCGTCCGCAGCCTGGTCGCCGCGCGCGCCTACGCCGACCTGGGGACCCCGGTGCTGGAGCAGCTGGCGGTGAACTGGCTCTTCAGCACGGGCGGTTGGGAGCAGGCCGTCGACCTGCGCCGGGCCCAGGCCCGCGAGAACCGGGACGCCCTGGTGGCCGCGGTGCGCCGGGAGCTGCCGGACTGGGAGTTCGAGGTGCCGAAGGGCGGCCTGACGCTGTGGGTCCGGACCGGCGGGCTGTCCGGGTCGCGGCTCGCGGAGGCGGGCGAGCGGGTGGGCGTGCGGGTCCCGTCCGGTCCCCGCTTCGGGGTGGACGGGGCCTTCGAGGGCTATGTGCGGCTGCCGTTCACCGTGGGGGGAGCGGTGGCGGAGGAGGCGGCGGCACGGCTGGCGGCGGCGGGGCGGCTGGTGGCGTCGGGGGCGAGCGGGGGGAGCGAGGGGCCGCGGTCGTTCGTGGCGTAGCGGCTGCGCCGCGGGCGGGCGGGGCCGGTGGCGGGGTTCCGCGCGCCCCCGCACCCAGCGTCAGCTCTCGGCCACTGCGGCTTCCATGGGCGGCGCTCCGGCCTGTTCCACCACCCCGCTGCGCGGCGGCAGCAGGGCCAGTACCGCTTCCCGGTCCACCTCGCTCGTCGCGTCGTCGTACGGGTCCGGTGTCGCCGGTACCTGAAGGCGCAGCACCGGCCCGTGCCCCAGCCGGGCGTAACCCCGCCCCGGCGGCACCTGGGCCAACGGCGTCGTGTGCGGCGGCGCCCCCAGCACCGCCGTCAGCTCGTCCGGCAGCGCCGGTCCCAGCACGACCCGCGCGCGCGTGTGCTGTCGTACCGCCTCGCTCAACGTGTCCGCGCTGTCGAGGTGTTCGGCGACCGCCACGGTGACGTTCGCCGCGCGGCCGTGCCGGAGGGGGACCTGGAGGAGGGACTGCGGGTCCTCGTGGCCGTCTGCCGAGGCCAGGTGGACGAAGGCGCTCGGGCGGTCCAGCAGGATCCACAGCGGACGTCTGCAGTCCTCCGGCGGAGCGTGACCCGCCTGCCGCGCGAGGTTGAGGGCGATGAGCCGCCGCTCCGTCTCGTGCGCGGCCCACTCCAGGCTGGCCAGCGCCCCGGCCAGGCCGCACTCCACGGCGAGCACCCCGTCCCGGCCGCTGAGGCAGGCGTACTCGCCGGTGCCGCCGCCCTCGACGACGAGTACGTCGCCGTACTGGAGCGCCTGCAGGGCTACGGAACGCAGCAGGGTCGTGGTGCCGCTGCCGGGCCTGCCCATGACCAGCAGGTGGGGTTCGGTGGAGCGGGCGCCGGTGCGCCAGACGACCGGCGGTACGTCCCGCTGCTCCTCGCCGTACCCGAGCGGGAGCGTGCGCAGGACCTCGGTGGGGTCGGTGAAACCGAGGACCGTCTCGCCCGGCGTGGTGACGAAACGCTGGGCGGCGATGTCGGTGGGCAGCGGGGCGAGGACGGTCACCGTGAGCTGGTTGGCCTCCTCGTCCCATGCGAAGTGGTACTCGCGGCCCCGGCCGGACTTCGCGGTGAGCAGGTGCTCGATCCCCGCGCGGGCCGCGGGGTCGCCGTCCGGGAAGTACGCGGGGTAGCGGATCACCAGCTGGCCGATCCGGCCCGTGTCGTCGAACTCGTGGGCGAGGAAGGCCTTGTCCCACTCCCCGCCGTGTGCGTACAGCGGCGCCGGGTCCTCGGCGGCCGAGAAGTACGGCACCAGGGCCTCGTACAGGGACTGGAGTCGCTGGGTCTGGGACTCGTCGGGGCCCTCCGGCGGGGGCGGGGTGCGGTCGCGGCCCTGCCAGGCGCTCGCCGCCATCAGGGTGATGACGGCGAGCAGTGGTCCGTACGGCACCAGGGCCACGACCAGGACGGCCGAGGCCGCCAGGAAGAGCAGTGGCCCGCGCTTGTCCTTGGGCGTCTCCGCCCACCTGCGCCGTCCGGCCGAGGCCAGCCGGCTCAGCCCGCGGGTGACGGTGATGAGCGGGTGGAGGACGTCGGTGGCGTTGTCGGCAGCCGTCCGGGCCAGCTCCCGGCTTCGGGCGAGCTGCGCGGTGCCGTTGCTCAGAATGCGGGGGAGGGGGCGCCGGGCCACTGCTGTCTCCTGGTGGTGCGTACGGGCGGGACGAGCGTCAGAACTTGATGCCGCCGAGCAGGCTCGCCAGGCTCTCGCCGCCGGCCTTGATGCTCGGCGCGATGGCCGTGCTGGCGAGGTAGAAGCCGAAGAGCGCCGAGACCGTGGCGTGCGAGGGCTTCAGGCCGTCCTTGCGGAAGAAGAGGAAGACGATGATGCCGAGCACGATGACGCCTGAGATGGAGAGGATCATTGAGATCTCCTGGTGTCGAGGGGGGACAGTCACCATGAGTTCTTCCAGCATCACAGAAGGTATCCATACGATTAAAGGTGCAATTGGGTGAATCTCGGTATATTTCACTCTGCTGGTGGATCACTCTCGACCGGAGCTGACCGGATTGCCCGTCCGTACCGAACCAGTACGCTGTCGATTCACTCGTACGTCCCGCAGCACACAGGAGAGGCGGTCCCGGTGATGACCGAAGCCCCCGACCCCGAGGTCGTGGAGCTGGCGACCAAGATCTTCGATCTGGCCCGGCAGGGCGGGACCGAGGCGCTCGTGGCGTACCTCGACGCGGGCGTTCCGGCCAACCTCACCAACGACCGCGGCGACTCCCTCGTGATGCTCGCCGCCTACCACGGGCACGCCGAGGCGGTACGAGAACTGCTCGCCCGGGGCGCCGAGGCCGACCGGGTCAACGACCGAGGTCAGACACCACTCGCCGGTGCGGTCTTCAAAGGTGAGACGGAAGTGATCAGAGTGCTCCTGGACGCGGGCGCGGACCCGGCGGCGGGCACTCCGTCGGCCGTCGACACGGCGCGCATGTTCGGCAAGGCGGACCTTCTGGAACTGTTCGGTACCCACTGACCCATCTGTTCTGACCAGCTAAAACACACATAACGGGGGAGGCGGTACAGGGCCGCCGAAATTTCGGTCGCGGCAGGTCGAAGTGCCGGGTCATCATGACGTCGTGATTCACGGACGCGATGGCCGGGCAGGTCTTGCCGCACCGCGCGGGCCGTGATCGGCCCGCATGGGCCACTGACGAGAGGCAGAGAGAAATGGTCTACAGCAAGCAAGAGACGGCGGGCGCCCCGACGTTGTGTCACGCGGCCAGGTAATGCGTGTTCTCCGGTTGCGTCGACGCTTGATGTGAGGCTGTTTCCCATGTTCGATCCGGTCATAGCGCCCAGCGGTACGCTGCTCGGCCTGCTCCAGCGGGGCCGAGGCGACGGCACGCTGCACGCGCTCACCGCCCCGCGCGCCGAGGCGCTCGCGGCGCTGAACCACTGTGTGCTGAGCGACCCCCGCCACGACTGGCAGGTGGAGAACCGCTCCCTTTACTACGCCCGGCTCTACCTCGACCTGAACGGCGAGCTGGACGCCATCGAGGCACACCTCTTCGACCCCGAGGACGTCCTCGATCCCGAGGAGTCCCGCACCGGCCTCGCGCTGGCCGTGCTCGGGCACCTCGCCTCCTACGGCAGGAGGGACGCCCTCGAACTGCTGCGCAGGTACGCGGCGTGCGGCGCCAACTGGGCCTGGGCGCTGGACGAGCTGGCCCTGCGGGACGACGACGCGGGCCTGCGCGCCCTCGCCGCCCCGGTGCTCGCCCGCTTCGCCGCCGACGCAGAGGGCGAGGCCGAGCTGGCCGCCGCCGTACGGGACGCCTTCGAGCCACGGCCCTGGCGGCTGTGGGCCGAGGACCCCCGCGAATCGATCGCCACGCGTGTGCGTGCCGCGCAGGAGACCGGCTGCTTCGACCGCTGGCAACGCCAGATGCGACCTACCGGGCCCCGTCCGGGGTGGAGCGTGCGGGCGGTCTTCGAGTGGGCCCAACAGGGCATCGAGCGCGGTGCGGCACTCCACGTGCCCGCCGCCCGGTGTCTGGTCGCCGTCGCCGGGCCCGAGGACCGGCCGGAGATCCTCCGGGCCGCCCAGGACGGCACCGACGGAGCCCGCTGCACCGCCCTGCGCTACCTCGCCGACAACAACGACCCCGCCGCCCTGGACCTGATCGAGGCCGCGGTGACCGACGGCACGGCCACCGTGGCGGAGGCCGCCGTCGACGCCTTCGAACGCATGCGCAGCATCGCCGCCGTCGACCGCGCCCGTGGCTGGGCCCGCCGCCCCGACGCCCTCGGTGCGGCCGCCGGCCGGATGCTGGCCTGCCGGGGCGGTGCCCAGGACAGCGAACTGGTCCTCGCGGCGCTCCGGGAGGCCGTACGCGGCGAAGGCCCCGACGCACCGACCCTGTGGACGCTCGTCGACGGCACCGGACGGCTCGGCATCGCCTGCGCGGCCCCCGTCCTGCGCCACGTCTACCGCGAGACCGCCTCGTCCCACCTGCGTGGCCGCACCGCCCGCGCCCTGGCCGCCACCGATCCCTCCTTCGCCACCGGCTTCGCCGTCGAATGCCTGTGGGACTGCGAGGAGACCACCCGCGAGATCGCCGCCCGGCACGCCGAGACCGGTGACGCCCGGGTCGTCGAACAACTCCGCCGGCTCGCCGCCGACCCCGCCGAGGAGGCCGAGGTCCAGACGGCCGTACGCAGCCGCATCGGACCGGACGCACCCGCCGTGTGACACGGGACCACGGGGGACACGGCGGCATCGGCAGCACGAGAACCACGGGAATGACGGGAACCACGGGGGACCCTCACGCGTTCCAGGTGCGGACGGCCGCCCGCCGGGTGAACGAGCGGTGACCGGCGGCTCAGCCGGACATGGACACCGGCTGGCCTGCTCGGGTGTGCAGAGCAACGCTCATGGGACGTTTAACATCCGGAAAGATCCACTTTGACGCGGCCACGTCCGGCACGGCGACAACACCGGTATGCGTGTCGTCATCGTGACCGAATCCTTTCCCCCCGATGTGAACGGCGTGGCCCACTGCGCGCTCCAGACCGCCCGACACCTCGTCGATCGCGGTCACGCCCCCCTTGTCGTCGCTCCCGCTCCCGCTCCCGGAAACAGGCTCGCCGCCGCCGAAGCGCCCTGCCCTGTCGTCCACGTCCCCTCCCTCCCGCTCCCGGGCTATCCCCAGGTCCGAGTGGCTCTCCCCAGCCGCCGACTCGCGGCCGCGCTGATCGGGCACCGCCCCGACGTGGTGCACCTGGCCAGCCCCTTCATCCTCGGCGTCCGCGGCATGGCCGCCGCCGCCCGGCTCGGCATCCCCGCCGTCGCCGTCTACCAGACCGACCTGGCCGGATACGCACGTACCTACGTGGGCGCCGGCGAGGCGGCCGCCTGGCGGCGGATCCGGTCCGTCCACGGCGCCGCCGACCGCACCCTCGCCCCGTCCACCGCCTCGATCGGCGACCTGGAGGCGCACGGCGTCCCCCGGATCCAGCTGTGGCAGCGCGGCGTGGACACCGTCCGCTTCCGCCCCGAGTTCCGCGACGAGGCGCTGCGCCGCGAGATCGCCCCGAACGGCGAGGTGATCGTCGGCTACGTCGGCCGTCTCGCCCCCGAGAAGCAGGTCGAACTCCTCGCCGGGGTCTGCGCCCTGGAGGGCGTGAAGGTCGTGATCGTGGGCGACGGGCCGGCCCAGGCCCACCTCACCGAGGCGCTGCCCGGCGCGGTCTTCCTCGGCCGCCGCACCGGCGACGACCTCGCCCGGATCTTCGCCTCGTTCGACGTCTTCGCCCACACCGGCCCGTTCGAGACCTTCTGCCAGACCGTCCAGGAGGCCATGGCCAGCGGGGTCCCGGTCGTCGCCCCCGCCGTCGGCGGCCCCATCGACCTGGTCGACCACGGCCGCACCGGGTTCCTGGTCCCGCCGCGCGACGCCGGGGCCGTACGGGAGGCCGTCGCCTCCCTCGTCGCCGACGCCGGCCTGCGGACCGCGTTCGGCGCCACCGCCCGGGCCACCGTCGAGGGCCGCACCTGGGCCGCGGTCGGCGACCAGCTGATCGGCCACTACGAGGACGTGCTCGCGGCGCGCCGGCCGGTGGTGGCGGCATGAGCGCCTCCCCGTCCGTCCCGCCGGGCCCGCTGCGCATCGTCCGGCTGGCGAACTTCGTCGCCCCCTCCTCCGGGGGGCTGCGCACCGCCCTGCGCGAACTCGGGAAGGGCTTCGTCGCGGCAGGTCACGAATCCGTCCTGATCGTGCCCGGCGAGCGCTACTCCGACCGGGACGAGGAACAGGGCCGGGTGATCACCCTGCCCGGCCCGCTGCTGCCCGGCACCGGCGGTTACCGCGTCCTCGTCGACAAGCGGCGGGTGCAGACCCTGCTGGAACACCTCGCGCCCGACCGCCTGGAGGTGTCCGACCGCACCACCCTGCGCTGGACCGGCCGCTGGGCCCGGCGCGCCCGGATCCCCGCCGTGATGGTCTCCCACGAGACCGCCGACGGCGTCCTGCGGACCTGGGGCATGTCCGAGCACATGTCCCGCCGCACCGCCGACGCGCTCAACGCCCGTACGGCGCACACCTACGCGCGCGTGGTGTGCACCACCGAGTTCGCCGAGCGCGAGTTCGTCCGCATCGGCGCCCGCAACGTCGTCCGCGCACCGCTGGGCGTCGACCTGGTGAGCCGCCACCCCTCGCTGCGCGACCCGGACCTGCGCACCCGCTACGCGCGCGAGGACGAGACGCTGCTGGTGATGTGCTCGCGGCTGTCCGTGGAGAAGCGGCCGGGCACCGCCCTCGACGCCGTGGACGCGATGGTGCGGCGCGGGCGACGGGCGGTCCTGATCGTCGCCGGTGACGGGCCGTTGCGCGAGCGTCTCGAACAGCGGGCACGGGAACGCAGGCTGCCGGTCACCTTCCTGGGACACGTCTCCGACCGCGGCACCCTGGGCGCCCTGCAGGCGTCCGCGGACGTGTGCCTGGCGCCCGGGCCCGCGGAGACCTTCGGGCTCGCAGCCCTGGAGGCCATGGCCTGCGGGACACCCGTGGTCGCCAGCGCGTCCTCCGCGCTGCCCGAGGTGATCGGATCGGCGGGGGCCACCGCGGCCGACCGCGGCGAGGCGTTCGCCGACGCCGTGGAGACGATCCTGGAGCGGCCCGTCGCCGAACGCCGGGAAGCGGCACGCGCGCGTGCGGAGTGCTTCGGCTGGCGAACGGCGGTGGAGGCGTTCCTCGACGCGCACGACGCGCCGCTGACGTGCCACCGGACCGAGGACGCGGCGACGGCACCGGCCCGCCGTGTCGTGGCGGAGGGCGTGGCATGAGAACCGTACGGTTCGTGGCGCTCGGGGACTCGCTGACCGAGGGCGTGGGCGACCCCGCGGGCGACGGGTGGCGCGGCTGGGCCGCGCTGCTGGCCGGCGGACTCGCCGCGCAGGACGTGGACTTCACGAACCTCGCGGTCAGCGGGGCGCAGACCCGGGACGTGCTGGAACGTCAGACCCCGGCCGCACTGGAACTGCACCCCGACATCGTCGCGGTCGTCATCGGCGTCAACGACACCCTGCGCTGCACCTTCGACATCCACGCGGTGGCCGAACGGCTGGACAAGGTCTACGCCGCCTTCACCGCGTCGGGCGCGACGCTTCTCACGGCCTGCCTGCCCGACCCCGGTGCGATGCTCGGGCTGCCGGGCGCCCTGGCCCGCCCGCTGGCCCGCCGGCAACGCGCGGTCAACACGGTGGTGCACGCGCTGTCCGAGCGGTACGGCGCCGTCCACCTGCACGCGGCGGAGGGCGCCTGGCTCGCCGACCGCGCGATGTGGAGCGCGGACCGGCTGCACCCCGGCGAGCGCGGGCACCGGCAGCTCGCCGTCCGCTTCCACGCGCTGCTCGCCCCGTTGGGCAAGGCGACCGGGACGGCGCCGTCGTCCGAGCCCGAGTTCCCGGCGCCGACCAGGAAGGCGAGCCTTCTGTGGCTGGCCACCGCCGGTACCGCCTGGGTGATCAGACGCTGCCGCGACCTGCTGCCCCAGCTGCTGCGGCTGGCCGTCGACGAGATGCGGCACCGTCGCAAGGGCACCAGCGCCCGCCTGGACCTGAGCGCGTCGGCCGCCGTATCCGCCGCACTGGCCGCCCTCCAGCCACCGGAGCGCCCGGCCGACGCCGCGTGACATGCGTGACCTGGGTGACCTGCGGGGCGGTCGGCGGCGGTGCGCGCCGGTTCAGCGGCGGCGTACGGTCACGAAGCGCACCGGGGTGCCCGGGACCGCCTGGGCCGCCGCCGGGAGGTCGGCGGCACGGACCACCGCGATCACCGGGTAGCCGCCGGTGGTCGGATGGTCGGCCAGGAACACCACCGGACGGCCGTCCGGGGGGACCTGGACGGCACCGAGCACCATGCCCTCGCTGGGGAGTTCACCGGGACGGGCCCGCTCCAGGGCCGGCCCCTCCGTGCGCAGCCCGATGCGGTTGCTCGCCGACGACACCCGGTAGGCGCGCGTGGTGAACACCCGGGCGGCCTCGGGCGTGAACCAGTCGGCCCGCGGGCCTGGTGTCACCCGCAGCACCAGCTCCGTCGGCGGGGACGGCTGCGGCGCGACGTCCACGCGCGCGTACGGGCCCGCCGCCGTGCCCAACGGCAGCACGGTGCCGTCCGTCAGCGGCGCGGGTCCGAGCCCGGAGAGCAGGTCCGTGGCCCGGCTGCCCAGCACCGGATCGACGGCGATCCCCCCGGAGACCGCCACGTAGCTGCGCACCCCGGACAGGGCCGCCCCCACCTCCAGGAGCTCTCCGGCCGGCACCGCGACCGGCGCGCCCCACGCGGCGGGCCGGCCGCCCACCGCCACCGGGCACGGCGCGCCCGCGACCGCGACCACCACCGCGGAACGTGCCCGCAGGGCACAGCCGTCGAGGGTGGTCTCCAGCACGGCCGCCGCGGCCGGGTTGCCGACCAGGCGGTTGGCGAGGGCGGCGGCAGGCGCGTCCAGGGCCCCGGAACGGGGCACCCCGAGATGCGCGTACCCGGGCCGTCCCCGGTCCTGCACGGTCGTCAGCGCCCCGGCCCTCACGACGACCAGCGCACGGTCGGTCATACGTCCCCCACCGGTACGAACCGGACCCGTGTCCCCGGCGCCAGCAGCGCGGCGGGCACGCGCGTGTGGTCCCACAGCACCGCCTCCGTCGTCCCGATCAGCTGCCAGCCGCCCGGCGAGGAGCGCGGGTACACGCCGGTGTAGGGGCCGGCCAGCGCCACCGCTCCGGCGGGCACCGCGGTGCGCGGGGTGGCCCGGCGCGGCACGTCGTAGCGGTCCGGCAGCCCGGTCAGGTAGCCGAAGCCGGGCGCGAAGCCGCAGAATGCGACCGTGAACTCGGTGCCCGCGTGGATACGGGCCACCTCCCGTTCGGTCACCCGCCAGTGCGCGGCGACGTCGGCGAGGTCCGGGCCGTCGTACCGGACGGGGAGTTCGACCGCGGCCCGCGCGGGCGGGGGAGTGCGACGGAACTCCGCGGTGGTCAGCTCGGCGGCCCGGCGGGCGGAGTCGTCGACGCCGTCGAGCAGGACGGTGCGGGCGGCCGGCACGATCTCGCGGACCGTCAGTGAGCCCTCCGCGCGGCGGCGCACCAACTCGGCGTGCAGCCACTGCGCCTCGGCACCGGAGCCGACCTCCACGAGGAGGGCGTCGTCACCGACGGGACGGACGGTCATCGGCAGGGCGGTGCCGGTTCCCGCTTCCGGGCTCACGCCGAGGCCCTCGCGAAGGCCCGCGCCCAGGCCCTCGCTCCCCGGACGGCCGCCGCTCACGCGAAGGCCGCCACGGTCACGCCCGCGTCCGTGAGCCGTGCGCGCACCCTGCGCGCCAGCTCCACGGCGCCCGGGGTGTCGCCGTGCAGACAGAGCGAGCGGGCGCGTACGGAGATACGCGCGCCGGAGTACGCGGTGACCGCGCCGGAGCGCGCGAGTTCCACCGAGCGCTCCACGACCGCCTCCGCGTCGCTCACCACCGCCCCCTCCCGCCCGCGTGGGACGAGCGTGCCCTCGTCGGTGTACGCGCGGTCCGCGAACGCCTCCGTGACAGCCGGCAGCCCCGCCTTCGCCGCCAGCGCCAGCAACCGCGAACCGGGCAGCCCGAGCACGGGCAGCGAACCGTCCGCGAGGAGCACCCCGTCGACCACCGCGGCGGCCTGCTCCTCGTCGTGCACCACCCGGTTGTAGAGCGCGCCGTGCGGTTTCACATAGGCCACGCGCGAGCCCGCGGCACGGGCGAAGACCTCGAGCGCGCCGATCTGGTAGGCCACTTCGGCCGCCAGTTCCGCGGGCGGCACGTCCATCGCGCGCCGCCCGAACCCGGCCAGGTCCCGGTAGGACACCTGGGCCCCGATCGTCACCCCGCGCCCCGCCGCCAGCTCGCACACCCGCCGCATGGTGGCCGCGTCCCCCGCGTGGAAACCGCAGGCCACGTTGGCGCTGGTGACGACGGACAGCAGCTGCTCGTCGTCGGTGAGCCGCCAGCGGCCGAAACCCTCGCCGAGGTCGGCGTTCAGGTCGATCGAGGTCATGGATCGGCTGTCTCTCCTGTCAGGCCACACGGAACTGCTCGTCGCGGGCGTCGCTGATGAACATCTGGCCCGGCGCGTGGGTGATGGCGAACGGCGGCCGGGAGGCCGTCACCGCTGCCTGCGGGGTCACCCCACAGGCCCAGAACACCGGGATGTCGTCGGCTTCGGTCTGCACCGGGTCGCCGAAGTCGGGCCGGCCGAGGTCGTCGATGCCGAGCGCCGAGGGATCGCCGCAGTGTACGGGGGAGCCGTGCACCGCGGGCAGCAGACTGCTCTCCCGGATCGCGGCCGACAGGTGCTGCGGCGGAACCGGGCGCATCGACACGACCATCGGCCCGCGCAGCCGCCCCGCGGGGCGGCACGGACGGCTCGTCACGTACATGGGCACGTTCCGGCCCTGCTCGACATGCCGGATCGGCACCCCGGCCGCGGCCAGCGCCCACTCGAACGTGAAACTGCAGCCGAGCAGGAACGACACCAGGTCGTCCCGCCAGTACGCCCGCACGTCCGTCGGCTCGTCCACCAACTCCCCGTCGCGCCACACCCGATAGCGCGGCAGGTCGGTGCGCAGGTCCGCGCCGCGCGCGAGCACTGTCCCGGTGGCACCGGCGTCGGTGACGTCGAGCACCGGGCAGGGCTTGGGGTTGCGCTGGCAGAACAGCAGCATCTCGTAGGCCCAGTCGGCGGGTACCGAGATCAGGTTGGCCTGGGTGTGACCGGCCGCGACCCCGGCCGTGGCGCCCGTGAGGCCGGCCCGGAAGCGGGCCCGGGCGGTTTCCGGCCGCCACGCGTGCGCGTGCCCGTCGGTCAGGACGACCGGGCGGTCCTCGGCCGAGAGGACGGGTTCCGTGTGGTTCAC
This sequence comes from Streptomyces sp. NPDC021562, assembly GCF_040640875.1. Taxonomy (NCBI): domain Bacteria; kingdom Bacillati; phylum Actinomycetota; class Actinomycetes; order Kitasatosporales; family Streptomycetaceae; genus Streptomyces; species Streptomyces sp. NPDC021562. Next base: position 71,102 of record NZ_JBFACN010000029.1, read on the forward strand.
GCCAGTTCCTTTCCGCGCGTCTCCGGCAGCCCGAGCAGCGCCAGGGCGGCGAGTCCGTAACCGGCCGCGCCGAAGACCAGCGCGCCGCCGACGCCCCAGCTGTCGGCCAGGAAGCCCACCAGGGTCGGGAAGACCGCGCCGACCGCGCGTCCCGCGTTGTACGTGAAGCCCTGCCCGGTGCCGCGCACCTCCGTCGGGTACAGCTCGCTCAGATACGAGCCGAAGCCGCTGAAGATCGCCGACATGCAGAAGCCGAGCGGGAAACCGAGCACCAGCAGCAGCGTGTCGGCACTGCCGGGGATGTGCGCGTACACCAGCACACAGACCGCCGAGAGCAGCGCGAACAGCCAGATGTTGCGCCGTCGGCCCAGCCGGTCGGTGAGGTACCCGCCGGTCAGGTAACCGAGGAAGGCCCCGGAGATCAGGAAGGCCAGATAGCCTCCGGTGCCGACGACCGACAGCCCGCGCTCGGACTTGAGGTACGTCGGGATCCAGGTCGCCAGCGTGTAGTAGCCGCCCTGGACGCCCGTCGACAGCAGAACCGCGAAGACGGTGGTGCGCAGCAGCCCCGGGGTCCCGGCCGTACCCGGACGGAAGATCGCCGCGAACGAGCCGCGTGCCGCGCTGCGTTCCCGCGCGGCCGTCGCCTGCGGGGCGTCGTGCACCCGGCGCCGCAGCCACACCACGAGCAGCGCGGGCAGCGCCCCGGTCCAGAACATCACCCGCCAGGCCAGGTCGTCGCCGACGAAGGAGAAGACCAGCGTGTAGACGATCGCCGCGAGGGCCCAGCCGACGGCCCAGGCGCTCTGCACCGCGCCCAGGGTGCGGCCCCGGTGCCGGGCGCTCGCGTACTCGGCGACCAGGATCGCGCCGACCGCCCACTCGCCGCCGAAGCCGAGGCCCTGCAGGGCGCGGAAGACCAGCAGGGTCTCGTAGTCGGGCGCGAAGCCGCAGGCCACCGTGAAGACCGCGTAGGTGGTCACCGTGATCATCAGGGCCCGGACCCGGCCGACCCGGTCCGCGAACACGCCCGCCGCGGCGCCGCCGACCGCGGAGACCACCAGGGTGACCGTGGTGAGCAGGCCGGTCTGGCCGCTGTCCAGGCCGAAGTACGCCGCGAGCGCGACCATGCTCAGCGGCAGGGTGAAGTAGTCGTACGCATCCAGGGCATAGCCGCCGAAAGCGCCGGCGAACGCGCGCCGGCCGCGGGGGCCGAGGGCGGCCAGCCAGCCGAACGCGCCGTCGCGGGAAGGGTGTTCGCCCTTGGCCGGGTGGGGGTCGGAGGTCACGGCTTGTGGTGGCGGAGTCGTGCTCATGGGCACCTCGCAGGTGAGGGAAGGAGGGTGCGGGGACCGAGCAGTGCGGAGCCGTTCCACGGAGAGCGTGGTGGAGCGCGGTGAAGCGTGGTGGAGCGTGGTGAAGCGAAGTCGAGCGCGGAGGAGCGTGATGAGCACCGTAGAGGATTGTTCAACGATCCCTCAATAGCTACGTTGTCTCGTCCTTGGGTCTGCGGTTGAATTCGGGCATGACAGAGCAGCTGGCGGGACTGGCCGACGACCGTGCCCTCCTCGGGCGGACCAGCACCGCCGAACGGGTCTCCGACATCCTCAGGAGCCGGATCGCCGACGGCTACTTCCCGCCGGGCACCCGTCTGTCGGAGGACGGCATCGGCGGCGCTCTCGGCGTCTCCCGCAACACCCTGCGCGAGGCGTTCCGGCTGCTCACCCACGAACGCCTGCTCGTGCACGAACTCAACCGGGGCGTCTTCGTCCGGGTCCTGACCGTCGAGGACGTCGAGGACATCTACCGCACCCGCCTCCTCGTCGAGTGCGCCGTGGTCCGCGGCCTCGGCGAGCCGCCGTACGCCCTGGACGCACTGGCGGCGGCGGTCACCGAGGGGCAGTCGGCGGCGGCCGGAGATGACTGGAAAGCAGTGGGTACGGCCAATATCCACTTCCACCGCGAACTCGTCGCCCTGGCCCGCAGCGAACGCACCGACGAACTGATGCGCAGCGTCTTCGCCGAACTCCGGCTGGCCTTCCACGTGGTGGACGACCCCCACGCCCTGCACGAGCCCTACCTGGCCCGCAACCAGGAGATCCTCCAGGCGCTGCGGACCGGTGACCGGCACGGCGCGGAACACCTGCTGGAGACGTACCTCACGGACTCCCTGGAACGCGTGGTGGACGTCTACCGCCGCCGGGTCGACAGCGCCCCGTGAGTCCCACCAGTGGTGCCCCCCGGCGGAGCCGTCCCGCGTCGTTTGGGCCGTTGTCAGACCAAGGACCTAGTCTGTGCACCGTGACTTCGCCTGCACCGACGGACAGCGTTCCGCCCCAGCTCAGCGCGGGGCCGCGCCCGGCGCCGGGCCCGGCCGCCGACGAGGGGCTGGCGCGGCGGCTGCGCGCGCTCGCCTGCACCGCGCCGCTGCACGACCTGGACGCCCGCAAGGCGAACCTGGCCGGCGAGTACTCGGTGTACGGCATGGCCGAGGTGGCCCTCTCCGCCATCGACCTGGTCACGCTGAACATGGACTTCGACACCGGCGCCGACCACGAGCAGATCGTCGCCCGGCTCATCCCGCGCATCTCCGCCCAGACCCCGCACCGTCCCGCCGCCGAGCACGAGCGGGTGGCCCGCTGGGTCCTGGAGAACCTGATCAACGTCGGCAGCGTCGACCGCGGCTTCCGCGCGGTGTACGGCACCTTCGCGCCCGACGGCTCGTACGTCCGCCGGGACTACGACTTCAAGCTGATCGAGGAGGTGCCGGGCCCGGGCGGCACGGTCTACCTCCGCACGACCGACGAAGCGGTCAACGTCCTGGTCGGCGCCCTCGACACGGACGTCACCAGCGCCCAGATCGCCGCCGAGGTCAAGCTGGAGGTGCTGATCAACCGCGGCCGGCTGGCCGACGCCCAGCTCGCCGCCGAGCAGGCCCGCTACCGGACCGTGCAGTACTCGGAGAGCCTGCGCCGCGCCCTGGAGGCCACCCGTCGCAACGTGCGCGCGGTGGACTGGCTCAACGCCGTGCCCGACATGATCGCCGAGGCGCTGGACCACGTCGCCGACCGGTACCGGCACGAGAACGCGATCCTCACCAACATCCGCAAGGCCCGCGACGAGACCGAGGACGCCGAGAACAAGCGGCGCGCCGCCGAACTCGTCGACATCGTCAAGGACTGCATCCGACGGCACACCCAGTTGCAGTCGCGACTGCTGGAGGCCGGCCCGCTGTTCCGCGCGGAGCAGGACCGGCAGGCGTTCGCGACGCCCATGACGACCTCCGGAACGGACCTCTACGGGCATCTCCTCGCGCCGGTCCTGCCGTTGCCGCTGGAACAGGCGAGCCGGGTCACCGGGGCGTTCTTCGCGCACGGGACCGGCCTGCGGACACCGGTCGCGGTGCGGTTGGGAGACCTCGTCGACATACTGCTGACCCCGCCGGTGGAGCGGGAGCACCTGGGTGCGGAGATGCCGGAGCCGGACCTCATCGCCACACCGGACGACAGCCGGTTCAGCGAGTCGCAGCTGGCGGCCGCGACGGATCTGCTGGACCTGCCGCCCGACGCGCCGCGGCGGCTGTCGGGGCTGCTGGCCGAGGCACGCCGCACCGATCCCGAGCTGCCCTATCTGGTGGCTCTGCTGGCGGTGCACGCGGCCAGTCCCGCGGTCGGCACGGCGTACCGGCAGGGTGAGGAGAAGCTCCTGTTCGCCGTGGACGACGGGACGGAGCTGGACGATCCCGAGTTCGGCGGGGCGGATCTCATCGTGGGCACCGCTCTGCTGGACGCGGCGGGGATGGCGGCGGACCGGACCGAGGCCGCGTGATGGCGTGTGTCCGGTGTGAGCCCCGTGAGCCCCTGCCAGTTGCCGAGTTCGAGGAGTTGTCGTTGTGAGCGAGTACGTCGAGGCCGAGGTGTCCCCCGGCGCGGCGCCCGCTGCCGTCACGCCGGCCGACGCCGCCGATGCCGCGCGGCTCGTCGCCTTCGGTCTGCAGCCCAAGCTGCAGCCCGCGCGGGACCAGGAGTACACGGAGCTGCTGCGGCGCTACCGGGAGGAATCCGCCTTCGCGCGGCTCGCGGACGCCGTGGCCGCCGGGCTCGGGCTCGTGGTCCTCGAGGTGTCGCCCCGCGCGGGGATGGCGGTGGCCGCCGCCGAGGACTCGGTGTTCGCCGTTCGCATGGGTGACTACGCGCGCCGTACCTCCGCGGACGGCGGCGACCGGTTCCTGCACGGGCTCGCCCATCTCGCCGTCGCCGCGCTGGCGTTCCCCCGCCCCGAGGACCTGGCCGACGACGGCTACATCGGACGGATCACGGTCAACGGCGTCGACGCCTTCGTCCGGCAGGCCTGCCGACGCCTGGAGGAGCGGGCGGAGGAACGCGGTGAGAACACCGACCCCGCCACCGACGCGCCCGGCCTGGAGGCCGCCTGGCGGATCTGGGCCAGGCGCAGCGCGACCGGCGCCACCAAGGACGCCCGCAGGCTCGCCGGTTCCACCACCGGCATCATCGGCAAGGCGGTCGCCTTCCTCACCGACTCCGGCTTCCTCCAGCGCACGGGCGACGACCAGGGCGGCACCTACCGCACGACGGCCCGCTACCAGCTCCAGGTACGGGACCTCGCAGGCAGCGCCGCCATGGCCGAACTGCTCGAACTGGGGGTCGTCCCGGTCACCGACGGCACGGCCAGCCTGCTGCCCGCCGAGCACACCGAGGACCTCGACCTGGTCGCCGACGCCGGCCTGCCGTTCCACTCCTGAGCCCTCCGAACCCCTTTCCCACGTCTCACGAGAGTCCGACATGTACGAGCTGTCCCGGATCCGCCTCTACTCCATCGGACCGGCCGGTGCGCGCTACGCCGACACCGTGCTGGACCTGCGGGGTGTCGGCGAGCCGGTGCCCGACCCCGCCCCCACCCAGGCGGAGTTCTTCGAGGAGGAGCCGGTCGGCCCGCCGCGCCGGCCCGCGCCCGCCGGCGTGCTCTTCCTGGAGAACGGCGGCGGCAAGTCGGTGCTGCTCAAGCTGATCTTCTCGGTGATGCTGCCGGGTCACCGGAACACCCTCGGCGGCGCCAGCTCGGGCGTGCTGCGCAAGTTCCTGCTCGCCGACGACTGCGGGCACGTCGCCCTGGAGTGGCAGCACACGCTCACCGGCGAGTGCGTGGTCGTCGGCAAGGTGAGCGAGTGGCGCGGGAGGCAGGTCTCGAACGACCCGCGGAAGTTCGCGGAGGCCTGGTACTCGTTCCGGCCCGGCCCGGGTCTCTCGCTCGACAGCCTGCCCGTCGCCGAGTCCACCGCCGTACGGCCGCCCGTGGAGGGCGCCTCCGGGGCGCAGGGACGGCGTCGCACCATGAAGGGGTTCCGGGACGCCATCACCGAGGCGAGCAAGGCCTACCCGCACCTCGAAGTGCACTGGGAGGAGATCCACGACCGCTGGATCGAGCACCTCGGTGACCTCGGCCTGGACCCCGAACTCTTCCGCTACCAGCGGGAGATGAACGCCGACGAGGGTGAGGCAGCCGGCCTGTTCGCGGTGAAGAAGGACTCCGACTTCACCGACCTGCTGCTGCGCGCCGTCACCGACACCCGGGACACCGACGGACTGGCCGACCTGGTCAGCGGGTTCGGCAACAAGCTGGGGCGGCGCGCCGAACTGATCGCCGAACGGGACTTCACCGCCGGCTCGGTGGACCTGCTCGGGCGGATCGTGGAGGCCGCCGGGGCACGCGCACGGGCGCGTGACATCCACGCCGGGGCCGAGCGCCGTACCCGTACGCTGGCGCGGCGCCTGTCCGCGCGGGGCGTCGAGGAGCGGAACCGCGCCGGCGACCTCGCCCAGCAGGTCACGGCCGCCGCCCACGCCGTCACCCACTCCGAGGACGCCCGCGAGCGCAGCGCCCTGATCGCCGCCGAACTCGCCTACCGGCACGCCTCGCTGGCACTGGCCGCCGGTGAGAAGTCCGCCGCCGCGCAGAAGCGTGAACTGGCCGACGCGCGCACCCTGCACTCCGCCTGGCAGGCCGCCGAGGCCGTACTGCGCCACCGCGCCGCCGCAGACCGCGTCGCGCGCGTGGCCGCCGCCATCCAGGAGGCCGAGCGCGACGCGGCCCCCGCCCTCGCCGCCCGCGCCAGGGCCGCCGTCGATCTCGTACGCGCCCTGCACGCCGCCGCCGAGGGCGCCGAGCACCTCGCCAACGAGGAGGAGGAGCGGTCCGCCGCCCTCCAGGAGGTCAGCGACGCCGCCTACCGGGACTCCACCGCCGCCGCCACCGAGGCCCAGCGAGCCCGCAGCGAGGTGGGGCACCTGCGCCAGCGCCTCGGCGAGGTCGAGCAGGAGACGGCCGAGGCGGTCCGCGCGGGCTGGCTCGACGACAGTGCCCCCGACGCCGACCCGGCCCGGGCCGCGCTCGCCGCGAGCGACGCCGAGAAGACGGCCGTGACCGCCTGGGACACCGCACGCGAGGCCTCCCGCAAGGCGAGCGAGCACGCCCGCGAGGCGGCCGCCGCCGAGTCCCGTGCCGAACTCACGGCGGCCCGCGCCGCCGACGCGGCGACCGCGGCGGAGCGGACGTACGACGCCGAGAAGCGGCTGGCCGAGAGCCTTGCGGCGGAGGACCGGCTGGCCGAACTGCTGGGCCTCACCGGTTCCCGTACGGTCATCCCGAGGCCCCGGCACGAGGACGGCGACGACACGCTCGGCCCCGAGGAACTCGACCGGTTCGCCGACGAGTTGCGCGAACTGCTCGACGACGCCGTCGGCTCCGCCGAGCGCCACCTGTTCGAACTGCGCACGGCGGCCGCCGACGACTCCCGGATCCTCGGCGCCCTGGGTGACGGCGGTCTGCTGCCGCCCGGACCGGACGTACTGGCCACCGTCGAGTTCCTCGGCGAGCACGGCATCCCGGCCCTGCCCGGCTGGCGCTATCTGGCCCAGGCCGTCGACCCCGCCGACCACGCGCGCGTGCTGGCCGCCCGCCCCGAACTCGTCGACGGCGTCGTCATCACCGACCCCGGCACACACGCCCGGGCCCGCGAGGCACTGACCGACGCGGCCCTGTTGCCGCGCTCCGCCGTCGCCGTCGGCACGGCCGCCGCCCTGCTCGCACCGACCCCGCCCGCCGACGCCACCCCGGGCGACGTGTTCCTCGTACCGCCGAACCCGGCCATGCACGACGAGCACGCCGCCGACGAGGAACGGCAGGCGCTGCGAGCCCGGGCGACCGAGCGGGACGAGGAGATCCGCACCCTCGCCGCCCGGCTCGGCAAGGACCGCGAACTGGCCGCCCGGCTCGCCTCCTGGCGCACCGGCTGCCCCGCCGGACGGCTCGTGGAGCTGGCCCGGGCCGCCCAGGAGGCGCGCGCCTTCGCCCAGGAGGCCGAGGCCGAGCTGGCCGAGGCGCGCACCGCGCGGGCCGAGGCCGACGAGGCCGCCGCCGAGACCGCACAGGTACGCGACGAACGCCAGGAGGCCGCACAGAAGGCCCGACGGGCCGCCGACGCCCTGGCCGGCCTCGCGTTCCGGCTGCGCGAACGGGCCGGCTGGCAGGTCAAGCTCCGCGAACTCGCCGACGAGGCGGCCGAGTCGGAGGCCCGCGCCCAGTCCTGTCTGGAGCGCGCCCGCGCCGCCGACGAGGACCGGCGCGGCGCCCAGCGCGCCGCGGACGACGCCCGCCGCACCGCCCGCGCCCTGCGTGCCGAGCGCTCCGAGATCGCCGGCGCCCCCGACGACGTACCCGACGCGGACGAGGACGGTCCGAAGGCCTCACTGCCCGCCCTGCGCGAGGCCTACCGGACCGCTTCCCAGGTGTACGAGAAGGTCGGCGTGGGCGCCGATCTGCGTGCCGAGCAGGCCCGCGCGGAGAGCGACGACAGCGCGGCCCTGGCCGAACTGGACCGGCTGAGCAACAAGGTCCGCACCCGCGCGGAGCAGCTGCTCCAGTCACCGGACGGCTCCGACGGTCCCTCCCGGCAGGCCGCCGCCGCCCGGGCGGAGGAACTGGTGCAGCTCCTGGAGACCCGGATGTCCGCCGCCAGCGAGCAGCTCGGACGGCTGCGCGGCGAGGCCGAACGGCACGCTCCGCAGGACGGCGAGGCCCACACCGAACTCCCCGAGGAACTCCAGCCGCGCGACGCCGAGCACGCACAGGCGCTGCTGCGCACGGCGACCGCCGAACTGGCCTCCCGCACCGAGGCGCTGGCCCGGGCGCGGGAGGCCCACGCAGAGCTGCTGGCGGCCCACCGGGCGGCCGAGGACGCGGCGAGCGGCTTCGACGAACTCGCGGCCATGCTCCGTGACCTGCTGCGCGAACACACCGCGGAGGAGGAGCAGGAGGAGCCGGAGCCCTACCCCGGCAGCCCGGAGGAGGCCCGGCAGTCCGCCGCCGAGGCCCGCAGGTCGCTGCGGGGCTGCGCCGGTGACCTGTCCGCCGCCGAGGCCGCCGTACGCGAGGCGAGCGACGTGCTCGTAAGGCACGCCAACTCGACCCGCTACGAGGCCGTACGCACCCCCGCCCGGCAGCAGATCCGCGAACTGCCCGCCGCCGCGCTGCCCGAGCACGCCCAGAAGTGGGCCGACGCCTTCGCTCCCCGGCTGCGGGTCCTGACCGACGAACTGGCCCAGCTGGAACGGAACCGGGACTCGATCGTGGACCGGCTGCGCGGCCTGGTGGAGTCCGCGCTGGCCACCCTGCGGTCCGCGCAGCGGCTGTCCCGGCTGCCCGAAGGGCTCGGCGAGTGGTCCGGGCAGGAGTTCCTGCGCATCCGGTTCGAGGAGCCCGACCAGGCCACCCTCACCGAACGCCTCGGCGAGGTCATCGACGAGGCGACCCGGGCCGCCGTGAAGAAGAACTCCGATCTGCGCCGGGACGGAATGTCCCTGCTGCTGCGAGGGGTCGCTGCGGCGCTGCAGCCGAAGGGCATCGCCGTGGAGATCCTCAAACCGGACGCGGTGCTGCGCGCGGAGCGGGTGCCGGTGGGCCAGATGGGCGACGTGTTCTCCGGCGGCCAGCTGCTGACCGCCGCGATCGCCCTGTACTGCACGATGGCCGCGCTGCGGTCCAACGACCGTGGGCGGGACAAGCACCGGCATGCCGGGACGCTCTTCCTCGACAATCCCATCGGCCGGGCCAACGCCACCTACCTGCTGGAGCTCCAGCGAGCGGTGTCGGACGCGTTGGGCGTGCAACTCCTCTACACGACCGGGTTGTTCGACACCACCGCGCTGGCCGAGTTCCCGTTGGTCATCCGGTTGCGCAACGACGCCGACCTGCGGGCCGGGCTGAAGTACATCAGCGTGGAGGAACACCTCCGGCCCGGGCTGCCGCAGCAGCCCCAGGCCGGTGAGGCCGTGCACAGCGAGATCACCGCCACCCGGATGTTCAGGAAGCCGTCGGACTGAAGGCTCCCTCGCCCTCAGGGGTGGGACAGCTGCCCGGCCTGACCGCCGCGCCCGGGTATCCGCTTCTGTCCGCGCCCGGCGGCACGCTCCTGCCGCCGGGCCGCGCGCCGCTCGCGGCGCAGTTCCCGCGCCGTGCTGCTGGGCTCGGAGACCACGCCGTTGCGCTGGTTCCACACCTGGCGGGTCACCCAGACGTCCACCACGCTCCAGGTGGCCACCACCGTGCTCACCACGCTGCTGATCACCATCGGGAAGGCAAGCCAGGACTCCGCCATCGTGCAGAAGAACGCCACCATCGCCTGGATCAGCGTCACCGAGATGATGATCAGCGCCCGCACCCCCGCGGTGCGCACCGGGTCCGGCATCCGGTACCGCTTGGCGGGTTCCTCGACCCACAACGGCCGGTACTGCGCGTGCGGTTGCGCCGTCGATCGCCCCACCGCACCGTCCTCGGGCGCCAAGCGCCGCTGAGCCGTCCCCATCAACGTGTCACTCCCCACCGCCGGCAGAACCTCGCCCGGAGTCCGACGACCCCGCTCCCCAGTGGCTGCCCGGCTTACGTTGTTCTACGCCGCCCGGACACGGGATCCGGCTCCTGTGGCCGATTTCCGATTCCGCATCCATTGCCCACCAACAAGGACGAACGAACTCGCCCGATGATTCCCGACCAGCGAAAAATTCCGGCCAACTGATCCTTCGTACCGGTCCCGCCCCACTCGCGCGAAGACGACGCGATCGCGGTGGCAATCTCCCGCAATGCCCGGACAACTCCTCCTGTCCGTTCCCGTCCGCCCGTCATGTCTCGGCGCGGATGCGGAAGTTCACCGTCCGGACGGTTCTTCGAGTTATCCCTGTGGCGGTAGTAGGCTCGCGCCGTTTGTTGACGCACATATGTACCCCCGCCCCGCGGGGGTCGAGCTGGGGGAGGCCATGCGCTTTCGCGGGAAGTCGATCCGCCGGAAGATCGTGGCGCTGCTCCTCGTGCCGCTGGTGTCCCTGACGGCCGTCTGGGGCTTCACCGCCGTACTCACCGGGCGCGAAGTCAGCCGGCTGTTCCAGGTGTCGGCCGTGGTCGAGGACATCGGTTACCCCACCGACGACACCATCAAGGTCCTCCAGCAGGAACGCCGGCAGACCCTCGTCTATCTCGCCGATCCGCGCGCCGCCGACGCGCTCGCCGCACTGCGCCGCACCCGCAGCGCCACCGACGGCGCCGTCGCCAGGCTCCGCGCGAACGCCCGGAAGGGAGACGTCCGCGACGCCGTGAACGCGGACGACGGCGACCGCCTCACCGCCGTGCTCGACGCCTTCGACGGCATCGCCCCCCTGCGCCGCAGCGTCGAGGCGGGGACCGTCAGCCGCTCCCAGGCCTTCGACCTGTACAACCGCCTTGTCGAACCCTGCTACGCGCTGCTGACCAGTCTCGACGGCCTGGACGACGTCGAGATGGAGAAGCAGGGGCACGCCCTCGACAACCTCACTCTCGCCCGGGAACTCCTCTCCCGCGAGGACGCCCTGCTCGGCTCGTCCCTGGTGGTCGGGAAGATCTCCCGCGACGAGACCCGTGAGATCTCCGACCTGGTCGCCCAGCGCACCCTCCTCTACGACACCAGCCTGCCGCTGCTCCCGGCGACGGAACGCGACCGCTTCGACCGCTTCTGGAAGGACGCCACCAGCGCTCCGCTGCGGGCCTCGGAGCAGTCCGTCATCGCCCTGGGCTCCGGCACACCCGACGACGTCAGTGCGAAGAGCTGGGACACCGCCGCCGGCAGCGTCCTGAAAGAACTGAGCAGGCTCGACGACCAGGTCGCCGACGGCTACCAGAACCGCATCCGGCCCGTCGCCGTCAGCGTGATCGTCCAGGCGGCCGTCGTCGGGGTCCTCGGACTGGTCGCCGTGCTGTTCTCGCTGATCATGTCGGTCCGGGTCGGCCGCTCCCTCATCCGTGACCTGCGGCTGCTGCGCCAGGAGGCGCACGAGGCCTCCGGGGTCCGGCTGCCGAGCGTGATGCGCCGGCTGTCCGCCGGGGAGCTGGTCGACGTCGAGACCGAGGTCCCGCGCCTGGAGTACGACAAGAACGAGATCGGCGAGGTCGGCCAGGCCGTCAACACCCTCCAGCGCGCCGCCGTGGAGGCCGCCGTCAAGCAGGCCGAACTGCGCTCCGGCGTCTCCGAGGTCTTCGTCAACCTCGCCCGCCGCAGCCAGGTCCTGCTGCACAAGCAGCTCACCCTGCTCGACACCATGGAACGCAGGACCGAGGACACCGACGAACTCGCCGACCTCTTCCGCCTCGACCACCTCACCACCCGGATGCGCCGCCACGCCGAGGGCCTGGTGATCCTCTCCGGCGCCGCGCCCTCGCGCCAGTGGCGCCGGCCCGTCCAGCTGATGGACGTGGTGCGCGCCGCCGTGGCCGAGGTCGAGGACTACGAACGCATCGAGGTGCGCCGGCTGCCCCGCGTCGCCGTCACCGGCCCCGCCGTCGCCGACCTCACCCACCTCGTGGCCGAACTCCTGGAGAACGCCACCGTGTTCTCGCCGCCGCACACCGCGGTGCAGGTCCTCGGCGAACGTGTCGCCAACGGCTTCACCCTGGAGATCCACGACAGGGGTCTCGGCATGGCCGCCGAGGCGCTGCTCGAGGCCAACCTGAGGCTTGCCGAGACACCCGAGTTCGAACTCTCCGACACCGACCGGCTCGGGCTGTTCGTGGTCAGCCGCCTCGCCCAGCGCCAGAACGTGCGCGTGTCGCTCCAGCCGTCCCCCTACGGCGGCACCACCGCGGTCGTCTTCATTCCCGACGTGCTGCTCACCGACGACGTCCCCGACACCAACGGCATCGGCTTCCGCCTGGACCGCGAGCACCTCGCCCCCCAGGCGGAGACCGAGAAGAGCCGGGCCGCCGCCCTGAGCCAGGTACCTTCGCACCGGACCGGGACGCCGGCCGCGCCGCTCGACGGGCCGGTCGAGCTGGAGGCGCCGGCCGACCTGGACCCACTGGGCGGCTTCCCGGGCGCCCGCACCGCCGACGACCGCGAACGCGGCGGACTCCTCCACCCCGGACGCCCCCTCACCCGGACCGGCGACGACACCGTGCCCGGCGTGGACGAGCCTCGTCGGAGCGCGCCCGGGACCGCGGACGCCTTCCAGGACGAACGCCCCGGCGGACCCGTGGCGCTGCCCAGACGGCATGCGCCCAAGCTGGTCAGCTCGCACGGCAAGCCCGTCACCGAGCCGCGCGCCCGCCGGGCCGAGTCCGACCGGCGAGAGCAGGCGGACCCGGGCCGCCCCGAGCCGGGGCGGCTCGCCCCGCTGCCGTCCCGCCGCCGCACCGACGCCTCCGGGCACCGCGCCACCGGCTCGGCCGAACGGCCCGGGGAACACCCGGCGTACCCGTCCGAACCCGCCTGGCCGACCGCCCCGCCCCAGCGTGACCGCCGCTCCGAGCTCACCACCGGCAGCGGCCCCGACGACTCCGTCCCGCCCCTCGGCAGCACGCCCCCGGAGGCCGAGTCCGGCACCCGGCCGCTGCCCAGGCGGGTACGGCAGGCCAACCTGGCCCCGCAACTGCGACAGGACCCCGCACGACCCGCCCCGCGCGAACCGGAACCCGTCGAGCGTGACGCCGACGAGGTCCGCAGCCGCATGGCCTCGCTCCAGCGCGGCTGGCAGCGCGGGCGGACGGAGAACGCCACGGGCGACGGGGTCCGGCAGGGCACAGCACAAGGAACGACTAAGGGGGACGGTCGATGACCGATCCGATGGCGACCGGCCGCACGGCGACGAACAAGGGCGAGCTGAACTGGCTCCTGGACGACCTCGTGGACCGGGTGGCAAGCATCCGCAAGGCCGTCGTGCTCTCCGGCGACGGCCTGCCCACCGGGGTCTCCAAGGACCTCACCAGAGAGGACAGCGAGCACCTGGCGGCCGTGGCCTCCGGCTTCCACAGCCTCGCCAAGGGCGTGGGCCGCCACTTCGAGGCGGGCAGCGTCCGGCAGACCGTCGTCGAACTCGACGACGCGTTCCTGTTCGTCACCGCCGCCGGCGACGGCAGCTGCCTCGCCGTCCTCTCCGACGCCGACTCCGACGTCGGCCAGGTCGCGTACGAGATGACCCTGCTGGTCAAGCGGGTCGGCGTACATCTGGGGTCCGCTCCGCGCACCGATCTGCCCGCAGGCGGGTAGTGGGATGACATGAGCGCAGACGGTCAGGGAACAGGTCGCTGGTTCGACGACGAGGCCGGACCGGTCGTCCGTCCGTACGCCATGACGCGCGGGCGCACCACGAGTCCGGCCCAGCACCGCCTCGACCTGATCGCGGTGGTCGTCACGGAGCCCCACGCGGACGACCCCGAGGCCGACCGGACGCTGTCCCCGGAGCACGTCGACATCGTGGAGCTCTGCCGCGAGGTACCGCAGTCGGTCGCCGAGCTGGCTTCGGAACTCGATCTGCCCATCGGAGTCGTCCGGGTCCTCATCGGCGACCTCGTCGCCGGGGAACTCGTCCACGTCAACCGGCCGGTGCCCCCGGCCGAGCTGGTGGACGAGAGTATTCTGCGCGACGTGATCAACGGCCTCCGGGCGCTGTGACCGGCGTGGAAGCGGAGTGGTGACGTGACAGGCTGGCAGTTCTGGGTCGATCGCGGCGGGACGTTCACCGACGTCGTCGCCCGGCGCCCGGACGGCCGGCTGCTCACCCACAAGCTGCTCTCCGACAACCCCGCGCGGTACGCCGACGCGGCCGTGGCGGGCGTCCGCGAACTCCTCGCCGACTCCGGCGAGCCCGTGGACGCCGTCCGCATGGGCACCACGGTCGCCACCAACGCGCTCCTGGAACGCAAGGGCGAGCGCACCCTCCTGGTCGTCACCCGCGGCTTCCGCGACGCCCTGCGCATCGCCTACCAGAACCGCCCGCGCATCTTCGCCCGCCGCATCGACCTGCCCGGGCTGCTGTACGAACGCGTCGTCGAGGCCGACGAGCGCATCGCGGCCGACGGCACCGTCCTGCGCGCCCCCGACCTGGACGCCCTGGCGGGCCCGCTGCGGCAGGCGTACGAGGACGGGATCCGCGCGGTCGCCGTCGTCTGCATGCACAGCCACCTGCACCCCGCCCACGAGCGGGCGATCGGCGAGCTGGCCGCCCGCACCGGCTTCCCGCAGATCTCGCTGTCCAGCGAGGTCAGCCCGCTGATGAAGCTCGTCCCGCGCGGCGACACCGCCGTCGTCGACGCCTACCTGTCGCCCGTCCTGCGCCGCTACGTCCGCCGTGTCGCCGACGAACTCGAAGGCGTGCGGCTGATGTTCATGCAGTCCAACGGCGGCCTCGCCGAAGCCGGGCAGTTCCGCGGCAAGGACGCCGTCCTGTCCGGGCCGGCCGGAGGCATCGTCGGCATGGCGCGGATGTCGCAGCTCGCCGGCTTCGACCGTGTCATCGGCTTCGACATGGGCGGCACCTCGACCGACGTGTCCCACTTCGCCGGCGCGTACGAGCGGGTCTTCACCACCCAGATCGCGGGCGTCCGACTGCGCGCCCCCATGCTGGACATCCACACCGTCGCCGCGGGCGGCGGCTCGGTGCTGCACTTCGACGGCTCCCGCTACCGCGTCGGCCCGGACTCGGCCGGCGCCGACCCCGGACCGGCCTGCTACCGCGGCGGCGGCCCGCTCGCCGTCACCGACGCCAACGTCATGCTCGGCCGTATCCAGCCCGCCCACTTCCCGCACGTCTTCGGCCCAGACGGGGACCGGCCCCTGGACGCCGACCTCGTCCGCGACCGGTTCGCCGACCTCGCGCGGCAGATCCGCGAGCAGACCGGCGACGACCGCACCCCGGAACAGGTCGCCGAGGGCTACCTGAGCATCGCCGTGGCCCACATCGCGGGCGCCGTGAAGCGGATCTCCGTCCAGAAGGGCCACGACGTCACCCGGTACGCCCTCACCACCTTCGGCGGGGCCGGCGGGCAGCACGCGTGCCCGGTCGCCGACTCGCTCGGGATCCGTACCGTCCTGGTGCCGCCGATGGCAGGCGTCCTGTCCGCGGTCGGCATCGGGCTCGCCGACACCACCGCCATGCGCGAACAGTCCGTCGAGGTCCCTCTGGAGCCCGCCGCCATGCCCGGCGTCCGCAGGACCGCCGACGACCTGGAAGCAGCGGCCCGCGCCGAACTCCGTGCCGAGGACGTCCCCGAGGACCGTGTCGAGGTGACCAGGCGCGCCCAACTCCGCTACGACGGCACCGACACCGTCCTGACCGTCGACCTCACCGAAGCGGGCGCGATGAAACGCGCCTTCGAAGATCGTCATCGCGCCACGTACTCCTTCACCCTCGACCGTCCGGTCGTCGTCGAAGCCCTTTCCGTGGAAGCCACCGGCATCACCCAACCCCCCGATCTGTCCGCCCTCGCCCCGTACGAAGGCCGCCCCGCCGCCCCGGAGACCGTCCGCCTCCACACCGGCGGCGCCTGGTGCGACGTACCCCTCCACCGCCGCGAGGAACTGCCTCCCGGCGCACCCGTCACCGGCCCGGCGATCATCACCGAGGCCAGCGCCACGACCGTGGTCGACGACGGCTGGCGGGCCACCGCGACCGACGACGGGCATCTGGTCATGGAACGCGTGGCGGTCACACAGAGTTCCGAACTCGACACGAAAGTCGATCCCGTTTTGCTTGAGGTCTTCAACAACCTCTTCATGTCCATCGCCGAGCAGATGGGCGCCCGGCTGGAGTCGACGGCCCAGTCCGTCAACATCAAGGAACGTCTGGACTTCTCCTGCGCCCTGTTCGACCCGGACGGGAACCTGGTGGCCAACGCCCCCCACATCCCCGTCCACCTGGGCTCGATGGGCACCAGCGTCAAAGAGGTCATCCGCCGTCGCGGCGCCTCGATGCGTCCTGGCGACACCTACGCCGTCAACGACCCGTACCACGGCGGGACCCACCTGCCCGACGTCACCGTGATCACTCCGGTCTTCGGGACCGGCGGCACCGCGGTCACAACGGGTGACGGTGGGAACATCCTCTTCTACGTCGCATCCCGCGGCCACCACGCCGAGATCGGCGGTGTCGCCCCCGGCTCGATGCCCGCGAACAGCCGCACCATCGAGGAGGAGGGAGTCCTCTTCGACAACTGGCTGCTCGCCGAGAGCGGCCGGTTCCGGGAGGCCGAGACCCAGCGGCTGCTCGCCGAGGCCCGCCATCCCTCCCGCAACATCCCCACCAACCTCGCCGACCTGCGTGCCCAGATCGCCGCCAACCGCAAGGGCGTCGACGAGGTCGGCCGCATGATCGAGGAGTTCGGTCTCGACGTCGTCCAGGCCTACATGCGCCACGTCCAGGACAACGCCGAGGAAGCCGTCCGCAGGGTCGTCGACGCCCTGGACGACGGCGAGTACGCCTACGAGACCGACTCCGGCGCCGTCATCCGGGTGAGCGTCCGCGTGGACCGCGGCAACCGTCGGGCGACCATCGACTTCACGGGCACCTCCGCGCAGCTCGCCACCAACTTCAACGCCCCGTTCTCGGTCGTCAACGCGGCGGTGCTGTACGTCTTCCGGACCCTGGTCGCCGACGACATCCCGCTCAACGACGGCTGCCTGCGGCCCCTGGACATCGTCGTCCCACCGGGTTCGATGCTCGCTCCCGAGCCGCCGGCCGCCGTCGTCGCGGGCAACGTCGAGACCTCCCAGGCCATCACCGGCGCCCTCTACGCGGCACTGGGCGTCCAGGCCGAGGGGTCCGGGACCATGAACAACGTCACCTTCGGCAACGCACGCCACCAGTACTACGAGACCGTCGCCTCCGGTTCCGGGGCGGGCGACGGATTCCACGGCGCGAGCGTCGTACAGACCCACATGACCAACTCCCGGCTCACCGACCCGGAAGTCCTGGAATGGCGGCTGCCCGTGCGCCTCGACGAGTTCGCCGTACGGCGGGGCAGCGGCGGCGCGGGCCGCTGGCGCGGCGGGGACGGCGCGGTCCGCCGGATCCGCTTCCTCGAACCCATGACCGTCTCCACCCTCTCCCAGCACCGTCGCGTCCCGCCGTACGGGATGGCGGGCGGGGCGCCGGGCGCGCTCGGCGCGAACCGCGTGGAGCGGGCGGACGGCACGGTCACCGAACTCGGCGGCAGCGACACGGCGGACGTCGGCACCGACGACGTCCTCGTCATCGAAACCCCGGGTGGCGGCGGGTACGGACATCCGTCACCCGGCGGCGCATCAGGCATCACCCTCACCGAGCACGACCCCATCAACGAATGACCCTCATCAAGCAGGAGAAGAGATCGATGATCTTCGGGCGATCTGAGCGCGGCAAGCCCCCGGTCGAGCCCGTCACGCTCAAGATCCTCGTGGCCGGCGGCTTCGGCGTGGGCAAGACGACGCTGGTCGGCGCGGTCAGCGAGATCAGGCCGTTGCGCACCGAGGAACTGCTCACCGAGGCGGGGCGGCCGGTCGACGACACTTCCGGTGTCGAGGGCAAGCACACCACCACCGTCGCCATGGACTTCGGCCGCATCACCCTGCGCGAGGACCTGGTGCTGTACCTGTTCGGCACCCCCGGGCAGGAACGGTTCTGGTTCATGTGGGACGAGCTGTCCGAGGGCGCGCTGGGTGCCGTCGTGCTGGCCGACACCCGCCGCCTGGAGGACTGTTTCGCCGCCGTCGACTACTTCGAGCGGCGTTCCATCCCCTTCCTCGTGGGCGTCAACTGTTTCGAGGGCGCGGACCGTTACCCGGCCGAGGACATCCGCCGCGCCCTCGACCTCGACCCGGACGTACCGGTCGTGCTCTGCGACGCCCGGGACCGCGGGTCGGTCAAGGAAGTGCTCATCGGCGTCGTACAGCACGCGATGGCCGCTGCGGCGGCGCACCGGCAGGCCGCCACCACCTGAGCGGCGGCACGGCCCGTACCCCCGCCGACCGGGGTACGGGCCGTGGTCCGAGGGGACTACTCGGCGTCCTCGTCGAGCCAGCCGAAGCTCTTCTCCACCGCCTTGCGCCAGTTGGCGAACTCCCGTTCGCGCACCGACGCCTGCATGGCGGGCGTCCATTCGGCGTCCTTCTGCCAGTGCGACCTGAGTTCGTCCAGATCGCTCCAGAAGCCGGCTGCAAGGCCGGCCGCGTAGGCGGCGCCCAGGCAGGTCGTCTCGGACACCCGGGACCGGATCACCGGCACCCCGAGCACGTCGGCCTGGTGCTGCATCAGCAGGTTGTTCCTGGTCATGCCGCCGTCCACCTTCAGGGTCGTGATCCGTACCCCGGAGTCCTGGTACATGGCGTCCACGACCTCCCGCGTCTGCCAGCTCGTCGCCTCCAGCACCGCACGCGCGAGATGTGCCTTGGTGACGTAGCGGGTCAGCCCGGTGATCACACCGCGCGCGTCCGAACGCCAGTAGGGGGCGAACAGACCGGAGAAGGCCGGCACGATGTAGGCGCCGCCGTTGTCGTCGACGCTCGCGGCCAGGGGCTCGATCTCGTCGGCGGTGCGGATGATGCCGAGCTGGTCGCGGAACCACTGGACGAGCGCGCCCGTCACGGCTGTCGAACCCTCCAGGCAGTACACCGGTGCCTCGTCACCGATTTTGTAGCCCATGGTCGTCAGCAGTCCGTTCTTGGACGCCACCGGCCGGTTGCCGGTGTTGAGCAGCAGGAAGCTGCCCGTTCCGTAGGTGTTCTTCGCCGTGCCGACCTCGTAGCAGGCCTGCCCGAAGACCGCTGCCTGCTGGTCGCCCAGGGCGGCGGCCACCGGCACCCCGGCGAGCCGGCCGACGGCGGTGCCGTACACCTCCGCGGAGGACCTGATCTCGGGCAGGACCGCCGCGGGGACGTTCATCGCCGCGAGGATGGCGGGGTCCCACTGGAGGGTCTCCAGGTTCATCAGCATGGTGCGCCCGGCGTTGGTGACGTCGGTGACGTGCCGGCCGCCGTCGGTGCCGCCGGTGAGGTTCCAGATCAGCCACGAGTCGACGGTCCCGAAGGCGATCTCGCCGCGCTCGGCGCGGTCCCGGAGCCCGGGCACGTTGTCGAGCAGCCAGGCCGCCTTGGGCCCGGAGAAGTAGCTCGCCAGCGGCAGCCCGGTCTGCTCGCGGAACCGGTCCTGGCCGTCGCTGCCGCCGAGCTCGTTGCACAGGGCGGTGGTACGGGTGTCCTGCCAGACGATCGCGTTGTGCACGGGCTTGCCGGTGGCCCTGTCCCACAGGACCGTCGTCTCGCGCTGGTTGGTGATGCCGAGCGCGCTCAACTGGTCGGCTCGCAGCCCCGCGTTGGCGAGCGCCCCGGCCACCACGGCCTGCACCTTGGACCAGATCTCGGTGGCGTCGTGCTCCACCCAGCCGGGCTTGGGGAAGATCTGGCGGTGCTCGCGCTGGTCGACGGCGACGATCGCGCCGCCGTGGTCGAAGATGATGCAGCGGCTCGACGTGGTGCCCTGGTCGATGGCGGCGACGTACTTCTCGGCGGTGTCCGGCATGGCTACCCCTTGGTCGCTGGGTCCGAAGGCTGCGGTGGTCGCTGGGTCCTGGGGTCGCGGGTGAAGGCGGGGAGATCAGAAGGCCACGTTGTAGAGGAGACCCGCGAGTGCCCCGCCGATCAGCGGGCCGACGACCGGGATCCAGGCGTAGCCCCAGTCCGAGGTGCCCTTGTGGGGGATCGGCAGCAGGGTGTGCACGATCCGGGGACCGAGGTCGCGCGTCGGGTTGATGGCGTAGCCGGTGGGCCCGCCGAGGGACAGTCCGATGCCGACGACGAGCAGGGAGACGATCAGGACGGTGGTGCCGGACTCCCCGAGCCCCTTCGTCAGCCCGAAGGCCAGGATCGGCAGGACCAGCGCCATGGTCGCGATGATCTCGGTGATGAGGTTGGCGACCGGGTTCCGGATCTCCGGGACGGTGGAGAAGATGCCGAGCGTCGGGGTCGGCTCCTCTCCTGACTCCTCGTCCGGCACGTTGGCCCGGAACTGGGCGAGGTAGACCAGGTAGGTCAGGAAGGCTCCCAGCACCGCGCCGGCGAGCTGGCCCAGCAGATAGACCCAGACCTTGTTCCACCTGCCGGTGTCGACGGCGATGCCGATGGTGACGGCCGGGTTGAGCTGCCCTCCTGACAGCGGGGCGGCGGTGTAGGCGCCGGCCAGGACGCCGAAGCCCCAGCCGAACGCGATCACCACCCAGCCCGCGGCCCGGGCCTTGGAGTGTCGGAGGGTGACCGCGGCGCAGACACCGGCGCCGAACAGGATCAGGATGGCCGTGCCGATGACTTCGCCGACGAATATGTCTCCGTTGCTCATGGCGGCTCCCAGGGCGCTGGCCGGGGGACTGGCCCGGCACTTAGAGCAGGAACGGTTCTTTGGCGATGTCGGGACAGCCCAGGGCGCAGTGCCTGATTACGCCGAGTATGTGCGGCGATGTCGACCGACACCGGAAGTTTTCACCGGCGTCCAGGGGGCGTCAAGGTCGTTGACGGCAACGATGACGGGCGAGCGCCAGGGAGCAGTTCTCACGGTTCCACCACCGCGTACCCGGCCTGGGCCGGGTGAGAGCCCGAGCCGCGCCGGATCTCGTACCCGGGCAGCCCCGCCCGCCCCAGCACCCAGCTCGCGCCCGGCAGCGCCTTGGCGGCCTTCTTCAGCGGTGCCAGACACGCGGCCGCCTGCCGGTGGTCGGCCACGCTGCCCGGGGGCAGACGACGGTGGCCAGGGACAGCGTGACGGGACGGCCACCGGCCGACCAGGTGGCGTCGAGCACCGCCTCCAGCGGGCCGAGGCCCGTCTCGTCGGCCAGCACCAGGAAGTCGTCGCCGCCGATGTGCCCCACGCGCGCGTGCCCGGCTGCGGCCTCCTGCAGGGCCCGTCCCACCGCGCGGATCAACTCGTCGCCCGCCGCGAACCCGGCCCCGTCGTTCACCAGTTTGAAGTGGTCGATGTCCAGCCAGCTCAGCGCGACGACCCTACCGTCCGCGATCCAGCGGTCCGCCTCCACCGTGATCGTGTCCGAACCGGGCAAGCGCGTCAGCGGGTTGAGACCGGCGGCCTCCTCGACCCGGCTCTCGGCGAGTGCCCGCAGCAGGTCGGCTAGGTGGACGACGCCCACGCAGCGCCCCAGCCGGTCGACGACGGCCACGTCGTCGCAGGCGCGGTCCCGGCCGCCGACGGCCACCACGTCCAGCACCTCCCACGCGGTCGCGTCGATGCCGACCGTGCGCGGTGCGTCGCCCAGTTTGAAGGCCGGGCGGTCGGCGTACAGGGCGTGCCCGTAGCGGCCTGACATCGACAGCAGGAAGCGGGAGCGGTGCACCGACCGCACCGGAGTACCCGCCTGGTCCACCAGGAGGACGCCCGAGACGTCCGGGGACCCGGTCAGCAGCGTCCGTACCTGCGACGCGGACGCGGTGACCGGCAGCAGTGCGGCAGGCCGTACGAACTCCCGCACCGACGGCCCGGAGCGCGGCCGGGTCACGGCGGCGGCGGGCGAGGGCGGCGGAACGTACACCTCGGCCACCGGGATCCGGGCCGGCGGTGCGAACAGTTCGCCCTGGCCCAGCTGCGCCCCGGCCGACAGGGCCGCCGCGTACTGCAGTTCCGTCTCGACGCCCTCGACGGCCAGGAGGGCGCCCAGTTCCTCGCACAGGGTGCGCATCGCCCGGACCGCGGCAGGCCGGCCGAGCAGCGAGGCGTCCAGTTTGACCAGGTCGGGGGAGAGGTCGGTGAGCAGTCGCAAGGGCACGTCCCCGTCGCCGATGCCGTCCGCGCTGATCCGGAAGCCCTGGCCGCGCAGGGTCGCCACGGCCTCCAGCAGGGACCGCTGCGGCACATGCGCGTACGGCGGGACGACGTCCAGGGTGACCTCCCAGGGCATCCGGCCGGCTTCGCGGACGGCCTCGGGCAGCGGGCCGATGCCGCCCAGGTCGGCGAGCGTGGCGGCGAAGACGTTGATGTGCAGTGGCAGGAGGGTCTCCCTGCGGGCCGCCGACCGGAAGGCCAGCACGGCCAGCCTGCCGTCGAGTTCGGGGTCGCGGTGGGCTTCGGCGAGGATGTCACCCGTCTCGGGGCGGGCGAGGATCTCCAGTGCGGCGACCCCGCCTGTCGTCAGGTTGACCACCGGCTGGAAGGCGAAACGGAGAGCATCCGTCCAGGAGAGCACGGGAGCATGATGGCTCGCCGGGCGTGCGCCCAGGGGCAGTTCATGAGACGTTCACGCATCATTCCGGGGTGGTCACGCAGTGTGCGAATCCTGCCGTCACACCGGTCCCGTCAGGCCACCGCTATCACGGACGAACCGTGCCCGAACAGCCCCTGGTTGGCCGTGATGCCCACGCGCGCGTGCGCGACCTGCCGGTCTCCCGCCGCGCCCCGCAACTGCCAGGTGAGTTCGCAGACCTGGGCGATCGCCTGGGCCGGCACCGCCTCTCCGAAGGAGGCGAGGCCGCCGCTGGCGTTGACGGGTATCCGGCCGCCCAGCGCCGTCGTGCCCTCCCGCAGCAGCTTCGCCGCCTCACCCTCGGCGCACAGCCCCAGATCCTCGTACCACTGCAACTCCAGTGCGGTGGACAGGTCGTACACCTCCGCCAGGGACAGCTCCTCGGGTCCGACGCCCGCCTCCTCGTAGGCGGCGCTCGCGATCGACGCCCGGAAGGTCCGCTCCGGGGGCTCGACCGTGGCGGCCGAGTCCGTGGCGATGTCCGGCAGGTCCAGCACCGTGCTCGGATAGCGGGGCGTGACCGTGGACACGGCCCGGATCCGCACCGGCCGCCGTGACCCGTGCCGGCGGGCGAACTCCAGGCTGGACAGGACCAGCGCGGCCCCGCCGTCGGAGGTCGCGCAGATGTCCAGCAGCCGCAGCGGATCCGCGACCACCTGGGAGGCGGCGACCTCCTCGGGGGTGACCCTCTTGCGGTAGCGGGCGTACGGATTCGCCGCACCTGCGGCCGCGTTCTTCACCTTGACCAGTGCGAAGTCCTCGGGGGTGTCCCCGAACACGGCCATCCGCCTGCGCGCGTACAGCCCGAAGTAGGCCGGATTCGTCGCCCCGAGCAGCCTGAAGCGCAGCCAGTCGGGATCGTCGGGACGCTCTCCTCCGGCGGGCCGGAAGAAACCCTTGGGCGCCGCGTCCGCGCCCACCACGAGTACCGCGTCGGCGAGCCCCGCCAGGATCTGCGCCCTTGCCGCGGCGACGGCCTGGGCACCGGAGGCGCACGCCGCGTACACGCTCGTCACCCGGGCCCCCTGCCAGCCCAGCGCCTTGGCGTAGGTCGCGCCCGCGACATAGCCCGGATAGCCGCCACGTACCGTGTCCGCGCCCACGATCGAGCCGATGTCCCGCCACCGGAGCCCCGCGTCCTCCAGAGCGGCGCGGGCAGCCGCCGTCCCGTACTCGACGAATCCGCGTCCCCACTTGCCCCAGGGATGCATGCCCACGCCGAGCACCGCCACGTCCGCCGTCATCGCGCCACCCCCGTCGGCCGCCAGTGCCAGGTGGTCCAGGTCGTCTCCGCGTCCTCGGCCAGCACTCCGGGGACGACCTCGGCCTCCATGCCCACCGCCAGATCGGCGACGGTGATACCGGGAACCGCCTGGCCCAACACCACGATCCGCTCGGCCTCCAGCTCCACAGCGATCAACGCGTACGGCTCCCAGGGAAGTTCCGGATCGCTCACATAGGGTGACGGAGGCCGGTATCTGCTGTCGGTGAACGACCAGATCCGCCCGCGCGGGGAGAGCGGGACCTCGTTCAGATCGCCACCCGGGCACACCGGGTTGCGGCAGTGGACGTCCTCCCGCGGAAAGAAGACCGTGGCGCAGGCGGCACAGCGGGTGCCCAGGAGCCGGAAGGCGTTCCCCTCGCCGGCGAACCAGCCGTCGACCGCCGGCATGCGTGTACGCGACAAAGCTCCTCCACGGCAGCAGATCTGACGGGACGTCAGAAGTGTGCCACGGGCCGCCCGGATTGGGCAGGCCGCGGAGCCGAACGCCGACGGCCGGTCCGCCGCCTGATCACTCTCCTGATCACTCGGCCGATCACTCGGCGTCGCTTCACTTCCGGAAGAAGACGCTCCGCTGACCGTGAGACGACACCCTCGTGATCGGATAAAGTCCGCGCGTGTCCGAAAATCAGCACCCCCTTGCCAACTCCGCTCCGGACTCGCACTGTTCGAGCTGTGGAGCGGCCTACGGAGAGGGCATCTCCGGCTGGCCCCGCACCTGCGCGGCCTGCAACCACACCGCGTACCGCAATCCGCTGCCGGTGGCGATCGCCCTCCAGCCCGTGTACGACACGAAGGGCACCGCCCTGGTCGTCATCACCCGCACCGTCGCCCCCGCGCGCGGGGGCGTCGCGCTGCCCGGCGGTTACGTCGACGACCGCGAGGACTGGCGGCACGCCGTCGTCCGTGAGCTCAAGGAGGAGACAGGCATCGACGCGGCCGCCCGCGACGTGCGCCTCGTGGACGCCATGAGCTCACCCGACGGGCACCTGCTGCTCTTCGGCCTCCTCCCGGAACGTCCGGCCGAAGGCCTCCCGCCGTCGGGTGCGACGGACGAGACGGAGGGCTGGCACCTGCTGCGCCGACCCGAGGAACTCGCCTTCCCCTTGCACAGCGTCGCCGTGCGCGCGTGGTTCGAGGGCCGTTACTGAGCCCTCCGGCTCAGCCCAGCCCCCTGACACGCACGGGCCGGGACGGCTCGCCGACGCCGTTCTCCCCCTCGCGCCGGACCACCACCTGCCGGCCCTCCCAACGGGCGACGTACCGTTCCACCTCCGGCTCGTCCCAGCCGTCGCCCGCGTCCGGCACGACCAGCCCGCCGCCCGTCCGCCCCCGGACGGGCGCCCACACCTCCAGCTGCGTACCGCCGTCCTCGCCCCGCACGGGAAGGACGGCACCCGCGCGCGCGAGCACCGGGATCCGGGACAGCGGCGCGTCCACGAGGACCTGCCCGGGACCCTCGTACGCCTGCTCCGACAGCGTGTCGTACCAGCGCCCCCGGGGCAGCTGCACCGCACGCCGGTCCGTGCCCGGATCGAGCACCGGCGCCACCAGCAGAGCGTCGCCCAGCAGGAACGCGTCCTCCCGGTCACGCAGCGCCCGGTCCTCCGGCGCACCCCACCACAACGGCCGCACATAGGGCGCGCCGGTGCGCCTCGCCAGATGCGCCAGCGTCATGAAGTACGGCAGCAGGCGTCGGCGTTCCAGGAGCGCCGCGCGCGCGTGCTCCAGCACCTCGGGCCCGAACTCCCACGGCTCCCGGCGCCCCGCCCGCATGCCGGCCTGCGTGCGGAACAACGGCAGGTACGCGCCCAGCTGGAACCAGCGCAGGAACAGCTCGGGCGACGGGCTCCCGTCGAATCCGCCCACGTCCGGGCCCGAGTACGGCACCCCGCACAGCCCGAGCCCCAGCACCAACGA
Organism: Streptomyces sp. NPDC021562; assembly: GCF_040640875.1. NCBI lineage: Bacteria > Bacillati > Actinomycetota > Actinomycetes > Kitasatosporales > Streptomycetaceae > Streptomyces > Streptomyces sp. NPDC021562. The sequence continues at coordinate 96,891 of NZ_JBFACN010000029.1, forward strand.
CAGGGACGCGCGCAACCCGGGCCAGCCGGTGGCGACGTCACCGGACCAGGTGCCGCCGTAGCGCTGCATTCCCGCCCAGCCGGAGCGCGAGAACAGGAAGGGGCGCTCACCCGGCGCCGCTTCCCGAAGCCCCAGGTAGGCGGCCTGGGCCATGCAGAGCGCATAGACGTTGTGCGCCTCACGGTGGTCGCCGCCGCGGCCCTCCAGAGCGTGCCTCGACGACCGCGGCAGCGTCGACTCGCCGAAGGCGTTGAAGGAGGTCGGCTCGTTCATGTCGTGCCAGAACCCCGCGAAGCCCAGCGCCAGCCGCTCCTCGTACAGAGCACCCCACCACTTGCGCACGCGCGCGTGCGTGAAGTCGGGAAAGACCGACTCCCCGGGCCACCCCACCCCCTCGACCGGCCGCCCCGACGCATCCCGTACGAAGGCGTCCACGGCCGCCCCGCTGTCATGAACCGCGCAGCCCCGCTCCGCCCTCACCGCCGGGCCCACGGTGGACACCAGCCGGATCCCGTCCCGCCGCAGCTCCTCCGCCAGCGTCGGCAGCTTCGGGAAGCGTTCGCGGTCGACGGTGAACACCTGATGGGCGTCATGGTGGTCGATGTCCAGATGGACGGCGTCCAGTGGCAGATCCCGCTCCTGGTAACCGGCGACGATCCGCCGCACTTCCTCCTCGCTGCCGAATCCCCAGCGGGCGTGGTGATGGCCCAGCGCCCACGCCGGCGGAAGGGCCGGCGGCCCCGTGAGCGAGGCCCAGGTGTGCAGCACGCGCGCGGGGGTGCCCACCATCACCCAGCAGCGCAGCGGGCCGCCGTCCATCCGCAACTCGCTCCGTCCGGTCCGGTCATGACCCGAACCAGCCCCCTCCTCACCCTCCCGGAGCGTCACCGTCCCGTCCCACGAGGTGTCGTGGAACACCAGGTGCGCGGCGGCGTCCGCCACCACGAACTGCACCGGCATGGTGATGTACAGCGGATCGTCACCGGGCCCGAAGGCGTGCCCGGGGTCGGTGTTCCACAGCCGGTAGGACCCGTCCCGCAGCCGGGGCCCCGAGGCCCGCCCGCCGAGACCGAAGAACCGCGCGTCCGCCGCCACCTCCGAGCGCTGCACCCAGCGCGCCGCACCCCCGTCCACCGGCTCCCACCACCGGGGCGGCAGGTCCCGCCGCAGCATCACCCCACCCGGCGTGCACACCTCCACCGCGCCGTGCCGCGAGACACTGACCGTCACCCGCTCCGCCACGACCCGCCAGCCGCCGTCGGTGTCCGGTTCGAGCACCGCCCGCGGGTCGGCCTCAGGACCGCGACCCGCGAGACCGTACGACGGTTCGGGACCGGCCCCGTCCCAGCCCCAGAAGACCGCACCGTTCAAGGCGACCATGATCCGCAGCTCGGACCGGCTGAAGCGGATCACTCCGCCCCCGGGGCCCGGCTCCGCGCCCTGCACCGGCCCGGGCACCCGGGCCCGCTCCGCCCCCCGCGCGGGCAGCCCGACCGCATCGATGCGCCTCCTGCGCCACGCGGCGCGTACGGTACGCAACCCCAGAGCCGCCTTCCTCGAACCGCCCACTCTTACCGAACGCACCAGGTCACGACCGTCCATGCTGCTCACCCTGCCACTCCACGCGCCGCACGTGCGCGCCGTTCAACTGCCGTTCACCCGTGCCGGGACCAGATCTTCACGACACGGTCCACGTGGAGCGCGCCCTGGTGCAGAAGTCGATCACATGGCATCGTCCCTGTCAGCCGCGTCACGCGCCCACCCCCGCCCGTGCGCGTCCCCCGCACACCAGCGCAGAAGCCCGGGAGCCGCCCCATGTCGACCGCGAACCCCCAGCCGCTCTGGCAGCCCGATCCGCAACGGATCGCGCAGGCCCGCATCACCGCGTTCCAGTCCTGGGCGGCAGCACACCACGGAGCACCCGCCGACGGGGGCTATCCGGCCCTGCACCGCTGGTCCGTCGACCACCTGGACACCTTCTGGAAAGCCGTCACGGAGTTCTTCGACGTACGGTTCTCGACGCCCTACGCGCGCGTGCTCGGCGACCGCTCCATGCCGGGCGCCGAATGGTTCCCCGGCGCCACCCTGAACTACGCCGAGCACGCCCTGCGGGCCGCCGGCACACGCGCCGACGAACCCGCGCTCCTGCACGTCGACGAGACCCACGAACCCCACCCGGTCACCTGGGCGGAGCTGCGCCGCCAGGTGGGCTCCCTGGCCGCCGCGCTCCGCGCCCTCGGCGTCCGCCCCGGCGACCGTGTCAGCGGCTACCTCCCGAACATCCCGCAGGCCGTGGTCGCACTCCTCGCCACCGCCGCCGTCGGCGCCGTCTGGACCTCCTGCGCCCCCGACTTCGGCGCCCGCAGCGTCCTGGACCGCTTCCAGCAGGTCGAACCCGTCGTCCTGTTCACCGTCGACGGCTACCGCTACGGCGGCAAGGAACACGACCGCCGCGAGACCGTGGCCGAACTCCGCGGCGAGCTGCCGACCCTGCGCGCCGTCGTGCACATCCCGCTGCTCGGCACCCCGGCCCCCGAGGGCGCCCTGGACTGGGCCGCGCTGACCGCCGCCGACACCGAGCCCGAGTTCGAGCAGGTCCCGTTCGGCCACCCCCTGTGGGTCCTCTACTCCTCCGGCACCACCGGCCTGCCCAAGGCCATCGTCCAGTCCCAGGGCGGCATTCTCGTCGAACACCTGAAACAGCTCGGCCTGCACTGCGACCTGGGTCCGGAGGACCGCTTCTTCTGGTACACCTCGACCGGCTGGATGATGTGGAACTTCCTCGTCTCCGGCCTCCTCACGGGCACCACGATCGTCCTGTACGACGGCAGCCCCGGACACCCCGACATCAGCGCCCAGTGGCGCGTCGCCGAACGCACCGGAGCCACCCTCTACGGCACCTCCGCCGCCTACGTGATGGCCTGCCGCAAGGCAGGCGTCCACCCGTCCCGGGATTTCGACCTCTCCCGGGTGCAGTGTGTCGCCACCACCGGCTCCCCCCTGCCTCCCGACGGCTTCCGCTGGCTGCACGACGAGGTCCGCGACGACCTGTGGATCGCCTCCGTCAGCGGTGGCACCGACGTGTGCTCCTGCTTCGCCGGGGCCGTCCCCACCCTCCCGGTCCACACCGGCGAACTCCAGGCACCGGGCCTGGGCACCGACCTCCAGGCCTGGGACCCGCACGGCAACCCCGTCATCGACGAGGTCGGCGAACTGGTCGTCACCAACCCGATGCCCTCCATGCCGACCCGGTTCTGGAACGACCTCGACGGCAGCCGCTACCACGACAGTTACTTCGACACCTACCCCGGCGTCTGGCGGCACGGGGACTGGATCACCGTCACGTCACGCGGCTCGGTCGTCATCCACGGCCGCTCCGACTCCACGCTCAACCGGCAGGGCGTACGGATGGGCTCGGCCGACATCTACGAGGCCGTCGAGCGCCTGCCCGAGATCAGGGAATCCCTGGTCATCGGCATCGAGCAGCCCGACGGCGGCTACTGGATGCCCCTCTTCGTCCACCTGGCGCCCGGGGCGGTCCTCGACGAAGCCCTGCTGAACCGCATCAAGCAGGCCATCCGCGAGCAGCTGTCGCCCCGGCACGTCCCCGACGAGATCATCGAGGTGCCCGGCGTCCCGCACACCCTCACCGGCAAGCGCATCGAGGTCCCGGTCAAGCGCCTTCTCCAGGGCACGCCTCTGGAGAAGGCCGTCAACCCGGGCTCCATCGACAACCTCGAGCTGCTGGGCTTCTACGAGGACCTCGCCCGAATGCGCACCTGAGCTCCTCGCCGAGGCGGTCAGCCCCCGTAGGTGGCCTCGGACTCGCCCAGTACCGAGGCGAAGTCCGAGGCCAGCCGTACGGCGTCGACCGGCTCGAGCCCCGCGGTCGTCATCCGCACCCCCGGGCCGGCCGAAAGCCTGAAACGCGCGCCCGCCGCGACCCACCAGCCGTACGAGCGCAAACCGTTCACCACGGCCGACTCGTCCCGCACGGGCACCCACAGGTTCATCCCACTCGCCCCGTGCGAAGCGATGCCACGCTCGGCCAGCTCTCCTGCGAGCGTTCGCCGGCGTACCGCGTAGGCCGCACGCGCGCGTGCCACCAACGCGCGTGTGTCCGCGTCGGTCATCAGGCCGAGCACCGTCTCCTGCAGCAGATGACTGACCCAGCCCGACGTCACGAGCAGCAGTCCGTCGTGACGCGCGAGCGTCGTCGCGTCACAGGTGGCTGCCGCCCAGCGCAGGTCGGTACCGAGGAACTTGCTCACCGTCCGCACATGCACCCAGCGCGCCAGGCCCGCGCCGACCGCCGAGTGCAGCGGGGCGTCGGTCACCGAGGAGGCGTGATCGTTCTCGACCACCAGGACGTCGGGCTCGGCCCGCAGCAGCTCGGCCAAGGCGTCCCGGCGCGCGGCCGAGAAGCAGCCGCCGTACGGATTCTGCGCCCGGGGGCTGTACACCACGGCCCGGGCACCCGCGCGCAGGGCCGCGGCCAGACTGTCCGGACGCATTCCCTCGTCGTCCACGGCAACCGGAAAGGTCCGCAGCCCCAGCGCCGGGACGAGGTCGAGCAGGTGGTGATATCCGGGGTCCTCCATGGCCACGGCGTCGCCGGGCCGCAGCTCCACGGAGAGAACGCGGGCGATCAGGTCCAGGGCGCCGTGCGCGAACGTCACGTGCTCCACCGGGAGGCCGTCGGGCCGCAGCCAGTCACGTACGGCTTCCTCCAGCCGCGCGAGCCGTGGCGCGGAACGGTGTGACCGGGCGCCCGGGGACAGCCGCGAGGGCGGCACCAGACCCGGCAGCAGGGCCGCATCGGGATGCCCGCCGGCCAGGTCGCGGAGGCCTGGGGGCACTCTGGGCGGCCGCCTTGACGCCAACGCCGGAGCGGGCGCCACCACGGTGCCGCCACGCCCGCGCGTGACGACGATCCCGCGCCGTCTCAGTTCCTTGTACGCCGCCGCGACCGTGCCCGGGCTCACCCCCAGCTCCTCCGCGAGCCGCCGCACCGGCGGCAGCGGTGCCTCCGGCGCCAGCTCGCCCTGGGCCACGCCCTGTTCGACGGACGCGGCAATCCCCTTGGCCGTGGACCCGGTGATCCCATATTGTATTACCACGTTGGCAAGTATGTATCAGTACATAATTTCCGGCAAGGGGGAGCATTGCAGACGACGCCCGGCACGAGGACACGACCGAAACGCATACCCGGAGGCCGCGACGGGCGCAGAATGCTCGCCATCGCCCTGATCGACCGCATCGGCAGCGGACTGTGGGCGTCGGTGTCGGTGCTCTACTTCACCTACGTCTCCGGTCTCTCCCTCCCCGAAGTCGGCACCCTCGCCGCCGTGTCGGGCGCCATCGGCATCGCGGGAGCACCCCTGGGCGGCCGCCTCGCCGACCGGCTGCCCCTCACCCGCGTCCTCACCGCGTGCCAACTCCTGCGCGCAGTCGCCTCATTGGCTCTCCTCACCACCGACGACTACACCCTGCTGCTCGCCATCTCGGCCGTCGGCGCCCTCGGCGACCGCGCCGCCAACGTCCTCACCAAGCTGTACGCCACCCGCGTCGCGGGCCCCGAACGAGTCCGCTACCAGGCCCTCAGCCGGACCCTCGCCAACGCAGGCTGGGCCCTGGGCGGTCTGGCGGCCGCGGCAGCGCTCGCCCTGGGCACCACCACGGCCTACCGCTGGCTCCTGACCGGCGATGCCGTCTCCTTCGTCGTCATAGCACTCCTCACCCTGCGCTGCGGCGAACCCCCCTCCGCCTCCCGAGTCGTGACCGGCTCCGGAACCAGGCCCCGCACCCCGAACCCGGCCGGCCCCTGGCGAGACCGGACCTACCTCGCGTACGTCGCCACCGACACCGTCCTCTTCCTCGACGACGCCGTCTTCAAAATCGGCCTGCCCCTCTCGATCGCCCACAGCGACCACGTCCCGCACGGCCTCGCACCCCTGCTGCTCGTCCTCAACAACGTGCTGGTGGTGGCCCTGCAAGTGCCGCTCGCCCGCTTCGGCACCAGCAGCGAGGCCGCCCGCCGGCTCCTCGTCCCGCTCTCCGCCGCCTTCGCGCTCGGCGGCACCGCCATGGCCCTCTCCGCCACCGGCGGAACCCCCACCGCGGTCCTCCTGCTCACCGCCGCGGCCACTGCCTTCACCCTCGCCGAAATCCTCCACGCCACCATCTCCTGGGAACTCTCCGTCGCCCTGGCGCCCGCCACCGCCCAGGGCGCCTACCTCGGCGTCCACGGCCTCGCCCAGTCCGCCCAGCGCAGCATCGGCCCACTCGCCGTCACCGCCGCCATCGCCGTCGGCCCACTCGGCTGGTCGGCGTTCGGCGCCCTCATCGCCCTGACCTGCGGAATTCAGCACCGATTCGTCCGGGACCGGCTTCCGCACCCCCGATTGTCAGTGGCGCCGATTACTGTGAGTGAGCATTGATCGACCGCACACAGGGGGAAACCATGGCGCGCACCGACCACCGGGGCATGCGACGCGTCCTGCGCCGCGAAATCGCCGGCACCATCGGCCTGCTGACCGACGAACACGACTTCCGCGCCATGCGGCGCTACCGCACCTTCACCTTCGACGACCACCCCACCTACCTCCACCAGATCGAAGCCCTCCTCAGGATCCGCGCGTCCGAAGGCACCCACACCACACTCGCCCTGTTCGACCCCGAGGAGTACGCCGAGTTCTGCACGGGCACCGGACTCGACCCGGACCACCCCGCGAGCCGCACCCGCTTCACCGCCGAACTCGCCGCCACCGGCGCCACCATCCCCTACGACGGCCGGCCCCTCACCGATCTCGTCCCCGCCCTCGTCGACGAGGCCGTACGCCAGGCCACCTGGGAGTACGCCAGCACCCTCCTCGCCCGGCTCGGCCCCTGCCCCACCTGCGGCGAGGACGTCGGACGGGCCGCCTTCACCCGCGCCGCCCACCTCCTCACCCGCATCCTCGACACCGCCCCACCCGGCGACCGGCACCTCGTCTGCAGCGTCTCCGGACCACCCGAAACCCTCGTCACCGTCCTCCACGCCGACCGGAACGCCGCGGGCACCACCGACCTCGACGAGGCCGAGACCCTCGAATTCACCAGCGTCCTCGCCCTCGGCCTCGCCACCCGCAGCCCCGGCGGGCTCGTCATGCGCACCAGCGCCCCGGGCAACCCCGACCGGGTCTACGGCTGGCGACTGCGCGGAGACACCCTCGCCCCGCTGACCGCCGGAGAAGTCTTCGACGCCTACTGCACAGACATCGAATCCGGCGACCTCATCTCCCCGGAATCCGACGTCGACTACTGCGCACCGCCCGACCTCGGCGGTCAGGACACACCACCGGGCCACCACCACTGAAACGCGCCAGGGGCGCCCCACCCGCAGGTGGAGCGCCCCTGGAACGACAGCGGACCACGGCCGCGCCCGGCTACTCGCCCGACAGCACCGCCTGAGCCGCCGCGCGCGCCTCGTCCGCGCTGTCGGCAGCACGCGCCGCCGCCGCGGCCCGCTCGCACTGCGCCAGCGTGTACTTGGCGAGCATCGCCCGGACATAAGGAATCGACGCCGCACCCATGGACAGGGAGGTGACACCCAGACCGGCCAGTACACAGGCCAGCAGCGGATCGGACGCGGCCTCACCGCACACACCGCAGCTCTTGCCCTCGGCCTGCGCCGCCTCCGCGGACAGCGCGACGAGGTCGAGCAGCGCGGGCTGCCACGGGTCCTGCAGCCGGGACACCGCACCCACCTGACGGTCCGCGGCGAACGTGTACTGCGCCAGGTCGTTGGTGCCCAGCGACAGGAACTCGACCTCCTGGAGGATCGAGCGCGCCCGCAGAGCTGCCGACGGGATCTCCACCATCGCACCGAACTTGGCCCGCAGCCCCGCCTCCCGGCAGGCCTCCGCGAACGCCTTGGCGTCCGCGCGGTCGGCCACCATGGGCGCCATGACCTCGAGGTAGACGGGCAGCCCCTCCGCCGCCTTCGCCAGCGCGGTCAGCTGGGTGCGCAGCACCTCGGGGTGGTCGAGCAGCGTCCGCAGCCCGCGCACGCCCAACGCCGGGTTCGGCTCGTCCGCCGGGGTGAGGAAGTCCAACGGTTTGTCGGCACCCGCGTCCAGCACCCGCACGACCACCCGGCCCTCGGGGAACGCCTCGAGCACCTGGCGATAGGCCTCGACCTGCTTCTCCTCGGAGGGAGCGTTCTTGCTGTCGTCCAGGAACAGGAACTCGGTACGGAACAAGCCCACGCCTTCGGCACCGGCCGCCACAGCCGCCGGCACGTCCGCAGGCCCGCCCACGTTGGCCAGCAGCGGCACCTTGTGCCCGTCCGCGGTGACACCCGGCCCGGTCGAGGCGGCCAGCGCCGCCTTTCGCTCGGCGGCCGCCGCCTGCAGCTCCGCCTTCTTCTGCGCGCTCGGATTCACGAAGATGTCGCCGGTGCTGCCGTCCACGGCGATCACCGTGCCCTCGGCGAGCTCACCCGCGCCGGGCAGTGCCACGACCGCCGGCACACCGAGCGCCCGGGCGAGGATCGCGCTGTGACTCGTCGGGCCACCCTCCTCGGTGACGAAACCGAGCACCAGCGCCGGATCGAGAAGCGCCGTGTCCGCCGGCGCCAGATCCCGGGCCACCAGCACATACGGCTCGTCGCTGTCCGGGACGCCCGGCATCGGAACGCCCAGCAGCCGGGCGACGATACGATTCCGCACGTCGTCCAGGTCGGCCACCCGGCCGGCGAGGTACTCGCCGGCGCCGGCCAGCAGCTCGCGGTACGCGGCGAACGCGTCGTACACGGCACGCTCAGCGGTGCTGCCGACGGCGATCCGGCGCTCCACGTCGGCCATCAGCTCCGGGTCCTGGGCCATCATGGCCTGCGCCTCAAGCACTGCCTGGGCCTCGCCACCGGCGAGGTTGCCGCGTGCCATCAGGTCGGCGGCCACCGCGTCCACCGCCTGACGGGCCCGGCCCTGCTCCCGCGCGGCCTCTTCCGCCGGGATCTGCTTGGCAGGCGGTTCCAGCACCGCCGTTCCCATGTGCCGAACCTCGCCGATCGCCACACCGTGGCTCACGCCGACGCCTCGCAGCGTTGTCTCCATCTCACCCGTCTCCGATAGTGCGGCGGGTCCCGCCGCCGCGATGGTTGTCGTGGTCGTCGCCCCCTCCGTCATACGGCGGGCAGGCGAACGGGGTCGTCAGCTCCGGACGAGTCAGTTCCAGGCGAAGAGGCTGTCCCCGGCCTTCACATCGCCGTCCTCGCGGAGTTCGGAGAGGGAGTCCGCCGTGGCCTCGAGTGCCACGACGGGGCACACCGGGGACTTGCCGGCGGCCTCCACCTCGGCCGGATTCCAGCGGATGACGCCCTGGCCACGGGTCACGGTGTCGCCCTTGTTGACGAGCAGTTCGAAGCCCTGGCCGTTGAGCTGCACGGTGTCGATGCCGAGGTGGGTGAGCACGCCGTGACCGCTCTCGTCGACGACGACGAACGCGTGCGGGTGCAGGGAAACGATGACTCCGTCAACGGGTGCCACGACCTCGGCAGGCTCACGCGCGGGGTCGATGGCTGTGCCCGGGCCGACCATGGCCCCGGAGAAGACCGGATCGGGCACGGCGGCCAGTCCGATGGCGCGTCCAGCCAGCGGGGACGTCACGGTGGTCATGGGAAGCCTCCCAGGAGTGGAGCTGCTTACGGGCCGTCACTACCTGTCCCGGACGGCCCTGAGCAGCAGCGTATGTCATATGAAGTGGCGGTTCCGCATGGAAGCTACCAGGTAGTGGTCTAGACCACCAGGGTAATGGATTTGCACGGGCTCCGAAGCCCCGTGTACAGTCGTACTCCTGCTTGGGGCCAAGCGGCGCGGCAATGCGTCCTCGGTCGGGCAGAACCCAAATTCGTCAGATCCTAACTTCGGATCATCTTCCGCATGCCTGCGGGAGGGTGGTCAGAGGGCCGGAAAAACACTGATAGAGTTTGGAACACCGAAGGGAAGCCCGGAGGAAAGCCCGAGAGGGTGAGTACAAAGGAAGCGACCGTTCCTTGAGAACTCAACAGCGTGCCAAAAGTCAACGCCAG
>NZ_JBFACN010000030.1:0-104089 GCF_040640875.1 Streptomyces sp. NPDC021562
CCGCGGTTGGTGATCGTGAGGTCCGCGGTGAAGCCGGAACCCCAGTCGTTGGTCTTGTAGTCGACGCTGCACTGGACGGCCGCCGCGTGGGCGGGCGTTGCGCTGGTGGCGAGCATCGACAGGGGCAGAGCCAATGCGGCTGCGACGGCGGTCCACAACCGTCTCGTGGCTCTGCGCTTGCGTCCGGAATCCACGTTTCTGGTCCTCCTTGCGGAGTGCGGCTCGGTGGGGGGACAAGGCTTGAACCAGTGGGAGCGCTCCCATAGTGGGGATGACGGCTGACCCCGTCAAGACGTTGAGGAGTTGAATCGTTCCGAGCGGAACCTGCCGAAGAAAGTTAAGCAACAACCCTGTGAAAGCGGCTCACTTGGCGCTAGCTTCGTCGGCACCAGTGGGAGCGATTCCATCAGTCGACGCGGCCGTCTCGGCCCGCCCAACTGTGAGGACTCGCTCATGCGACACCCCCCGTGTTCAGCACTTCCAGCCGTCACCGGTACGGTCGCGCTCCGTCCGGGCGCTGTCCGGTCCGGGGTGCGACGGTGTCCCGGGACCGGTCCCGCGGCCGACCGTGTCACCGCCGCCTGACGGCAACGCGCCTGCCCCGCGTGTCTCCTGTGCCCATCGCGGGCGCCGAGGGCAGGACTCGTCGACCACTCGACGTCGACGCCCCTGCTCGATGAAAGTCCGGGGACTGCCTTCCGGGACGTCCCTGATCCCGCGCGCCCTCACCTCGTGATCACCTCCGAAGGAGAAGGAACCCGCACTCATGAGTCGTACCAGAATGTCGCTTGTGGCCGCCCTGGCGCTGGTCGCCGGAACCTCGGGCACGGCACTCCTCGCGGCACCGGCCGGTGCCGCCACCTCCTCGGTGCCCTGCACCGTGGACTACAAGGTGCAGAACCAGTGGGACACCGGCTTCACCACTGCCGTCACCATCACCAACAACGGCCCTGCGAAGTCGAGCTGGTCGCTGCAGTGGTCGTTCGCCGGCAATCAGCAGGTCACCAACGGCTGGAACGCGAAGGTCTCCCAGAGCGGTGCCGCCGTGACGGCCGGCAACGAGAGTTACAACGGCTCCCTGGCGACCGGCGGTTCGGTCAGCTTCGGCTTCAACGGCTCCTACAGCGGCACCAACGCCGTGCCGGCCACCTTCACGCTCGACGGCGTCGCCTGCAACGTCGACGACGGCGGCAGCGGCGGTACCGGTGGCGGCACGGGCGGCGGCACGGGCGGCGGAGGGGGCGGTGGCGGCACGGACGGCCGGGCCGACAACCCCTATGTCGGGGCCAAGGTGTACGTGAACCCCGAGTGGTCGGCCAAGGCGGCTGCGGAGCCGGGCGGCAGCCGGATCGCCAACCAGCCCACCGCCGTCTGGCTCGACCGGATCGCCGCGATCAACGGCGTGAGCGGCGGCATGGGCCTGCGCGACCACCTCGACGCGGCCCTGAAGCAGAAGGGATCCGGTGACCTCGTCGTCCAGCTGGTCATCTACGACCTGCCGGGCCGTGACTGTGCCGCACTCGCCTCCAACGGCGAACTCGGCCCGAACGACCTCGACAAGTACAAGAGCCAGTACATCGACCCCATCGCGTCCATCCTCTCCGACCCGAAGTACGCGGGCCTGCGGATCGCCACGGTCATCGAACCCGACTCACTGCCCAACCTGGTCACCAACGCCGGCGGCACCCCCACCACGACCGACGCCTGCGTGACCATGAAGAGCAACGGCAACTACGAGAAGGGCGTCTCCTACGCCCTGGACAAGCTCGGCGCCATTCCCAACGTCTACAACTACATCGACGCCGGCCACCACGGCTGGCTCGGCTGGGACAGCAACCTCGGCCCGGCCGTGCAGGAGTTCGCCAAGGTCGCCACGACCAACGGCGCGAGCGTCGACGACGTGGCCGGCTTCATCGTCAACACCGCCAACTACAGCCCCGTCAAGGAGCCGAACTTCAAGGTCACCGACACGGTGAACGGCCAGACCGTGCGCCAGTCGAAGTGGGTCGACTGGAACCAGTACGTGGACGAGCAGTCGTTCGCCCTGGGGCTGCGGGACAAGCTGGTCGCGGCCGGGTTCCGCTCCGGCATCGGCATGCTCATCGACACCTCCCGCGACGGCTGGGGCGGCGCCGCCCGGCCCACCGGTCCCGGGCCGCTCACGTCCGTCGACGACTACGTCAACGGCAGCCGTGTGGACCGGCGCATCCACGCCGGCAACTGGTGCAACCAGAGCGGCGCCGGACTCGGCGAGCGGCCCACCGCCGCCCCGGCCGCCGGCATCGACGCCTACGTGTGGGTCAAGCCGCCGGGCGAGTCCGACGGCTCCAGCTCCGCCGTCTCCGACGACGAGGGCAAGGGCTTCGACCGCATGTGCGACCCCACCTACGGCGGCAACGCCCGCAACGGCAACAACCCCACCGGCGCCCTGCCGAACGCGCCGCTGGCCGGGCACTGGTTCTCCGCCCAGTTCCAGCAGCTCATGCAGAACGCGTACCCGCCTCTGCCGTGACCCTGTGACAGGGTGAGTGGCCGCCGGGGCCGGTCGTCAAGCGACCGGCCCCGGCGCAGGCGTCGGTGCGGAGTCGCCGGTGGGTGGTCAGGCGGGCTGAGGGCGGCCGAAGAGGAGGTCGTAGCCGGAGGGGAGCTGGAGCAGGATCTGTTGGAGCAGGTCGTCGTCGGCGGCGTCGGCGACGGTGGACAGGACGGCGCTGACGTCCCAGGCCGCGGTCTGCTCGGTGGCACCCTCGATCCAGGCCGCGGTCGCCCGCACGAACCGCTCCGGGGACAGCGGCTCGGCGCTCTGCAACGGGTTGAGAAGGATCAGGGCGAAGCCTTCCGGCAGCCGCGCCGCCAGCTGGGCTCGTACCTCGCCGAGCAAGTGCGCGCCCAGCAGGGCGAGCACGACGCGAGTCGCACGCTCGGCTTCCTGCGGGGTGCGGTATTCGCCGCGTTCCTTCACGTGGTCGAGGAACGCCTCTCGTCGCACGGTCACCTCGGCAGTCTCCCTTCCTTGCCCCGGATTGCCCGCGGAGGACGGGCAGGGGGGAGATCGGTCGCCCGTCCTCCTCCGCCGAGCCCTACGGCGGTCCGGCTCAGCCGGAGATCTCCTTGCGGCCGGATCCGACACCGATGGTGATCTTGCGGGGCTTGGCACGCTCCGCGATCGGAATGCGCACGGTGAGCACACCCGCGTCGTAGTCGGCCTGGATGTGCTCGGTGTCCAGCGTGTCGGCCAGTACCAGCTGGCGGGAGAAGACGCCCAGCGGCCGCTCCGAGAGCTCCATCTGCACGTCGTCGGCCTTCGCCGTCGGCCGGCGCTCGGCCTTGACGGTCAGCATGTTCCGTTCGACGTCGATGTCGATCGCGTCCGCGGTGACACCGGGGATGTCGAAGGCCACCACATAGGTGTCGCCCTCTCGGTAGGCGTCCATCGGCATCGGGGACAGCCGGGACCACGTACCGGTGCCGGTGCCCACCAGATGCTGCGCCAGCCGGTCGAGCTCACGGAAGGGGTCGGTGCGCATCAACATCGGAAAACACCTCCAGAGGGTTCGGGCAGTTGCTGCCAATGCGCCTCACTGACACCGTTGTACCACGTCATCCTTTGGATGACAATCGATGAGTCATCCAAAGGATGACGACTGGGAACGTGCGCGCTCAGGGGTGTCCGCCGTGGGGGTCCGCCGCGTGGTGCCCGTGGTGCGCATGGTCGGCGTGATCATGGTCGGTGTCGGGTGAGCCGCCCATCATGCGGAGCATGGCCATGCCGCCGGTGCGCCAGAAGCGCACCAGGAGCACCGCGGCCAGGAGGAGGAAGACGATGTTGAGCCAGGTGGTGTAGTTCCAGCTGATGCCTTCCATGGGGACCTTCGCGTCGGCCTGGTCGGGGATCAGGCCGAGCCCGCCGAAGGCGAACTCGACGACGTATCCGGCGATGACGATCGCGAGGTAGAACGTGCCGAGGAGGAAGGCGGCCATCTTGGCGCCGTAGTACTTCCGGTAGATGTTGAGGATCGGCAGGATCAGCAGGTCGGCGAAGATGAACGCCACCACGCCGCCGAAGCTGATGCCTCCCTTCCACAGCACCACAGCCAGCGGCACGTTGCCGATGGAGCACACGAACGAGGCGATCGCCACCAGTGGGCCGACGACGGGCCCCCACAGCTTGGCGGCGAGCGGGTGGCCGTCGAAGAAGAAGGCGCGCCAGAACGAGTCCGGGACCCAGGCGGCGATCGCGCCGGCGATGAGCAGCCCGACGACCAGGTCACGCAGGATCGCCGCCCATTCCATGACGAACACGTGGCTGGTGGCGGTGAAGCCCTCGCGGGAGAGGAGCCTGCGCGTGAAGGAGCCTTGGCGCTGTACGGACATGTCCATCGCGGCGTGGCCCTCCATCGATCCGGCAAGCCCCTGTTCCGCCTGCTCGCGAGCCTGCCTCAGGAGCCTGTCGCGCAGGAAGAGCCTGAAGAGCACGGCCAGCAGGATGATCATGATGGGGCCGCCGACGAATTCGGCGGCGGTGAACTGCCAGCCCATCAGCAGCGCGAGGATGACGCCGAGTTCGATGACGAGGTTGGTGGAGGCGATCTCGAAGGCCATCGCGGCGGTGAAGTTCGCGCCCTTGCGGAACAGTGAGCGGGCCAGTGCCACCGCGGCGTAGGAGCAGGACGAGGAGGCCGCGCCCAGGCCGGCGGCGACGGCGAGGGTGCGGGGCCGGTCGTCGCCGAGCAGGGAGACGACGGTGGACTTGCGGACCACGGCCTGGACGACGGCGGACAGCGTGAAGCCCAGGATCAGGGCCCAGGTGATCTCCCAGGTCATGGAGCCGGTGATCGACAGTGCGTGCAGTACGGCGTGCATGTGAGAAGCCTTCCTCGCACGAAGCGGCGTACGCCCGGCGTACGCGGGGTGAGGGGGCGGATCGAGGGGGCGGGTCTTGCGGGCCGGGGCGGGGCGCCGCCGCGAGGGAGGGCGGCGCCCCGCTCGCGGTCAGCCCACGCGCAGGGTCAGGGCCGCGGTGTGGAGCGTGCCGCCGGTCCGGAACTGCAGGAACAGCCGCCAGTTGCCGGAGGTGGGCAGTTCGGCGTGGAAGGCGAGGTCCGGGCCGCCGTGGTCGCCGGTCACCTTGGTGGTGGGGTGCAGGTGGGCGAAGGCGGCGTCACCTTCGTGGAAGGCGGTCAGGTGGGCATAGGTGTCCAGGTAGGGCTGGAGGTCGGTGACGGGCTTGCCGTCCTTGGCGAGGGAGACGGTCAACGGGTGCGCCATCCCGGCCATGGGCTCGCCCTTGACGGTGACGGTGTACCCGTCGACCTGGGTGCTGGTGGCGGGGGCGGGCAGCGGGGTGTCGGTCGCGGTTCCGGGCACGGTGACGGTGCGGGAGAGCACGAAGTCCTTGTCCTTGCCTGGCCCGCCGTCGGGGCTGAAGGAGGCGAACAGGCGCCAGGAGCCCGGGGTGAGGGAGGCCAGGTCAGCGGTCCAGGTGCCGTCGGCGGCCATGGCGGGGTGGAGGTGCTGGAAGCCGGTCAGGTCGGAGCGGATGGCGTAGAAGTGCATCCGCTTGGTCTGGTCGAGGGCGAATCCGGTGACCGCCTTGCCGCCCGGGCCGGTGACCGTGAACCGGTAGGCGGTCTGCTTGCCGGACGGCAGGGTCGCGTCCTGGGAGGTGAGGCGGTAGCCGTCCTGAGTGTCGGACAGGCCGCTGCCGGAGGCCATGTGGTCCATGCCGGGCATGCCGGGCATCGCTTGCGGCGCGCTGGGCGAGGAGGAGGCGGAGGGCTTACTGCCGTGGTCCATGCCGGGCATGGACGCGGAGTCGCTGGAGGAGCCGCAGGCGGCAAGCGTCAGCGCGAGAGCGGCCGCGGCGCCGGCCGCTGCGAGGGTGCGGCGACGGGCGGTGGGACGGGAGGAGGTGGCCATCGAGGTGGGTCTTTCCGGGTGGGCGCACCACACCGGTGGTGCGCGGAGACGAGCAGGACGCGATGCCGGCTCCGGCCGGGGGCCGGGATCCGGTGCGCGCCTGTCACGTCCGCGCGATGCACACCTGAAGCAGGAGATCTCGCCCGCCGCCCGGTGGTCCGCGCCGCCCCGTCCCGCCGGCTGTCACCCGCAGGGCCGGCACCCACGGGGCGAACACCGCGGCGCCCGCCACGCCGAGCAGACCGGGCGCGGGCAGCTGGATCCGCTCGTGGGCCGCGGTCGACACGCACAGCGTCCCGGACATTGCGGAGGCGTCGGCGGCCCGGACAGTGGGTCCGGTGCCGTGCGCAGCGGGCGCAGGTGTCGCGAGGAGCGGGGCGGGGTGGTGAGCGCCGGTCATCGGCGAGGCGGCCATCGTGGACATGGCGCCGTGGCAACCCTCTGCGGCCGCGGCGGGGGCGCCATGCATGAGGAACAGGCCGAACAGCACCGCGCACAGCGCCGACAGCCGGGCGATGCCCCGCCCGCCCGCGTGTCCGCTGCCCACGTTCCGCCCCTCTTCGCACTCTTCGCGTTCTTCGCAGCACCCTTCGGCGTGCGGCCTGATCACCCACCCCACCATACCGGGGCGGGGTATGCAAGGCGTCGGACTCGACCACGATCAGCCGGTGAAGGGGCGCCTCGGAGGGAGGCTGTGTACCCGGCTGCGGAATGAACGCGTTCACGAGTTGTTGAAAGCGGCATGAAAAAGATCGGGTTCCTGTCCTTCGGGCACTGGACGCCATCGCCGCACTCGCAGACGCGTACCGCGTCGGACTCGCTCCTGCAGGCGATCGACCTCGCCGTCGCAGCGGAGGAGCTGGGGGCGGACGGCGCCTACTTCCGGGTCCACCACTTCGCACGGCAGCACGCCTCGCCCTTCCCGCTCCTCGCCGCCATCGGCGCGCGCACCAGCCGGATCGAGATCGGCACGGGTGTGATCGACATGCGGTACGAGAACCCGCTGTACATGGCGGAGGACGCGGGCGCGGCCGACCTGATCTCGGGCGGCCGGCTCCAGCTCGGCCTGAGCCGGGGCTCACCGGAGCAGGTGATCGACGGCTGGCGGCACTTCGGTCACCGGCCGCCGGAGGGCGGAACCGACGCCGACCTGGCACGCGCCCACACGGAGGAACTGCTCCAGGTGCTGAAGGGGGAGGGATTCGCCGAGCCCGACCCCCGGCCGATGTTCGCCAACCCGCCGGGACTGCTGCGCATCGAACCGTACTCCGAGGGCCTGCGAGAGCGCATCTGGTGGGGTTCCGGCTCGAACGCGACCGCGGCATGGGCCGCCGGGCTCGGGATGAACATGCAGAGTTCGACGCTCAAGGACGACGAGAGCGGTGAGCCGCTCCACGTCCAGCAGCGCAAGCAGATCGAGGCGTACCACGAGGCCTGGCGCGCCGCGGGCCACACCCGTACCCCCAGGGTGTCGGTCAGCCGCAGCATCTTCCCGCTCGTCGACGACCGGGACCGCGCGTACTTCGGGCGCGACCGCGACTCCACGGACCAGATCGGCTACATCGACGCCCACACGCGCAGCATCTTCGGCCGCTCCTACGCCGCCGAACCCGACGCGCTCGTCAAGCAGCTCGCCGAGGACGAGGCCATCGCCGCCGCCGACACCGTGCTGCTCACGGTGCCCAACCAGCTCGGCGTCGACTACAACGCCCACATCCTCGACAGCATTCTGACCCACGTCGCACCCGAACTCGGCTGGCGCTGACGACCGGTACAGCGACAGACGGCACCCGGCCGGGCAGAAACCGCACCGGCGCCGATTTCCGCCGGTCGAGGGGGCGGGCCGCGGTCGGTCACCCGGCCGCGGCGATGGCCGGCGCCTTCGCCAGGTCCCCGACCGCGTGGTCCGCCAGGCGGAACAGGCCGGGTGTCCTGGCCGCCCGGCCCACGGCGAAACAGCGGGCGCCCGCGCGCCGGCCTGCGTGGAGGCCCGCTGCGGAGTCCCCGAAGACCACCGCTTCGCCGGGTGCGACCCCAGCCGTCGGCGGGCCAGGAGACAGCCCTCGGGGCAGGGTGAAGTGGCCGGCGATGCCGCACCGGGTGAGGTGCTCGTCTGCATGGGTACGGCCACCGGGACGTGACGACGGCCAGCGCCACTCCGTTGCGGTACAGGACCGTCTCCTCTTCCTCGGCTCAGAATGCGCGGAAGTCCTCGAAGGAGGGCTCGACCGGAGCGTCGGGCAGGCGGTAGGCCTTGCATCGGGCGCCGTGATGGCCCTTCGGTCCGACGCCGAGCGTCGCACCGGGGAACGCGTCGGGAATCACCGCCCATCCCAGGTTCTGTTCGTAGTACTGCACGGCGGTGTGCACAGACGGCCACCAGTCGTCGTCGATGACGATCAGCCCGCCGGGCCGGACGACCTTGCGCAGGAAGTACAGGTCGACGAAGACTTCATGGAAGCGGTGGCTGCCGTCCACGAAGGCGGCGTCCGCGACGAAGCCCTCGGTCAGCAGTTGGGGAAGCACGACAGAGGAGGGCGCGGCCATGAGCGTGGCGATCGTCTCGAGCCCCGCCGAGCGCAGGAGGTCCCAGCCGGCGTCCGCGAACTCGCTCTTCTGGAACGGGTCGATGATGATGTGCCGGGGGTCGGGACGATCGATGGTCACCAGCGCCTCGCCGATCGCCAGTGCGGAACCGGCGTAGGCGAGACCGACCTCGACGACCGTCGCGGCTTCCTCGGCGATCAGGAGGTCGCGCAGCTGGTCGCAGTGCTGCTCGGGCAGCGTGACGGTCTCGAAGTCCGCCTCAAGATCGCGTGTGCGCGGCGGACCGTCCTGCACGAGTCGTCGCCGCACCGCGCGGACCTGCGCGGCCCGTTCACCTGTCTTCGTCACGCCGGCATCTCCTTCGCTGCGACAGCGCCTGAGACTTCACCATAAGCACGGTGGCGGATCTTGCAGGCCGGTGGGGCAGCGGCACCGGCGGCGGTTGCGAGGACCCGTCCGTCGGGGCTGAAGGCCGTGTCGTTGACGGCTCCGGTGTGGCCGGTCAGGGCCGACCCCATGGCAGTGGCGTGGACCGGGTCGGTCACGTCCCACAGGCGCACGGTCCGGTCGTCGCCGCCGCTGGCCAGGGTGTGTCCGTCCGGGCTGAAGGCGAGGGAGTCGACGAAGCTGGAGTGGCCTGAGCGGCTGCCCCACCTGTACGCAGCGGGCGGGATCGGTGACGTTCCACAGCCGTCCGGTGTGGTCGGCGCCCGCGGTGGCCAGCACGCGGCCGTTCGGGCTGAACACCGGGCCGCGCTCTATGCACCTGATCGCGGGCTCGCGCGGGCACCGGTCCCGACGACGCGGCGGGGGAAGCAGGGTGCCGGGCCCCGGACACGAGATGTCCGGGGCCCGGCACGTCGCGACGTGGCGGTCGACCACGTCAGCACGCCGAGGCACCTCGCGGACGGCGACGACACGACAGCCACAGCCGGTGGCGGCGCAGGGCCGTCGCTCGTGCCGACCGCGGCGTCGACGCCGACGGCGGCACCGGGGCCCACTGCGGTCAGGGGCTGTCCTCGCCGCCCTCGGTGCCGCCGTTGGCCAGCCACTGCACGTAGGCGATCGCGGCGAGGCGGGCCGAGAAGGCGTTGTCGCGGGCTGTGGCGGTCGTGGCGGCGGTGGTGCCGGCAGCCGCGGTGAGGCCCGAGGCCGGTGTGTACATCGCCTCGTTGAAGGACGACCCGTTGGGCGCGGAGGCCACGGCGAAGACGGGGTGCGCCGTGCCGCCGGAGAACGACGTCGAGATGTAGTCGCCGACCATGGTGCCCTGCGTGGTGCTCGCCAGCCAGGAGTGGGGCATCGGACCGGCCAGCTGGGTCGGCGCCGTCCAGGTGCTGCCGCCGTTGGCCGAGGAGACGTACCCGACGTCCAACTGACAGGTGGAAGCGGTGCAGTTGGCGACCGGGTGGTAGTAGTACGTCAGCGCCAGGTGCGCGGTGCCGCCCGCGGTGGACGGGTCGACCGCGAGGCCGGGGATGAAGTGGTCGACGGTGCTCGTCGTCGCGTCGATCGGGATGCGGGTCACCGACGACCAGGTGGTGCCGTTGGTGCTCGTCGCCATGACGATGTCGTTGGAGGTGCAGGAGCTTCCGCCGGCACGGAACCGGCAGTCCTGCCAGACGACGTACACCTTCCCGGCGGAGTCGATCTCGGCGGAGGGCAGCGGGCCGCTGCGCAGGTTGCCGCCCACGGTGAAGGAGCTGACGGTGGCGACGGTGGTGGCGCTGGTCCAGGAGCTGCCGCCGTTGGCGGAGGTGAAGGCGCGGATCGCGGTCTCCGAGGCGTTCGCGATCGGGACCACGACGGTGCCGTTCGGCTGTACGACCGGCTGCCCGCCCAGGCCGGTGGCGTTGTTGCCGGTGTTCTTCGAGGCGCCCCAGGTGAGTCCGCCGTCGGAGGAGGTGGTCATCTTGATGCGGTCGCTGTCGCCGTTGTTGTCGTACTCGGTGTAGCAGTTGCCGTAGAACGCGCTCGTGGCGGTGTTGTCGCAGACGATCCAGTTCTTGTCGAGGCTCGAACCGGTCGCGGTGACGACGGGGTTGCTCCAGGTCAGACCGCCGTCGGTCGAGCGGCTGGTGTACACCTCGGGCACGGTGACGGACGAGGTGATGGGGATGGAGGAGATCAGCCAGACGTTGTGCTTCGCGTCGTAGGTCACCGACGCGTCGCTGACCCGCTGGAAGGTGCCGCCCGCCTGGGTGGTGATCCCTGGCAGGAACCCCTTGGTCCAGGTGGCGCCGCCGTCCTTGGAGGTCGCGAAGCCGACGTTCGAGCCGCCGCCGTCGGTGAACCGGCCGACCTGGAAGGCGGAGACGATCGTCGAGCCGTAGGAGAAGGTGTCCGGTTCGACCTCGGTGGCGTGCTGGCTGGTGGCGTTGGTGTAGGGGTCGGCGCTGATCTGGGTGAGGGCCGGAGCGGCGGTGGCGGAGGTCGCGGTCAGGGCGAGCGTGCCGGCCGCGAGGGCCGCCGTCACCAGGCCGGGTCTCGCCAGGCGGTGGAGCAGTGACGCAAGGGACATGATCCGTTCCCTTTCGGAGAAGGGGCACGTCCGGCATCGCGCCGTCGCAGAGCGGGGGCGGGCGCACGCCTCGTACACGTCCGCGCCAGGGAGGAGCGGGCGGAGCCCGACCGAACCGAACATGGTGCAGGACGTGCTGAAGGACGCCGACACTCTGCTGCGATTAGCATGACCACGTCAACCCCGTTCCGGGGCAACCCCGCACGAACCGCAGGGAATTGACCCGCGCTTGACCCGGTGTGTCAGCGCCGTTCGGCTCGGATGACCGCCAGCAGCACCAGAGCCAGCACCTGGATGGCGACGACGACCGTGATCAGTACCGGGATCGAGTAGCCGTACAGCCCACCGGTCAGCGTCCCACCGGCCAGGCTCGCCGCGCCGACCACGCCCGCGAACAGCCCGTAGGCGGTGGCGCGGCGTCCGCTGGGCACCAGGTCGGCGACGGTGGCGCGCAGCGTGGACTCCTGGATGCCCATGGCCGCGCCCCAAACCAGCGACCCCGCCACCGCTACCGCGACCGTGTCGCTGAACGCCAGCGCCACCACTCCCGCCGTGAGGACGGGCAGGGCGACCAGCACCCGGGGGCCGTAGCGGTCGTACAGCCAGCCCGTGGCAAGCGCCGCGACAGCGTCCACCGCCATCGCCGCCGCGTAGAGCACCGGAACCCAGGCGGTGGTCAGCAGGTGCCGCTGGACCAGGTGGTAGGAGAGCACGCCGAACGTGGCGAACCCGGTCGTGGTGGCCGCGGTGAAGGCGGCGTACGTCCAGAAGGCCCTCGGCAGCCGCCCGCCCCGCGCGTCCGGTGCCGCGGGTGCCGAAGCCGTCGTCTCGCGCTCGTAGGCCTCCGGGTCCGGCATCCGGGCCCGGAGCCAGAACAGCAGCAGCAGTACGGCGATGCCCGGGACGGCGAGGACACCGAGCGCGGGGCCGTAGTCGCCGCCGGTCAGCGCGAGCACACCCGCCACCAGCAGCGGGCCTGCGATGGCTCCGATCTGGTCCAGCGCCTCATGGACGGCGAAGCCGCGTCCTCGTCCCGTGGCCGCGGTGGCGTGCGAGAGGAGCGTGTCCTTCGCGGGTGAGCGCACGGCCTTGCCCACCCGTTCGGCGATCACCAGGACGCAGGCGGCCCACAGCACCCCGGACACACCGAGCAGCGGCACCGAGACGACCGTCAGGGCGTACCCGCCGATCGCCAGACCCCAGAAGCGACGCGTCCGGTCCGCCAGCGGACCGGAGACCAGCCGCAGTACCAGCGCCGCCGACTCCCCGGCACCGGTCACCACCCCCACGACGAGGGACGACGCCCCCAGCGAGGCCAGCAGCGGGCCGGTGATCGAGCGGGCGCCCTCGTAGACGACGTCCGCGAGCAGACTGATCGTGCCGAACCACACCACGAATCGCCACGGCCCCATACGCCATGCCGCCGGCTCCCCCGGGCCCCGAGCCCCGGGCATCGGTCGGTTCACGCCCACCACCCCTCCGCGGTCCAGGGGACATATCACCGCTGGAACGGCACACCCGGCCACCCCAACCGTCTAAAGATTCCCTGGCCGACAGGGGAAACGCCCGCTCCCGAGCCGGGGGCGGCCGTTGAGGAGGACGCGTACGAGGTGTGAACGCGCCCGGGTGCGCGCTGGGTCGACCGCCTCGCCCTCACACCGCCCGCGCCGGGTGGCCGCGATGCGGTCGGTGCCGCGGGCGGCGAAAGGCCGTTGCCGGGTGCGGGCCGGTCGCAGTCGGCGAACCCGGCCTCGATCGCGGCGCTGTGGCGCTGTGTCCGGACGGGTGGAACGGTCGATGAGTCCGCTGTCGCCCCCCTGCCGACGGCCGTGAACGGTCAGGCGGCCGTCATGGTGGGGCGCGGGGCCCCGCGTGGGGTGAAGATGCGACACCTCCACCCCACGCGGGCACCTTCGCCATGCTCGTGATCAGTACACCTAGCCCAAGAGGTGCGACAGCGGCTCGTCGCCCTTCGCCTGCGTCGAGTTCTCGGTGCACTGCTGGTTCTGCGGCGCCGACAGGACCGGCACGTCCTGGAGCACGGAAACCGGCACGACGCCGACGAGGGAAGCGGCGTCGACCTTGACCGGCACGCCGGCACAGAGCTGGTTCAGCGAGCCCTCGACCAGGGCCAGCTGGGGGCTCATGGCCCCATCGGTCTTCGCGTTGCCGACCGCCGTCGCGGCGCCGTTGCCGCTGAGACTCGTCGTGCCGCTGTCGTTGTCGGAGGCCGTCGCCTGAGGAGCGATCCCGAGCAGGCCGACTGCGAGTACTGCTGTGACGATCATCTTTTTCATGGTCCGTTCTTGCCCGGTCGAGGGAGCCACTGCCTCCCAAATCCCCCGACATCACCCGATCGATGGGGCGACGGACCCCGGCCCATCGACCACGCACAGCGGCCCCGCAGACAGGAGGAGCAGGGTTCCACTGCTGGGCCTGCGGGACCGGTGCATCACTCACGTACCCTGCAATGCGTCCGATACGCCCCGTCCATCCCAACCGCTCACGCCGCAGGCACTTCGTGCGCGAGTGGGGCCCGGCCGTGTTCGGCCGGGCCCCACTCACTTCTCACGGACGGCGCGCGCCTCGCGCCGGGTCAGGTCCGTCTACCAGCGGTACCAGCGGCCTTTGCGGCCGCCGCTGTCCACCGTACGGACGACGAAGCCCAGCAACCACACGACGAGCACGATCACCGCGATCCACCACAGTGCCTTCAGTGCGAAACCCGCGCCGAATAGGATCAGAGCCAGCAGAAGAACGAGAAGCAGGGGAACCATCGTTATCAACCTCCTGGCCACCGAATGCCCTTACTTCAGCCCTACAAGCACGCGACATACGAGTTACTTCCCAGGGATGTGGGGCATAGGCGCGCCGCACCGGCGGTCCGGCCGGCGTCGGGTCACTCGGGGTGCGCGACCGCCTCTCGCTGAAGTTGCACCGCCGCGAGCAGACTCAGCGTCGGTTCCGCCTGGCGCAGCGCCCTCACCGCGGCGACCGAGCCGACGTCCCCGATGAAGCCGACGGCGGCCAGCCGGGAGCGGACCCAACGGGCACGCAGCAGGACCTCGGGGGTGGCGGCGGTGGACTCCACAAGTGCGACGGCGCGTTCCAGGCCCGGGCGTTCCTCCGGCGAAGCCTGCGTGAGCGCCTCCCGCAGGGCAGCGGCGACCTCGTCCGTGTCCCGGATGGTCAACACGAAGGTGTTCTTCCTGCCCAGAGCCGTGATACCTGTCATGGAGGTCAGCCTGACGGCCACGGCCGTGCGCGCCAACCGACTTGAGGAAGCTCAGAGGTACCGTCCGGGCCACAACTGAGGTCAGGCGGCCGGGCACTTCTCATGCCACCTTGATGACGACCTTCCCCGAGGCGTGGCCGTTCTCGACGGTGGCGAGGGCGGCCGGGGCGTCGGCGAGCGGATGGACCGCGGTGATCACGGGTGCGAGGAGTCCGTCGAGGGCCAGCCGGGCCGACCGTTCCAGGTTCTCGCGGTCGACGCGACGCTCGACGAAACGCCCGCCGAGATCGGCCACGGACATGTCACCCACGGCGATGACGTTGCGGGGATCCTGGACCAGCGGAGCGACCGTCCGCAGCGAGGTGCCCCCGGCGAGGTCGACGATCCCGTCGAAGCCGTCCGGGACCAGCTCGCGTGCCGCGGCGGCGACGTCCTCGGCGGTGTAGTCGATGAACCGCACCCCGAGGGCCTCGGCGTACTCGCGTTTGGCGGTACTCCCGGTGCCGATCACACGCAGTTCGCGCCCGCTGGCCAACCGGGCGACGGCGAGGCCGACCCCGCCGCCGACTCCGTTGACCAGGACCGTGGCACCGGCCGGGAGGCCGAGCTGGTCGAGCGCGTCCACCGCGGTCGTCCCGGCCACCGGCAGCGTTGCCGCCACGGTCGCGGACAGTCCCTCCGGGATGCGCGCGGTGTTCGGCGCGGACAGCACCGTCGTCTCGGCGTAGGTGCCGCCACCGGTGAGAGCGAATCCGAAGACCGCGTCACCCGCCTCGAGCCCGTTGACGTCCTCGCCCCGGGCGAGAACGGTTCCGGCTGCCTCCATGCCCAGCACGCGGGGAAACGGACGCCCGCCGTCGAGCCCGTCGACCAGCCCCGAGCGCAGGAGGTGGTCGAGGGGATTGACGCCGGCGACGTCGACCCGGATCAGCACCTCGTCGCGACCGGGGACGAGGTCGGGACGATCGAAGAACTCCTGCACCTCGGGCCCGCCATGCCTGCTGAAGCCCCACGCCTGCGCCATCTTCCGCCGCCTCTCGTACGACCGACCCGGTGATCCGGGCGTTGTCGCCATCCTCACCTCTGACATCGGTGTGAGGGGCAACCGGCTGAGACGCAGATCACAGCGTCAGGCCGACTGCGCCGCCGGCTCCGGGGCCGTGGACAGCTCCGCCCGGTGTCGGCTGTTGGCCCTGATCAGCACGTCGAGCGCATCCCGGGTCTCGATCAGGCGCGCGATGTCGGCGTCGATCCGGTCGCGTTCGCGCACCATCGCCGCGAACGTCTCCTCGGCGACGCCCAGGTCACCCGGGACGTCCACACACGGCAGCACGGTCGCGATCACCCTGCTGGACATACCCGCGTCGAACAGCCGGCGGATGAGTGACACGCGCTGGACCGCACCATCGGAGTAGTGACGCTGCCCCGCGTCGGAGCGTGAGCTGGTCAGCAGGCCCTGCTCTTCGTAGTACCGCAGTGAGCGCGGACTCACGCCCGTGCGCTTGGACAATTCGCCTATCCGCATCCCTGAGAGCCTACGCCCGCGCGGGTGGCGCGCGCCGGGCGGCAACGCGGTTCCCGTCGCCGCCATGACCGCTGCCGTTTTCACGGCCGTGACGCGCGGAGGACAACTGGCACTGGTCCTGCCTGTGCCCGTTCGGCGAGCGCCCCCGTTTCAGGCGGACCTGTGGCGGGCGCCGCCCTCGACGTGGATCGTCTCGCCGGAGACGAAGCCCGCGCGCAGGAGCCACATCACCGCCTCGACGACGTCCTCGCTCTCACCGTGACGCTTGACGAGGGTCCCCTCCGCGCTCCTGTTGAGCAGAGCGGTCTTCTTGTCACCGAGGCGGTCCCACGCGCCGGAGTCCACGACGCCCGGCGACAGGGCGTTGACCCGGACGGGTGCCAGATCCGCCGCCAGGTGACGCGCGGCGAACTCGACCGCTCCGTTGGTGACCCCCTTGACGAGCGATCCGGGCCCGGGGCGCCAGCCGACCACACCGGAGAACAGCACCATCGACCCGGTCGGCCGCAGGATCGGCGCGAAGTGCTTGGCCACCAGCATCGGGCCGACCACCTTCGCCGTGAACGCGGCCAGCAGCCTGTCACGGTCCAGGTCGACGGCGCGCACGTCGTGCGGCGCCGAACCGGTCGTGACGATGTGGTCGACTCCGTCCCTCAGCCGGTGCGCCGCGGCCGCGAGCGTCGACTCGTCCTGCAGGTCGACCCGTACCGCCGTGGCACCGATCTCACCCGCCAGCGCGTCGGCCGCGGTCAGGTCACGGGCACCGACGATCACGTCGTACCCGTCCTTCGCCGCACGCCTCGCGACGGCCGCGCCCAGCGTCCGTGCGCCTCCGATGACCAGGATCCGCTCCATGCCTTTTCCCTCTCCCTTTCGTAGGAACGGACCTCACGGTATAGATTGGATACCGGTATCTTCAACGAAACCGGAGCAGCGATGGGCAAGGCGTACAACGTGATGGCAGCCACCTGCCCGAGCCGCACGGTGCTGCACCGCATCGGCGCCCGCTGGACGGTGTTCGTCGTCAACGCCCTCGCCGACGGGCCCCGCCGCTTCACCGAACTCAAGGGGCACATCCGGGGCATCACCGCGAAGGCGCTGACCGAGACGCTGCGCTCCCTGGAAGCCGACGGTCTGATCAGCCGTCACGATCACGACGAGAACCCGCCCCGCGTCGAGTACGCCCTGACACCACTGGGCCACTCCCTGCTCGTCCCGCTGCGCGCCGTACGGCTCTGGGCCGAGGAGCACGTCCCGGAGATCGAGGCGGCCCGCTCCCGCCGGCCGGTCTCCTGACCCGGACACCCCAGGCGCACCTCGCGCATTGACCGTCACCACGCGCGGTGTCAGCAAATATTCGAGAACCCTGTTCCGGAAACAACCGTTCGTGTACTCTCATCGCCGGGCTCAGCACAGGACCAGGCGTTTGGGGGGAAACGTGGTTCCGTTAGGATCTGGTGGCTCGTTACGTCCCGGCGAAACTTTCACGAACGCACCGAACACGACGAGCTTACTTCTCGCAGAACTCACCAGAAATGGAAGGTTGTCCTTCCGCCTCGCCTGTTCTCGGCTGACCGCCTGGGAGCACCTGCTCGTCCAGCACGTCCTGGGCAGGCCGGACGTCGAGTTCGTCACGGAACCGGCGCCGCACGCCCGCGGCACCGTCGCCGTCACCCGGTCCGCGCTCGCCGGTCTGTCCTTCTGGGCCCCCGGTGAGCTGCCGGAACCCGGCGCCGAGCGGCTGGGCAGCCTGCTCGTGCCACCCGAGGTCCTCGACGTGGTCGCCGAGGAGGCCCGGGTGATCGAGGCCCGGGAGGCCGCCGAGCGGCACGAGGCCGACACTCTGCTGGACCGGTGGGAGACGAGCGGCGAACTCGACGGCCGGCTCGTCCAACTGGCCGACTGGGTGGAAAGAGTCGAGACGGTTTACATCCTGATCGGCCGGGACGTGTTCTCGAAGTCCGACGCGGGAACGAACACCCTGACCCGGGAAAGACTCCTGGCGAATCTGAGGGAACGCCCCGTAGGCGACTGGCGTCCGACCGACAGGCTTTTCGTGGTACTGGCCTACTGCCTTTTCGTGAGCGGCCGTTCCGTGCGATTCGAGGAATTCAACGGAAGTCAGCTTTCCGCGACCCGGCTCCGCGATTTCCTCTTGAACCGCTGCGCACAGTACTGCGCCGCGCTGGGGCGCGAGCCGGACAACGCGCACGCACTCCCGTTGCTGGAGCTGGCGGAGCTCGTCCGCACCCTGATGCACGAGGTCGACCGGACACCGATGATGCGCTACCGGCGGATCAACGGGTTCACGTTCGTGAAGAACGAACGCCTCGTCGAGTTCCCCCTGCCGCGCGACCCGGGGATCATGCCCGATCTGGTCGCCCAGTACGGCAAGCTCCATCTCGGGGTGTCCCCCTCCGGCCAGGTCCGGGGAGACCTGCGCGCGATGACCCTGGCCGCCACCGAGATCGACGCGCAGGCCGGCCCCGGTGAGCAGAGCGCCATCGGCGAGCTGCTCGGCGCGATCGTCCTGTCGGCGATCCTGTGCACCGACGCCGACTACGGCATGAGCAGTTCCGTGCGTGACCTGGCGGGGCTGCGCGGGGCCGAGCCGGGCGGACCGGACGGCGTGCTGGCGTTGAAGAAGGGCGACTTCTTCTGCTGCTGCCTGCCGCACACGACCCGCATGGCCGAGGCCGGCGACGACACGACACCGATCCTGTGGCGGTCCGCCCAGCGGATGATGTACAACCGGTGGCACTTCGCCCCTGGGGAGTTCGCTCGCGCGGACATCCCGGACAAGCGGCACTACTTCTTCCCGCCGCAGGTTCCCGACATCGCGGAGCACTCCGAGCACCACCACGGCGGTCACGTCGCCTCGCGCGTGCGCTACACGATCCGCGCGCCCGGCGCCCAGGTATGGCACCCGCCCTTCACGGTCTTCGGTCACGGCTACCGGGGGTGCTACGACATCCGGCTGGTCCGGATGGAGGGCCCGCCGTTCACCATGGCGGAACTCCTCGAAGCGGTACGGCACTGCTCCCTCGTCGACGAGATGTGGCGGACCCTCGCCCAGGGCCTCCAGGACGGCACCGTTCCCGTGCGCCCGGTGGGCGGCTTCGACAAGGTCTGGTACGAGTCACGCGGCTGGGAGCGGCTGCGGCCCTACTCCCTCGCGACCCGTCATCTCGCGGGCGCACCCCCCGGATGACGGCGCCGTCGGCCGGGGCGGCCCGGTCGACGGCACGGCGCGGCCGGCGCGGCCGTCCCCCGTCCTTCCCCACCGGCAGCGGCCGGCCGGCGCCCACCCGCCGCGCCCGCCGATCCCAGGAGGTTCCGTAGTGGCTGAGCAGAGCACCGGCCCCGTCCCCGGCATGACCGCGCCCCCGGACGTGGTCAGCACCATCGCCCTGACGTCATGTCAGGACACCGCGCACCGGTGCTGGTTCCGTGAGGAGGAGGGGATGGGCTCGCTGTCCCTGGCCGAACTGGACCGTGGCGCTGCCCGCGTGGCGTGCCGTCTGCATGCCGCGGGTGTCCGGGCGCGGGACCGGATCGGGATCATGTCCCGGAACCGGATCGAGTGGGTGCTCCTCGACCTGGCCGCGGTCAAGCTGGGTGCGGTCGTCGCGGGTGTGGAGCCGGGTCGCTACGATCCCGAGCAGGTGATCGCCGACTTCGGTCTCGCCTTGCTCTTCACCGAGAACGAACCCGAGCGGGGCGCCGTACGGGACATCGGTGGCATCAGGGGGTGGGCGCAGGACGAAGGGACCGACCCCGCGGCACTGCCCGCCCGGGAGGCCTACGACCCGGCGGACGTCTTCGCGATCAAGCAGACCTCGGGAAGCACCGGTGTCCCGAAGGGCATCGAGGCGACGGTGGCCAGCGTGAACCGGTCGATGGCCGCCGTCCAGGAGATGTTCCACCACGGGGACGGGGACAACGTCCTGGTGTTCCTGCCCACGCGGTTCCTCCAGCAGCGGTACTGGATCTACTCGGCGCTGGTCAACGGACACGACGTCACCCTCGCCGACCGGGTCACCGTGTTCGAGGTGGCGCAGGCCGTCCACCCGACCGTGATCATGGGTGTGCCGGGTTTCTACGAGCAGGTGAAGGCACGCGTCGAGGCCGCCGGCGCCCCGGCCGACCCGGTCGCGCGCCGCGCCGCCGTCCAGGCCGAACTCGGGGGCGCCGTCCGCTACCTGTGGACGGGCTCGGCGCCCGCCGGGCGGCCCATGCTGGACTTCTTCAACGACTGCGGCGTCCCGCTCTACGAGGGGTACGGCCTCAACGAGACCTGCATCGTCGCCAAGAACCACCCGGGGGCCGTCCGGGTGGGCAGCGTCGGCAAGGTGCTGCCGCACAAGCGGATCCGCTTCGACAAGGACGGCATCCTGATCGTCGGCGGTCTCGACCCGGTCAACACCCGGTACACCTGGTGCGGGCCGGGCGCCAACGAAAAGGTGTACCTGCCGACCGGCGAGGTCAAGACCTTCGACATCGGCCATGTCGACGAGGACGGCTTCCTCTACATCGACGGCCGGGTCGACGACATCGTCACCCTGAGCAGCGCCCTCAACATCCTGGTGCCCCTGGTCGAGGAGCGTCTGCGGGAGATACCGGAGATCCACGACTGCGCCGTGTTCGGTGACGGCAAGCCCTTCCTGACGGCCGTGGTGTCACCGGCCGCCCCCGACACCGACCCCGAGTCCCTGGCGGACGCGGTCAGCCGTCTCAACGAGCAACTGCGCTACGAGCAGCGGATCTACGCGGTCGTGGTGGCGGGCGAGCGGTTCTCCGTCGACAACGGTCTGCTGAACGCGCAGTTCAAGCTGGTGCGGGCCGAGATCGGCCGGGTCTTCGGCGAGGATCTCGATCTCGTCTACCAGAAGCACGCGGTGTACAACGACGGCTCCACGGACGGGGCCCCCGTCCTGGTGACGGCGGCGGTCGGCAGGCCGCGGACGCAGAAGGCGGAGGAATGATGAGCTGGGAGAAGCTGGCGAACACGGTGCTGTCCAACGACCGGGTGACGCTGCGACGGGTGCGGATCGGCGACGTCGAGGAGTTCTCGGGCATCGCCTACGAGCCCGAGACCTGGGAGTACTTCGTCACGCGTGTCAGCTCGCCGGAGGATCTCCACGCGTTCGTGGAGACCGCGATCAAGGACACCCTCAACGGCAGCCGTATCGTCTTCGCCATCGTCGACAACGCCACCGGACGGATCGTCGGCAGCAGTGCCTACGGAAATCTCGCCGAGGCGGACCGGCGGATCGAGATCGGCTGGTCATGGGTCTGCGGGGCGGCCCGGGGCACGGGTGTGAACCGCGCCGCGAAGCTGGCACTGCTCGACCATGCCTTCTCCGAACTCGGCTGCGAGCGCGTCGAGTTCAAGACGGATGTGCTGAACCTCCGGGCCCGGCGCGGACTTGCGGGCATCGGCGCGACCGAGGAGGGCGTCCTGCGGAGCTTCAACTACATGCCCGGAGGCCGCCGCCGCGACGTCGTCTACTACAGCATCCTGCGCGACGAGTGGCCCGACGTGCGCCGCGAGCGCTTCGGCCAGGTCGACGCGGGCTGAACCGGCACCAGTCAGCAGCACCGACACGGGGGGATGGACACGTTGGACACGGAGGACTTCGTCTTCGAGGGCGACGGCCGGAAGCTGGTCGGCACCCGTACGGCTCCGGCCGACGGGTCCCGGCCCACCGTCCTGGCCCTGCACGGTCTCGGCGTCACGTCGAGCCGCCACCGCATCCGCTATCTGCTGGACGCCCTCTCACCCCACGGCCACGGATGGCTCACGTTCGACTTCTCCGGCAACGGGGACAGCGCGGGCACCCTGGCCGAGTCCACGCTGCGCGGGCGCATGGCGGAGACGCTCGCCGCGGCGGCCCAGTTGGACACCGCCGTCGCGCCCGTGCTGGTCGGCACGAGCATGGGGGCGCATCTGGCCGCGTCGGCGGTGCCCCGGCTGCGGCCCCGGGCGCTCGTGTTCTTCTGCCCCGCGGCCTACCCGGCCGACGCCGCCGACCTGCGCTTCGACGGCAGCCTCACGAGGCCGGGCCGCTACCCGGACTCGCCTGCCTACGCCGGCCTGCGCGAGTTCGACGGCGACCTGCTGATCTTCGCGGCCGGTCAGGACCAGGTGGTCGCTCCCGCGGTCGTCGACGGATATCTGGAGAGCGCGCGGCGGGCCCGCTCGACCGAGGTCGTCCGGCTGGACGGCTACGACCACTTCGTCCACCGACGGCTGCCCGACCACCCCGAGGACCGGGACCGGGTGGTGCGGGCGATGCTGCGTGTGCTGTCGGCCGACGCTCCCACCTCGCAGAGGAGTTGACCACGATGGGGACCGAACCCAACTACTTGAAGCGCCGTGACGTGGAGAGCCTCAGGGCGGTGGAGGCCGCCTTCCGCTCGGGCCCACTCGCCGACTCCCTCGCCTCGGCGCCGGACATCGAGCGCCGCCGCGGTCTGACCCGCGAGGAGTTCGACAGCGAGTACCGCGCGAAGGGCCGACCGGTCGTCCTGGAGGGGTACGCGGCCCACTGGCCGTCCGTGCGGACCTGGTCCTTCGACTCCCTGGCCGAACGCTGCGGCTCCGTCCCGGTCGTCGTGGACAGCTACAGCAGCAAGGCCGCCAGGTCGACCACGTTCGGCGAGTTCGTGACGCTGCTGAAGGAGAGCGCGGGCACCGGTGCTCCCCCGATCTACCTCCAGGAGTGGTACTACAAGACCACCGCCCCGGAGCTGGCCGACGACATGCCCGAACTGGACATCGCCCAGTACGACTTCCGGCGGAACCTGTACGGCGACGCGGGCTCGACCAACCACCAGCTGTGGCTGGGGCAGAAGGGCGGGATCACCCGGCTGCACCAGGACTCCTACTCGGTCGACGTGCTGCACGCGCAGATCGTCGGCGAGAAGCTCTGGTACATCATGGGCCCCGACTCCGAGCTGCTGCCCGGCCCCGACGGCGAACTCGACGTCCGGGCCCTGCTCGACTCCCCCGCGACCCAGCTCACGCGGTTCGTGCTGCGCCCCGGTGACGTGCTCTACCTGCCGGCCTGGTGGTTCCACCGGATCGAGCTGCTGAGCGACTCGATCGGGCTCGGCCGCAAGGCCCTCGACGAGGCCAACCTGCGCCTGCACGTCCGCCAGCGGATCGGTGAACTGCTCGCGCTCGCCCTGAACCCGGACGAGCTGCGCAGGACGCACTCCGAGCTGTTCGACGTCGTGATGGCCCGCGGCCGGGCGCTGGCCCATCAGATGGACATCGACCTTTCCAGGTTGCGGCAGTGAGCCGGACACACCACCGACGCTCCGCGACGGCGAGCGACGACGAACTGGTCGGGAGGCATACCCGGTGACGGGACGACACGTACTGCTGGTCGGCGGGCGGGGCCACGAGCTGCCCAAGGTACGCGGGCTGGGCCTTCGCTACTCGATGATCCAGATCCCCGAACGGGCCGACCGGGAACACGCGGCGGCGGCGGAGAACTACACCGTGCTCGACTACCGCCGGCTCGACACCATCCTGCCGGTCGTCCGCGCCTGGCATGCGGCTGACCCGTTCGACGCCGTCCTGTCGTTCACCGAGTACGGCCTGGAGCCGGCGTCCCGGTGCGCGATCGACCTCGGCGTGGCGGGCGACAACCTGTCGGCCGTGCTGCTCACCCGGGACAAGACCAGGACGCGCGAGGCACTGGCCCGGCACGGGCTCAGCCCCGTACGGCACCGGGTGTGCGCCGCACCGGCCGACGCACGGGAGTTCATGGCCGGTCTCGGCGGCTGCGCGATCGTCCTGAAGCCGCCGGCCGGCGGCCTCAGCGAGGGCGTCTACCTGGTCGGCAGCGAGGCGGAGCTGGCCGAACGCTGGTCCTGGACCACCCGGTGGACCGAGGGACCGGTCCTCGCCGAGGAGTACCTGGAAGGCCCCGAGTTCAGCGTCGAGTCGGTGTCCCAGGACGGCAAGCACGAGATCGTCATGGTCACGGAGAAGTGCACCTTCGGCACCCCCGGCTTCGTCGAACTCGGCCACCAGATGCCGGCCCGGCTCGACGGCGCCGACCGGGAGGCGATCGACTCCCTGGTCCTCCGCTTCCTCGACGTGATCGGGCAGCGGACGGGCCCGGTCCACACGGAGGTGCGTCTCACACCGGCCGGGCCCCGGCTGATCGAGGCCCAGACGCGGGTCGGCGGCGACCAGATCTGGGAGATGACCGAACTGGTGACGGGTGTCGACATGATCGCGGAGACGCTCGCCGGACTGCTCGGTCTCCCGGCGCCCGCCCGTACCCCGCGCGCCCGGGCCGCGGCGATCCGATTCCTGGCCTTCGAGAACACCACCGTCACGGAGGTCCGGGGCCTGGACGAGGCCCGCCGGGCACCCGGTGTCCTGAGGGTGCTGTGCACACTGGCGCCCGGACGCACCCTCGGAGCCGTCGTGTCCTCCGATTCCCGGCAGGGCTACGTCCTGTGCGAGGGCGAGGACACACCGGACGCGGTCGCCAAGGCCGAGGCCGCACGCGACCTGGTGCGGATCGAGCGGGCCCCGCTCGCCCAGGCATGAGGCCGGACGACGCCATGGAGAACACCGCGGGCGCCGGCCCCACGAGCGCCACCCGCTCCATCACGCTGCACTACTTCATGACCAACCTGGGCCTGTTCGGCCTGCTGTCCACGCTCGCCGTGTCGTTGACGGCGGCCGGGTTCGACGGCGGGCGGACAGGTCTGCTGGTCCTCGTCTTCACCATCGCCAACAAAGTGTCCAAGGTGTTCCTCGCCCGCTGGCTGGACAGGATCTCGGCGGCCCGCTCCGTCCTGCTGGGCTGCCTCACCGCGGCCGTCGGCTTCCTGGGGCTGCGGATCGCCGGCGGCCTGGCCGCGACGGCGGCGACCCTGGCCCTGGCCGGCCTCGGCGTCTCCGTCAACGCCCTCGCCAGCAAGCAGCTCGCGGCCGACGCCAGCGACCGGTCGGGCGACCGCGCCCGGATCTTCTCACTGATCAACGTCGCGGTGAACGTCGCCTCCGCGGTGGCGGCGCCCGTCGCGCTGTTCTTCGTCCAGCGCCACGAGCACGGACAGGTGCTCACCGCGGTCGCCGCGATCTACTGCCTGGCCGGGGTGACCACCTACCTCAACTACCGCCTGCTGATGCCCGACAGCCCGGTGCGGGCCCCCGACTCCTCGTTGCGCGGCTACCTCACCGTCCTCCGTCTGCCGGGCATGCGGCCGTTCATGCTGATCAACCTGCTCGGCTGGTGCTGCTACGGCCAGCTGTTCAACGCACTGGCCCTGCACGTGTCGGCCATCCCGGGCGCGAGGGACCGGCTGGGCTGGCTGTACACGCTGAACGCCCTGCTCATCGTGGTGGCGCAGCTGGGTGTCACCCGCCTCGCGGAGAAACTGTCCAAGGGCCGGGTGACCGTCACCACCGTCGCGGCGTACACGTCGTTCGCGCTGGGCTTCGCCGCGATCTACCTGGTGCCCGGCTTTCCGGGGGCGGTGGTCGGCGTGGTGCTGTTCACTCTGGGCGAGATGATGTTCGTACCGACCATGGACGTCCTCCTGCTCGGCCTGCTCGGCCGGCAGAGCCGGGCCCTGGGCTACGGCGTGTTCTCGATCGCCAACGCCGTCGGCGAGGGCGTCGGCGGCGGCCTCGGAGTGGCGGTGTACCGGTGGCTGGCCGGCAGCGGGCACGGCCCGGACTTCTGGCTGATCGCCACGG
Source organism: Streptomyces sp. NPDC021562 (assembly GCF_040640875.1). Classification (NCBI taxonomy): domain Bacteria; kingdom Bacillati; phylum Actinomycetota; class Actinomycetes; order Kitasatosporales; family Streptomycetaceae; genus Streptomyces; species Streptomyces sp. NPDC021562. Next base: position 25,481 of record NZ_JBFACN010000030.1, read on the forward strand.
CGCTCGCCGTCGTGGCAGCGGCCCTGGCCCGCTGGCTGAGCGTCACCAACGGGAGCCTGCGCTCCCTTTCCTCCCGCGAGGAGCCCAAGGTGGCAGCCGACTGAACAGGGCCGACCGGTCCACGACGCGAAGGGTGCGACATGCGAGTTCTGGTGGTGGGCACCAACCGGATGTGCCACGACCGTCTGCACGCGCAGGGACACGAGCTGGTGCTCCTGGTGCCCCGGGGACGGGCCAGTCCGCAGGACCCGGCCGGGCCCTACCGACACGTCGTCGTCCTCGACGACGAGGCCGACACCGGCCTGTGGACCGGTGTCGCCCAGGTGTTGCACGCCGCCGCGCCGTTCGACGCCGTGGCGGCCTTCAACGAACACACGTACCGCATCGTGCGGGCCGTCAGCGACCGGCTGGGGGTACCCACCGTGGTGGACGTGGAACTGTTCGAGCGGGTGCTGGACAAGTCCAGGACCCGGGAGATCCTGGACAAGCACGGCGTCCCGGGCTGCCGCCACCGTCTGGCGCGCGGACGCGAATCCCTGCCGGCCGCCATCCGGGCGGTGGGCCTGCCGTGCATCGTCAAACCGGTGGACGGCGAGGCCAGCGCCGGGGTCGCCAGGATCGACTCGCCCGCCGATGTGGACGCCGCGCTGCTCCGCCTGGGCGAGGAGCAGGTCGAGCGTGGGGTCATGGTCGAGGAGTTCCTGGTCGGCGCGGAGTTCAGCGTGGAGGCCGTCTCGGTCGGCACCCGCCACCACGTCCTCGCGATCACCAGGAAATTCAGGGACGACCGGACGTTCGTCGAGCGCGGGCACCTGGTCCCGGCCCCACTGGACGCCGCCGACGAGGAGGCCGTCACCCGTTACGTGGAACGCGTCCTGGACGTGCTCGGCTTCCACGACTGCCCCTCGCACACCGAGATCGTCCTGACGGACCGGGGGCCGCGGATCATCGAGACCCACAACCGCATCGGCGGCGACGCGATCATGGACCTGGTGGAACTGGCCACCGGGGTGGACGTGCACGACCTGGTGGCCCGGCAGAGCATCGGTGAGGACGTCTCGGCCCTGTTGCCGGAGCCCGTCACGGCGCACCGCGGCGCGGCCGTCTGGTACGCCGACCCGTCCGGCCCTCCGACCAACACCCTGGTCGAGGTGCAGGAGGTCGAACGCGTCCGGCGCCTGCCGTCCGTGCACCGGGTCGACCTGCTCAAGCAGCCGGGTTCCCCGCAGACGGCCGTCCTGCAGAGCGGGGACCGCTCCGCTCGTGTCCTGACCACCGCCGACACTCCCGCGGAGGCCCTGCGCCACGCCCAGGAGGCCGTGCGTACGCTCAGGTTCGTCTACAGCTGGTCCGCACCGGCCACCGACCGCGGGACGGTGTGACCACCGGGGCCGCCTCGGTGGGGCTGCCCGGCGCCGTGGCGGTGGCAGCCCCACCCGGGGTCACGCGCGCCGTGCGTGGGCGAAGCCGCGCCGGTGCCAGAGCAGACCGCCGGAGTGCGCGGGCTCGCCGCTGACCTCGGTGACCCGTCCGACGAGGATCGTGTGGTCGCCTCCTTCCATGAGCTGGTGGCGGACGCAGTGCAGGGTGAGCGAGGCGCCGGCGATCACGGGGGCCCGATCGGACCGTGCGCCGAGGGAGAGGCCGTCGAAGCGGTGCTCGGCCGGGCGCCTGAAGTGTTCGACGAGGTGTTCCTCGCCGGGGCCGAGCAAATGGACGGCGAAGTCCTCGGCCCCGGTCAGCACGTCATGGGTGCGTGAGGTCCGGTCGAGACAGACGAGGAACAGCGGCGGGGCCAGCGACAGGGAGCTGACGGCGCTCGCCGTCAGGCCGCGCGGCCGGCCCTGGTCGTCGTAGCAGGTGACGATGGTGACCGGGGCGGCCAGGGCGGACATCGCGGCGCGGAAGGAGTCGGCGAGACCGGGCCGCGTGTCGGCCGGGGCCTGGTCGGCCAGCAGGGCCGTGCTCACCGGGCCACCTCCAGCGGGCGGGCGGCGCCGCGCAGCCAGCGCCCCTCGGGGCGGCCGGTGAATCCGGTACGGGCGTCCCAGCAGACCCGGCCCGCCTTCACCGTGGTGGTGAAGCGCCCGGTGAAGGTCCAGCCCTCGTACGCGGACCAGCCGCACAGCGCGTGCACGTCACGAGCCGAGAACTGCCACCGTGCCGCGGGGTCCAGGAGGGTCAGGTCGGCGTCCGCGCCCGGTTCGAGCCGGCCCTTGCCCGGCAGGCCGAAGAGCCGGGCGGGTGCCTCGCCCATGAGCCGGGCCAGGTGCGCGGCCGCCGCGTCCGGGCCGACGTCCCGGGTGCGCAGGCCGGTCCAGACGCCGGTGGCCAGCTCCTGGACGCCGGGCAGGCCGGGCGGCGCGTCGGCCGGAGGGCGGTTCTTCTCCTCCACCGTGTGCGGGGCGTGATCGCTGCCGAGCGTGGCGGCCTCGCCGTTCAGCACCGCTCGCCACAGGCGTTTCTGGTCACGGCATTCGCGGATGGCCGGGGAGAGGCGGGTGCGCGGTCCGCGCCGGGTGGTGTCGTCGTGGGTGAACGACAGGTGGTGGCCGGTCACTTCGAAGGTGAGGGGCAGCCCCTCGGCGGCCGCCGCCGTGAGCAGGTCGGCCTCCTCCGCGGAGGACACGTGCAGGACGTGGGCCTTCGTGCCGTACTCGCGGACCAGGTGGATGACCCGGGCCACGGCGACGATGCCGCCGGAGCGCGGGCGGTGGGGCTCGTACTGGGCGTAGGAGTCGGGAGTGCCCGAGTCGGCGTCGAGGAGGTCGAAGACGTGCTGGTCCTCCGCGTGCAGGACGAGCCGGACGCCGCCGCGGGCCGCCGCGGCGAAGGCCCGGCGCAGCTGCTCCTCGTCGCGGAACACGACGGGGGCGGTGTGGTGGCCGGCCATGAAGATCTTCGCGGAGGTCGCGATCCGGGGGTCGAGTTCCGCGAGCAGCTCGGGACGGTCCGGGTCGGCGCCGATGTGGAAGCGGTAGTCGGTCCACGAGGTGCCTTCGATCAGCTCGGCCTTGGCGAGCAGCCCGGCCTCGTCCAGGGACGGCGGGCGGGTGTTGGGCATGTCGATCACGGTGGTCACGCCGCCCGCGAGGGCGGCCCGGCTGCCGTGGTCCCAGTCCTCCTTGTACTCGAGGCCGGGAGTGCGGAAGTGCACGTGGGAGTCGATGAGGCCCGGCAGCACGTAACGGCCACGGGCGTCGACCCGCGGGCCCGTCGGCAACGGCGCTTCGGGCGGCGGCAGTTCGGCGATCCGGCCGTCGCGGACGACCACGTTCGCGTCGCGGACGCCGTCGGGGGTGACGACGCGGCCGCCCTCGACGACCAGATCGGCGGGAAGGTGCCCGGACACGGTGTTCAGCTGTTCCACGTCAGACTCACCAGTTCCTTGCAGAGGTCGTTGGTCGGTCCCATCAGGGCGACCGCGCGCGCGTCGCGGCCGTAGCGGTTGATCTCGTGCGAGGCCACATAGCCGGCCGAACCCAGCAGCCGTTCGACCGCGTTGACGACCCGTTCGGCGGCGGATGCGGCGAAGAGCTTGGAGTGCAGCGTCGCGATCCCCGGGTCGGGGGCGGTGCGCCGGCCGGCCCGTTCGACGATCGCCCGGGCCGCCTCCACCTCGCCCGCGATGTCGACCAGGCGGTGCCGGACGGCCTGCTGGGCCGTCAGTCCACGCCGCTCGGCGTGCTCGTGGGCCAGGTCGAGCGCCGCCTGCGCGATACCGACGGACACGGCACCGAGGGTGGCGCCGCTGTCCCGGACGCCCGCGATGATCGACGCGGCCGTACCGACGGGCCCCAGCCGCGCGGTGTCGGGCACCCGGCAGTCGTGGACGGAGACGAAGCCGGTCGCCGAGCCCCGCATGCCGGTCAGCCGCAGCGAGGTGTCCGGCTCCAGCCCGGGAGTGTCGGCAGGTATCAGGAAGAACGTCTGGCCGGCTGCGCCGTAGCCGGTGTCGGCGGCGGCGTCCGGTGCCGGTTCCTCGCTCTGCGCCAGCACCAGGTAGACGTCGGCCAGGCCGGCGCTGGTGGTGAACGACTTGGCGCCGTCGATGACCCAGCCGCCGTCGGCCGTACGGCGGGCGGTGGTGGACAGGTTCTTCTTGTTCGCGCCCGCCCCCGTCTCGCTCCACGCGGAGGCGGCGAGCCACTCCCCGTGGGCGAGCCGGGGCAGCAGCCTGCGGCGCTGGGCGGGACTGCCGTGTTCGAGGATGCGGCTGCTGACCGCGTAGTGCTGGAACAGCATGATCGACGCTGAGGCGTTCACCTGTGCCACCTGCTCGACGGCGGTGTTCAGGCCCTGGGCGTCGACGCCGGCGCCACCGTACTCGTAGGGCAGCGGCAGGCCCAGCAGCCCGGACTCGCGCAGCAGGGCGAGTGCCTGCCGGTCGGGTTCCCCGTCGGTGTCCGCGATCCGCGCACAGGCGGCGAGGCGCTCGCGCAGCGCGGGCGTCAGCCCGGTGGCCGGCCGGGCGAGCGGCGCCCGGGTGAGCGTCGGCACGTCGGGCACGGTCAGGCTGTCAGCGGAAGCCATGACAACTCCTCGGAGGTGGAGGCGGGAAGGAAGGGGCCGCGGTAGTCGACCTGCTTCTCCGCCACGGAGATCCAGGCGAGCCTGCGGTCGCGGGGGCCGCCCGTCGTGCGGGCCGAGGCGCGGACGGTGGCACCGGGGGTGCGCAGGGCGAGCATGCCGCCCTCCGGCTGCTGCGAGACACCGGACAGCAGGTGCGGGATGGTGCCCTCCACGGCGGCGCCCGCGGCGAGGCAGGTCGCGCCGGTGAGGGCCACCGTCGGGTGCCAGGACGGTACGGATATGGCGCGGACGGCGAGGGCTCCCGGGCCGTCGGGAAGCAGTGCGGCGACCTTGGGGAAGGCGCCGGTGGTGTCCCAGCCCTGTGTCCGGCACACCGCGAGGCGCAGCCGGGTCATCCGGTCGAACAGCACGGGGTCGTCGGCGAACAGCTCCCGCACCGTGCGGACGCCGAGCTCGGCGGCGTTCACGAAGAGGTACGGGTTGCCCATGGAGACCAGGGAGACGGGGACCGTACGCTCCTCGAAGGGGATCCCGGTGACCGGCTCGCCGGTGATCAGGAGCTGCTCGACCGGCCGGGGTGGCGAGCACAGGAAGTGGGCCGTGAAGCGGGTGCCCTCCGGGGAGGTCTCCTCCGCCTCGCACACCACGTTGTCCCCGTTGTTGAGCACGTTCACCCGGACCCGGCAGCCCGGCACGAGCGGCTGGATCATGCCGGTACGGGCGGCGGCCTCCACCGCCGCCAGGATGGAGTGCCCGCAGGACCCGCGCAGGTCGAAGCTGTCGAGCCGGTCCGGCATGGACTGGACGAAGCGGTAGTCGAGGTCGAACAGCGGGTGGCGGGACGGCTGGACGAGCGCGTTCTTCAGGACGTCGGCGGCCCCGTGGTCGGCGAGGACCGTACGCAACTGGGTGAGCCGTGCCAGCAGTTCCGGTTCCGACTCGGGCAGCGTGCGCGCGTCGACCACGGCTGTCGGGCACGGGGTGCCGTGCGCCCGCGCGAGACTGACGCTCATGCCGCCTCCAGCAGGACGCGGGCCGGTGCGGGCAGGGCCGTCGGGGCTTGCGCCGCCGCGAAGAACTCCTGGCGCCACAGCTGGTGCGACATCAGCGACCACAGGGCCAGGGAGGCGGTGTCGCTCGGCCGGGCGGCCTGCTCGTCGAAGAGCGCGGCCACCCGCTCGGGGCGGATCCGGCCGTCGGCGCGCAGGGTGTCCGGGGAGAGCACGTCGCGGGCCAGGGTCCACAGCGGCTGGCCGGGGGCGAGCATCGCGGTGACCGGCAGGGTGAAGGGCTGCTTGGGCCGGTCGAGCACGCTGCGCGGGATCAGGCCCTGCGCGGCCCGGTACAGGGCCCGTTTCACACCCAGGCCCGGCACCAGCCGGTGGGCGTCGGTGAGGGTGCTGGCGAAGCGGACGACGGAGGGCTGGCAGAAGGGCAGCCGGACCTCGATGGAGCTGGCCATCGACAGGTGGTCGACGCGCCGCAGGTGGTAGGCGGGCAGCCGGTAGCGCTGCTCGACGGCGGCGATGCGCTGCAGCCGGGTGCCGGGGCTGGTCCGCAGGATCCGCCGGATGTCGGCGGGCAGGGCGGAGCCGGCCGCGCGGACGGTGAAGGCGTACTCGTCGGTGTACAGGCTCTCGCGCAGCGCCCGCGGGACGGCGGCCAGGTGGTCGAGGTAGTCCTCCGCCCAGTCCGATCCGTGGTGGGCGGCGACCGCCTGGGTCATGCGCGCGTAGCCGCCGAAGAGTTCGTCCGCCGCGTCGCCGGTGAGGGCGACCTTGAAGCCGGCGTCACGCACCGCGCGGAAGAGGGAGAACGTGGACAGGGTGATGGGGTCGGCGTTGGGCTGCCCGAGGTGGCGGACCACGTCGGTCATCAGGTCGGGGAAGGTGGCCGGGTCGATCTCGACCTGGTGGTGGCGGGTGCCCGCGACGCGGGCCACCTCCGCCGCGTAGGCGCGTTCGTCGCTGGGCCAGGTACCGGTGTAGGCGATGTTGAAGGTGTGCAGGCTTCCCCGGCCGCCGGCGTCGTACAGCGCCTGGGCGGCGAGCGCCGTGACGAGGCTGGAGTCGAGGCCGCCGGAGGTGACGGCCGCGACCGGGGCGTCCGCCACCAGCAGCCGTGCCACCTCCTCGGACAGCAGGGCGCGCAGCTGCTCGCCGGCCTCGTCGAGGGTGCGGCCCTCGTCGGGGCGCAGGCCCTGCTCGTGGGCCATGGGACGGCGCCGGATCCGCAGTCCGTCCCGGTGGCTGACGACGGCGGTCGCGGCGGGCGGCAGCACGCGTATCCCGCGGAACATGGTGCGGTCCCCGAACGGGGTCTTGGACGTCAGGTAGGCGTCCAGGCCCGCCTCGTCCTCCTCGGCGCGCAGTCCGGTGAAGCCGAGCAGCGCGGGCAGCTCCGAGGCGAACCGGAAGCGGCCGGCGGCGCGTTCGTAGTGGTAGTAGAGCGGCTTCATGCCGGAGTCGTCGGTGGCGAGGACCATGCGCGGGGTGGACCGCAGGTCCATGACGGCGACGGAGTACATGCCGTCCAGCTGCTCCGCGAACCGGTCCCCGTAGGTCAGGTACAGCGCCGGCAGGATCGAGCCGTCGCACTGGTCGTCGAAGTGGAAGCCGCGCTTGGTCAGCCGTTCGCGCAGGTCGCGGTGGTTGTAGAGCTCGCCGTTGAAGACCACCGTGATCCGGCCGAGGTGGTAGGGCTGGGCGCCTCCCTCGGGGTCCATGATGGACAGGCGGTTGTTGCCCAGGGCCCAGTCGGCCCGGTGCGTGACGCCCTGGGCGTCGGGACCGCCGTGGAGCATCAGGTCGGCGACGCGGCGCAGTTCGACCTCGTCGGAGTGGACGTTGAAGGTTCCGTATATGCGGCACACGCTGCTTTCACCTGACCTGTGAGGAGTGGCCGGCGGCCGAGTAGAGCGCCGGGTCGTAGGGGCTGGGTCCGCCGCAGGTGACGAACCGGCGGGCGGTGGGGCCGGTGTGCGGGTTGCGGGCCCCGTGCAGGACGCCGGGCGCCGCGTACAGGACGTCTCCCGCGCCGACGTCGATCCAGCGGTCGCGCAGGTACATCTGGCCGACGCCCTCGAAGGCGATGAACGCCTCGTCGCTGTCGGGGTGGAGGTGGACGTTGAAGGTCTCGCCCGGCTGCTGGATGCCGCAGTGCAGGCACAGCCGGCTGCTGCCGGTGCCGGGCCAGAAGACGAAGTTCATGGTGGCGCGGCGTTCGGCCGCCTCGATCTGCCCGGTCCCGCCGAAGCCGCGCAGCTGGGTGGTGTCGTCCCACAGTGAGGAGTGCAGGACCGGGTCGCTGCCCGCGGGGGCGCCCGCGAGGGGGGTGCGCCACACGTAGGCGGTCATCCCCTGGTCGTCGGCGCTGAGGGTGAGGGGGTGGCCGGTCGGGGCGTAGGCGGCCGAACCGCGGCCGACGGGGCGGGTGTGCTCGCCGACCGCGGCGGTGCCGGCGCCGGAGAAGACGACGGCGGTGTTCTCCTCGGCCGCGCTGTGCTCGGGGACGTACGACTCCCCCGGGGCGATCCGGACGACGTGCAGGGTGACGTGGGTGGCGCCGGCCGCCGGGCTGACGGGTGTCGCCACCGTGGTGCGGGTGCCGGGAACGGGGTGGAAGGTGAACTCGGCCGCGGTGATGATGCGGGCGTCGCCGAGCGCGGTGGCGGCGGAGGCTTGGGTGGTTGGGGGCATGCTGTGGCTGCTTCCTGTGTTCGAAGGCCGGTGGGTGGTGCGGCCTGTGGGGTGGTGCGGCCTGTGGAGTGGTACGGCCCGTGGGCGCGGTTGCGGAACGGAGAGGCCGGGGCGGTTGCCGCTCGGCCGAGGGGCGTCGCGGGCCGGGCGCCGGGAGGGGGCTGCGGCCTTTCGCACGGGGCGAAGCGGTGCCGGCCTGCCGGGGGCGCCGATGACGGCCCGGGGCGGGGTGGCCGAGCGGGGAAGGGGTTCATGTCGGCGGGTGCGGGCCGCCGTGTCGTTCTCCTTCGTCTGTGAAAGGTTCGCGTGCCGGGTTCCCGGTTGTCTCCCGTGTCGCTCCCGGCCCGGGACTGCTCAGGGGAACGACGGCGGGAGGAGGTCCCGGTCGTCCCCACGCGTGAACGCCGTACGGCGCACCCGGGCAGGGGTGCGCCGTACGGCGTTCGTGGGGAGGCCGTGTGCGGCCGGTGGAAGGGGCTGTCAGCAGGCCTCGCGGGCGGCCGGTGCCGGGGACCGGTCGGACGTGGACGGCGCCGTCCTGGCCACCGGCGCGGCGGCGGCGCGGCGGGACGGCAGCGGCAGCCGGCCCTCCGCGAGGGCGAGTGCGGCGATGACCACCGCGCCGCCCACCGGCACGTTCCAGGTGACGCTCTCGCCGAGGGCGACGGCGCCGACGATCACCGAGAACACCGGGACCAGGTAGTTGACGCCGGACGCCGTGGTGGGGCCGGCATCCGCGATGAGCCGGTTCATCAGGGCGAAGGCGATGCCCGTGGAGGCGCCGCCGAGGACCAGGAGGGAGAGCAGCGGGCCCGCCGTCAGGTCGCCCGGCAGGTCCCAGCCGACGGTGAACACGGTGATCAGACCGGTGATGACCATGGCGGAGGTGAGCTGCCCCGCGGTCACGGCGAGCGCCGGGAACTTGTGCGGGGCGATGAAGCGGCGGACGTAGACGAAGCTGATCGCGTAGCTGACCGCCGCGCCCACACAGGCGAGTTGGCCGCCGACGGAGCCGAACCCGTGGGTGTGCCACGGTCCGACGACGACGATCAGCCCGGCGAAACCGATCACGAGACCGGCGACCTTGCGGGCCGTCGGCTTCTCCGTGCGGATGGCGACGGCGGCGAGCCCCAGGGTCACCAGGGGCGTGGCGCCCTGGATGACGCCGGCGACGCTGGCGGTGGTGTGCTGCTCGCCGACGGCGAAGAGGGTGAACGGTACGACGTTGCCGAAGACCGAGGCGACGACGATGTGCCCCCAGACCTTGCGGCCGGGGAAGGAGCCCTTGGTCACGGCCAGGATCGCCGAGACGACGAGGGCGCCCACCAGGAGCCGTCCGAAGGCGAGTTGGAGGGGGGCGAAGGCGTGCAGCGACACCTTGATGAAGGCGAAGCTGCACCCCCACAGAGCGGCGAGCAGGCCGAAGCGGGCCCAGTTGGCGGGGTGCATCCGATGACTCCTGAAGGTTTCGGAAGGGGTGGGGTGGGGTGGGGTGGGGTGGGGACTCGGGTACGCGGTGGTGTCAGGGTTCGTCGATCTCGAACTGGTCGTACTTCTCCATCAGCGCCACCATCTCGGCCCGCGTGGGGATGTTTCCGTCGGCCAGCAGTTCGGCCAGACCCGTGAAATAGGCCTCGCGGTTCTCGGCGGGCGTGAAGATGATCAGCATCTCGGCCGGTGCGTCGCTGTCGTTGCGGAAGCCGTGCACCGCGTTCTCGGGCACGTGCAGGAAGTCACCGGCGTGCGCGGTGTGCCAGCCGGTGCCGTCGTGGAGGGTGACCTCTCCGGAGATGACGTAGAAGGACTCCGAGATACGGGTGTGGTAGTGCGGGGCCGCTCCGGCGGCGCCCGGCAGCATGTGGTGGTGGAAGAGGCCGAGGCGGCCGTCGGTGGTCTCGGCGAGCGCGATGTACCGGGTGGTCGTCGTCTGTCCGATCCGGACCGTGACGGCGTCGCCGAACCGCTTCAGGGTGGACACCAGGAGAGTCATGAGCCGTCTTCCCACATGCTCAGGTAGCGCTCGCCGGTGTCGGGCAGGACGGTCACGACACACCGGTCGCGGTACTCGGGGCGGGCGGCCACCAGGCGTGCCGCGTGCACCGCGGCGCCGGCCGACACGCCCACGAACAGGCCCTGGCCGGCGGCGAGTTCACGTGCGGTGCGCAGGGCGTCCGCGTCGCTGACGGCGATGGCCTCGTCGATCAGGGAGACGTCGGTGGTCGGGGCGACGAAACCGCCGTTGAGACCGGGGATGCGGTGGCGCCCGGCGCGTCCGGCGGAGAGCAGCGGGGATCCTTCCGGTTCGACGGCCACGATCGTCACGCCGGGGTCCTGCTCGCGCAGGTGACGCCCGATGCCGGTGAGGGTGCCGCCGGTGCCCACCGCACAGACCAGGGTGTCGGCGCGGCGCCCGGTCGAGGCCAGGGCCGTGGTGATCTCGGGACCCGTCGTGGCGTAGTGGGCCTCGACGTTGTCCGCGTTCTCGTGCTGGCACGGGAACCAGGAACCCGCGGTGGCCGCGTGGATCTCCTCGGCCCGCTCGATCGCGCCCGGGTAGCCCCGTTCGGCGGGCGTCTGGACCACCTGTGCGCCCAGCGCCGACAGCAGACGGATCCGCTCGCTGGTCGCGTTGTCGGGGAGCACGATGACGCAGCGGTAGCCGCGCGCGGCGGCCAGGGCGGCGAGCGAGATACCGGTGTTGCCGGAGGTGGCCTCGACGATCGTGCCCCCCGGCGCCAGGTCACCGCGTGCCTCGGCGGCCCTGAGCATGTACAGCGCCGCCCGGTCCTTGCTGCTGGACATCGGGTTGGCCGCCTCCAGCTTGGCCAGTACCTCGGCGCCCGGTGCCAGTCCCGCGAGTCTGAGCCGGATCAGCGGGGTGCCGCCCACCAGGTCGTCGATCCCGTCGGCGACCGCCGGGCGGACCAGGGTGGGCAGGGTTGTGTGCGGCGTCATGGTGCGCATGATGTGATTCCTCGTCATGTCTGGACGGTGGCGGACCGGTTCCGGCGCGGAGGAGCCCGCGGGGAACTGGAGGGGAGACGGGACGGGGCGCGGGGCTACCAGGAACCGGCCGAGGCGATGCTCGCGACGACGTCCTCGGCCGGGCGGCCCGGCGCACGCCCGGTGGCGGTGGCGGCCAGCATCCGCGTCCCCTCCGGCACGTCCTTGTTGACCAGCGCCTGGGCGCCGATCACCGCGCCGTCGCCGACGGTCACCGGACCGAGCACCGTGGCGTTGGTGCCGAGCACGACGTCGCGGCCCACCACCGGGTGCCGGCGGGCGCCCGGCGGCCGCTCGTTGTCGCTCCACCAGCCGACCGCGCCGAGCGTCACCTGGTGGTAGATCGTCACGTCGTCGCCGACGACGCAGGTTTCGCCGATCACCACCGCGGCCCCGTGATCGATGAAGACCCGGCGGCCGAGGACCGCTCCCGGGTGGATCTCCACGGCGGTCAGCCGTCGTGCCCAGCGGGCCAGCAGACGTGCCGTCATCCGGTGTCCGCGGGTGTGCAGCCGGTGTGCCACCCGGTGGGTCCACAGCGCGGTCAGCGCGGGGTGCAGTGCCGCTTCCAGGCGGCCGCGGACGGACGGGTCCCGCTCGACCACGACGCCCAGGTCCTCGCGCATCAGACGGAGCAGACCGGTGCGGGTGGTGTCGGGCGGGGTGGCGGACGGCACGGCGCGGGCAGCGTCCGAGCCGGCCCGCCGGAACGGAAGGACGGACGCGGGCTCCTTCGAGGTGGCGCTCACGGAGTCTCCAGTCTTCGCAGGGGGCGGTCGCGGGCGGCGCCGGGACCCGTGTCCCAGGGCAGGGAGGGGTGGCCCGGCGGTCGCCGCGGTCCGGGGATCGTGGAGAGCGTCGCCGGTGCCGTTCCCGTTCTCTTCCCGCCCGGGTCCCCGGCCGTCGGCGGGCGACCACGGCGGCGTGGCCGGTGCCGGGAGCGGCCAGGGAGCGAACCGGGAACGGTCGGAGGGACACTCCCCCCGAGCGCCCCTCCGCGCCGAGACGAGCGGGGGCACGGCCAGGACGGCCGGTACGGCGCCCCACCCGTTCCAGAGAGCACCACCCATGCGCGAACCATCAGTTGTCCGGGGCACCCGGGACGCTGGCCGGCACGACGTCCGGCGGATCCCGGCTGCCGACGAGGAAACGAGGACCCAGCCATGAGCGCGACGGCCGACCGAGAGAACGAGCCATGTCCCGTGGACGGCACTCCGCAGCGGCTGCTGCTGATCGGCCCGTCACCGGACCTCGTGCGCGCCGCCGTCGGCGCGGGCTTCGCCGTCCGGATCATCTCCGGCACCCCTGTGTCGCCGGACGACCGGATACCGCCCGGGGTGCCCGTGGACCTCGTGGACCTCGCCGACGGTGCCGCGCTCGCCGAGGCGGTCGAGATGTCGGTCCGGGTCCACGGCACACAACGGCTGCTGGCCTGCGCCGGCACGGCGGAGCTGCCCGCGGTGGCCGCGACCGCGGCCCGCCTGCAGGTGACGCCCAACCCGCCGGACGCGGCCCGCCTGCTGAGCGAGCCGGCCGCCATGCGGGCGCTGCTCAACGGCAGCCGGCACTCCTACGTCCCGGCCGCGCGGGCCCGCTCCGCCCAGGAACTGCCCGCCGCGGTCGAGGAGATCGGCGGTCCGGTCACCGTACGCTCGCTGCCCTCCGGCGCCGAGGAGTCCGGCTGCCCGTCGGCGGCGGGTGAGCGTGCCTACCTGGTGGAGCGGTACCTGCAAGGCCCGGAGTACGGCGTGGTGACGCTCACCGTGGACGGGATGCACCGTGTCGTGGGCGTGGTGGCGCTGCACGGCGCCTGGCAGGCCGGCTGCCACCTGTTCCCGGCGCCCCTGCCGGAGCGGGACGAGGCGGAGGCGCGCGCGCTCGTGACCGAACTGCTCGATCTCGCCGGGTACGAGTTCGGTTACGCGTACACCGTGGTCGTGCTGACGGCCGACGGACCGCGGGTGGTCCGCTCGCGGGCCGCGTACCCGGAGGAGCCGGTGGCCTCCCTGATCGAGGTCGCCACGGGCTTCCGGGCCGACGAGGAGCTGGTGCAGGCGCTCGCCGGCAAACCGGTGGGCGTGCCGACGGCCGACCGGTACGCGGCGGTGGCGTCCTACCGGCTGCCCGCGGGGCGGCTGTTGTCGGTGTCGGGACTGGAAGCGGTGTGTGAGCTCGCGGGGGTGCACCGGGTGCACTTCCCGTACCGGTCGGGGGACGACATTCCCGGCGACGGGCACGGCGGGGAGGGTTACGTGATGCTGACCGCGGATTCGCCGCAGGAGGTCGCGGGGGTCGTCGCGGCGGTGGGGAGGCTGGTGCGGGCGGAGGTGAGCCGGCGCCCCGACCAGCGCTGACCGCGTCCGTCCGCACGAACCGCCCGCACGGCCCTCGGCCGTGCGGGCGGTTCCCGTCGGTGTCGTCGGCGGCCGCCGGTACCCGCCCGGTCCGTTCCTGAGTCCTTCCCTTTCGGGGCCGACGGCGCGGTATCGGATGCGGAATGCGCCGGGAGCGCTGGCCGCGACCTTTCTTTCTGTCAGCACCGCACACCGCGACCGACAGAAGGCGGGCATCATGACCAGCAAGGGATTCACGAACCCGGCGGGCTTCTTCGCCACCGCGGCGATCACCGTGGCTCTCGGCTTCGGTGTGGCTGTCGGCGCGCCGGTCACACACCCCGCCTCGGACGAGGGCCCGAACCTCGTCCCGAGCGTCTCGCTCGTCCGCACCGTCGCCACGACGTCCTCCCACACCGGGAACCCGAACGCGACGACGACCGGCACGGACGGCGACGAAGGACCGAACGTCATCACGGTCGCCACCGACGGCGACGAAGGACCCAACGTCATCACGGTCGCCACCGACGGCGACGAAGGACCCAACGTCATCACGGCCGGCACGGACGGCGACGAAGGGCCGAATGTCGTCGCCGTCTGAGCGAGGGTGCAGAGCGTCCTGGGCCGGTGCCCGCCGTGACGAACGGCGGGCACCGGCTCGTCGTGGTCCCGGCGTTCAGTCCGCCCGGTGGATCCGGCCGGGGATTCCCATGGCGCGGAACGCCGCGTGCGCGGCGTCCGTCCGCTCGGCTGCCTCCGCCGTGTGCCCGAGGGCCGCCAGCGCCTGGGCGAGGCCGTCCAGGGCGTAGGCCTCCTCCACCCGGTGCCCGAGCCGGGCGGCGGACGCGTGTGCCTGCCGGTGCAGCCGCAACGCCCGCTGATGATCGCCGCAGCGGTGGAAGAAGCGCCCCGCGGTGTTCCACACGGTGGCCTCCCGCACCGGCGCGTCCTCGAGTCCCTTGGTGGCCAGCGCCTCCTCCACCCAGTGCAGCACCTGGTGCCGGTGCCCGAGCCGGCCCTCCGCCTCCGCGGAGAGGATGAGCAGCAGCGCCCGTTCGGCAGGCGCCACGACAGCCGGCATACGGTCGCGGGCCGTGCCCAGCGTACGGGCCGCGGCCTCCGCGTCCCCCATCGCCAACTGGGCCTGCGCGAGGTCGCCGAGGCCGACCAGCTCCTTCTCCAACGCCCCGATCTTGCGGGCCAGGTGGACGGAACGGGTGGCCGTACGCACCGCCTCCTGGAAGTCCCCGCGCTCCATGTGGACGGCGCTGATGTTGGACAGGGACTCCGCCTCGGCCCGCTCCGCGCCGAGTTCGCGCTTGAGGGCGATGGACTGCTCCAGCCGTGACAGCGCTTCGTCGAACCGGCCCGTGGTGGCCAGGAGCAGCCCCAGCACGCCGGTGTCCTTGGCCTGTCCCCGGCGGTCGCCGAGTTCGACCGCCAGCTCGTGGGCCTCGACGGCGGCCGCGATGCCGTCCTCGAACCGGCCGCGTTTCCAGCAGGCGACCGCCAGGTTGGACAGACTCAGCCGGAGCAGATCGGCTTCGCCGAGGCGACGGGCCGCGGCGACCGCCGTATGGCAGAGCGCGAGGAACTCGTCGAGCCGGCCGCGCAGATCGAGGTGGAAGACGACGTTGGCCGCGAGCAGCGCCACCTCACGGTCGAGGTTCCGCCGGAACGCCAGGGCGATCGCCGCGAGGAGGCTGTCCTGCTCGCGTTCGAACCAGTCGCGAGCGGCTTCCGGCGTGCGCAGGGGCGTCAGCTCGGGACGGAACGACGGCGTCGGCCGCGCCATCCGCACCCGGCCGGGAAAGAGCAGGTCGCAGGCGACGTCCGAGGCCGTCAGCGAGTACTCCATGAGCCGGCGGACCGCCCCCGCCGCCTCCTCGCTGAACTCGCCGGTGCCTCCCGAATGCCGGGTGCGCGACAGCATGTGGGCGAAACTGCGCACCAGGTCGTGGAAGGCGTAGCGGCCGGGCTCGTGCTGCTGCACCAGGTGCATGTCGAGGAGGTACTCCAGGACGTCCTCGGCGTCCCGGAGCCCGAGGTCGAGCAGCGCCGCCGCCGTGTACACGTCGAGCTCGGCGCCCGGGTACTGGCCCAGCAGGCGGAAGGACTTGCGGTACCCGGCGTCCAGTCCCTCGTACGACAGCCGCAGCGTGACCTCCACGCTGCGTTCGCCGGCGCTGAGTTCCGCCAGTCGGTGGGTGTCGTCGCGGAGCCGGTCCACGAGGTATCGCACGCTCCAGCGGGGGCGCTTGCGCAGCCGGGCCGCGGCGATGCGCAGCGCCAAGGGTAAGTGGCCGCTCAGATCCGCCAGTTCGGCGACCGCCTCGGGCTCGGCCTGGGCCCGGCGTTCACCGATGATGCTCACGATCAGCGCGACACTGTCCGGCGGCGCCATGGTGCCGAGCGAGATGGAGTGCGCGGCGTCCAGGTCCACGAGCAGGGCGCGGCTGGTGACCAGGACGATCGTGCTGGTGGGGGAGGCCAGCAGCGGCCGCACCTGGGACTCGTCGACTACGTTGTCAAGCAGGAGGATCATCCTGTGCTTGATCATGGTGGCGCGCCACAGGGCGATGCGGCCCTGCGGATCGTCCGGTATCCGCTCGCCGGGCACGCCCAGCATGCGCAGCAGGGCCTCGGCGGCGGCCGCCGGAGTCAGCGGTTCCTCGTCGGGTGTGTAGCCACGCAGGTCGAGGTGGAGCTGGGCGTCGGGGTACCGCTCGGCGAGACGGTGCGCCGCCCGGACCGCGAGCGAGGTCTTGCCGCTGCCGCCCATGCCGTCGATGGCGACGATGAGCGGCCCGGAGCCGTCGGCGTCCTCGACGAAGCCGAGGAGCTTGTGCAGTTCCTCCTCGCGGCCGGTGAAGTCGCGCAGGTCGTAGGGGAGGGTGGACCGGCCGCCGCTCACCGCGGGCGCCGCCGGGTCCGTGGGGGCAGGGCCGTTCAGCGAGGGGTCGTTGCGCAGGATCGCCTGGTGCAGTTCGCGCAGCGAGGTGCCCGGCTGGATGCCCAGTTCCTCGTCGAGGACGGCGCGGATCGTGCCGTACTCCTCCAGGGCCTCGGCCTGGCGCCCCGAGCGGTACAGGGCGAGCATCAGATGTCCGCGCAGGGGCTCGCGCAGCGGGTTGTCGCGGATCGCCTCGCGGATCTCGGCGATCAGCGCGGCACTCTCGCCCGCCTCCAGTCTCAGCTCGAAGAGCTGCTCCACCGCGGTCGTCCGACGTTCCTCCAGGGAGGCGGAGGCCGCGTCCACGACAGCGCCGCCGCTGCCGGACAGCACCGGGCCACGCCACAGGGCGAGGGCCGTCCTCAGCAGCGCCGTGGCCTCCGTGGTCCGGCCGGCGGCGATGTGGTCGCGGGCCCGCTGCAGCGCGTCGGTGAACTGGAGCAGGTCGAGCTGTTCGAGGGTCACGGCGGCCCGGTAGCCGGGTCCGTCCGTCGCGATGAGGGTCCGTCCGTCGGGGATGCGCTGACGCAGCTCGGCGACGGCCTTGCGGACCTGGTGCGCGGCGGTCGCGGGAGCGTCCTGGTCCCAGACGGCCTCGATGAGCCGGTGGACGGGAAGCACCCGTTGCGGTTCGAGGAGCAGCGTCACCAGGACGCGCTCGTTGACGGGTCCTCCGACGTGGACGCGTTCGTCCCCGTCCCAACATTCCAGGGATCCGAGGATGCTGAAGCGGATGGGCCCTGTCTGGCGCATGGCGCGTGTCCTCTCCTCGGTCCTGGACGGCTGCCACGACACCGCGACCGCAGGGACCGAGGGACCGGAGACGGCTTCCCGTTTCCTCACGTTCCGCGGTGAACGGCACAGGGCGGCCGACGTAGATGCCGACATTCTCACCCATGCGGTGGACCGCGTGGCGCGCGTTGGTGGTCGTGCCAGGCGCGCCAGGAGGCACGCTGTCAAATATCGGACAGGTTTTCGCGGATCCCCGAAGCCCCGTGCGCAGGCCGGGGGGTACGGCGGGCCGCGGGAGGCGAACGGCGGCCGACCGGTGGCGGCGGGCGGGGGTCCCCACGGCGCGCCGGACGGTGAAGGGGGCGCACGCGGTGCGGGCGGGGTGGGTGCGCCGCGCCCCGCACTTCCGCACGGCCGTCACGGTGCGTAGCCGTCGCTCGTTTCCGGTGCCTCCTCGGCCTCGGCCGGGTGTGCCGGCCGGATCCCCGGTCGCGCGGCACCTCTCCCCCGCGGACACGTGCACCGGACGGCCGTGTCCCGGCGGGGCGATCGAGGAGGACGCACACGGTGGGTGGCCGACAGCGTGCTGCTGTCGGCCACCCACCGTATGCGCATGGTCATTTCAGTGGACACCGGCCTCCTGGTGCGGGAGGTCCGCGGGCGCCCCGGCCGGGGTGTCGGCGAGCACGCCCCCGCTCCCCCAGTGATCCTGCTCGACGTCCCTCACCAGGACGGTCACGGCGGCCGTCGGGCATCCCGCGATCCGGGCCACGGCGGCCGTCACCTCGTGCACGAGATCGGCTCGTTTCTGTCGGTCGTTGCCCTTCCACCAGTCCACGGTCACGACAGGCATGGTCTTCTCCTCATTTCGCGGTTCGGTTGTGGCTCTCAGGCCGGGAACTGGTCGAATCTGCGGGCCAGTTCCTCCAGCATCTGCGGGGTCGGCCCGGGCGAGGAGTCGAGCAGCTCGCCCAGCTCGCGGAAGTACTTCTCCCGGCCCCCGTCGGGGGTGAACATGACCAGCAGGGTGGCCGGGTCGGTGCCGGGGTTGCCGAAGGCGTGGGTGGTTCCGGGCGGCACCAGCATGAAGGTGCCGGGAGCCGCCACCCGCCGGTCCGTGCCGAGCGTGAGCAGGACGTCACCCTCGGCCACGTAGAACATCTCCGTCAGTTCGCTGTGGAAGTGCAGCGGTGCCCCCGGGGCCCGGGGCGGGATCCGGTGCTCGGTGAGGCCGAAGCGGCCGGCCGTGTCGTCCCCGGTGACCAGGAACGAGACGGCGGTGCCGCCCACGACGGCGCGGGGGCCGGCGCCGGGACCGATGACCCTGGGCAGCGTCATCGCCCGCCCCCGGTGCCCGGCCCGGCGACCTCGGCCCGGGCGTTCGGCCCGCCGTCCTCGGCGCGGGTGGTCAGCGTCGTCAGCGCGGTCGCTGCGGCGACCAGGGCGAGTACGGCGGTGAGCGCGTAGGCCCGGCCGAACGCCGCGTCGCCCGGTGCGTCACCGAGCATGAGGACCAGCACCGCCAGGCCCATGGCCCCGCCCGTGTACTGCGTCGTCGTCAGCACCGCCGACGCGGTGCCCTGCTCGCTGTCCGGCACGTCCTTCGTGCCCCCGATGTACATGCCGGCGAAGGCCATGCCCTGACCGAGGCCGCTGACCAGCAGGCCGGGCAGTACGGCGGTCCAGTAGCCCGAGCCGTTCGTGCCGATGCCGAGCAGGGCAAGGCCCGCCGCGCCGACCGCGAAGCCGGTGGCGAGGGTGCGCCGGATGCCCCAGGGCTGCGCCAGCCTCCCGGTGACGAGGTTGCCCGCCACCACGCTCAGCGTCAGCGGCAGGAAGGCGATGCCCGCCTCGAGGGCGCCGTAGCCCCACACGTCCTGGAGGAAGAGGGTGATCAGGAAGAACTCGGCGCCCACGCTCGCCATGTACAGCGCCGACATCGCGCTCGCACCCGCCAGTGAGCGCACCCGCAGCAGTGGCCGCGGGATGAGGGGCGTGGTGGCCGGGCGCCGGTCGTACGCCGTCCAGGCCGCGGCCAGCGCGACGGCCGCCGCCAGGCACCCGAGGCAGGACCCGGAGGTCCAGCCGCCCACCGCCGCCTGGGTGAGCGCCGCCACGAGGCACAGGACGGCCCCGGTGAACAGGGCCGCGCCGGGGACGTTGAGATCCCGGACCGAAGCCCTGGTGCGGGCGCCGGCCGGCAGCACCCGCAGGGCGAGGGCGACGGTGACCAGGATGAGCGGCACGTTCACGAAGAACACCCACCGCCAGGACAGTGCCGAGGTGAGCACTCCGCCGATCAGCACCCCCGCCGCGAGCCCCACCGCGCCGATCGCCCCCCAGATCGCCAGCGCCCGGGAGCGTACGTTCCCGGCCGGGAACGCGGCCCCGATCAGGGCCAGC
The DNA here is from genome assembly GCF_040640875.1 of Streptomyces sp. NPDC021562. Lineage (NCBI taxonomy): Bacteria > Bacillati > Actinomycetota > Actinomycetes > Kitasatosporales > Streptomycetaceae > Streptomyces > Streptomyces sp. NPDC021562. The sequence goes on from NZ_JBFACN010000030.1 coordinate 45,136, forward strand.
ATGGACGGGGTCAGGGCGGCCGCGCCGATGCCCTGGGCGGCGCGCGAGCCGATCAGCAGCCACTGGTCCCCGGCCAGACCGGCGGCGAGGGAGCCCAGGCCGAACAGCGCCAACGCACCGAGGAAGAGCCTGCGCGGGCCGGTCAGGTCCGCCGCTCGGCCGCCGACGACGAGGAAACTGGCGAAGAAGACGGCGTACGCCGACACGACCCACTGGAGCCGCTCCGGGGCCAGGCCCAGTCCCGTTCCGATGCTGGGCAGTGCCACGTAGATGATCGAGTAGTCGAGCGCCACCAGGAACTGGGCGATGGACAGGGCCAGCAGCGCGGCCGCCATACGGCCGGTGAACCGGGTGGGGGCCGCGGGGGCGGCGGGGACGGTGGTCTCTTCGCTCCGGAGGGTCATGAGCGGACTCCGGTCAGTCCGGTGCCGGTCGCGGTGCGGGTCCCGGCGGACGGTGCCGCCGTGCGCAGCAGCAGGTCGGTGACCGTGCCGAAGTCGGCCACCACGTGGTCGGCGCCGGCGGACGTGAGGGCCTCGGCGGTGTCGACGCCGTAGGTGACCGCCACCGTCCGCAGCCCGGCGGCATGCGCCATCGTCACGTCGGTGACGGTGTCGCCCACGTACCAGGAGCGCGAGGGCCGGCCGCCCAGTTCGGACAGGACCCGCAGCGCCATGTCGGGGTGCGGCTTGCCTCGTCCGACCATGTCGTGGCAGACGACGGTGTCGAACTTGTCGAGGATTCCGGTGGCGTCCAGCAGCGCGTGCGCGCTGGCGTGGATCTTGGAGGTGGCGACACCGAGCGGGTGCCCCGCCGCCCGCATCCGCTCCAGCCCCTCGGCCACGCCGGGCAGCAGGAGTTCCGGCCCGCGGCTGAGCACGTCCACGGCGAAGCGGCTGCGGTAGCGCGCCGCGGCCTCGGCGGTCACGGCGTCGTGCACGCCGGTGCCCAGCAGGCGCGCGAGGGAGGACTCCAGGGGCTTGCCCACGGTCGCCAGCACCTCCCGGCGGCCGGGACGCGCGCCGAAGTCGCGGACCACGTCACCGATCAGTTCCGCGATGGCGGCGGGCGTGTCGGCCAGGGTGCCGTCGATGTCGAAGACGAACACGGAGGTCATGCCGCGACTCCTTCCGCGGGCACGGCGGTGGCCGGGTCGTCGGCGGTGGCCGCGTAGGCGACGGCCAGGTGTCCGGCGAGCCGGGCGGTGCTGATGAGGACCTCGCGGTTGGCGGCGGCGGAGCGCCCCTGCGTGGCCCGCGAGACGGCCTTCATCAGGTAGGGGGTGGCGGCGGGACCGCGTACGCCGTCCCGCTCGGCGGCGCGCAGCGCCTCCTGGATCACCCCCTCCATCAGGTCCCCGTCCAGGGCGTGCTCCTCGCTGATGGGCGCGGTGACCAGCGCGCCTCCCGGCAGACCGGCCGCCCAGTGCATCCGCAGCGCCCGCGCGACGTCACCGGGGTCGTCGAGCCGCTGCGGCACGCGCAGGCCGCTGGAGCGGCAGTAGAAGGCGGGGAAGTCGTCGAAGCGGTAGCCGATCACCGGTACGCCGAGCGTCTCCAGGTACTCCAGGGTGAGTCCCAGGTCGAGGATGCTCTTGGCGCCGGCACACACCACGGCCACCTTGCTCCGGGTGAACTGCACCAGGTCGGCGGAGACGTCGAAGCTCTCGCCCGCGCCCCGGTGGACGCCGCCGATCCCCGCCGTGGAGAAGAACGGGATGCCGGCGAGATCGGCGGCCACGAGGGACGACGCCACCGTGGTGGCCCCCAGCCCGCCGCCCGACAGCACCACACCGACGTCCCGGCTGGACACCTTCGGCACACCGGTACCGGCCGCGAAGCGCTCCATGTCGTCGGGCGACATGCCCACGGTGAACCGGCCGCCGTCCAGCCCCACGGTCGCCGGCACGGCGCCCGAGTCCCGCACCGCCTTCTCGATGGCGAGCGCCGTCTCCACGTTCTGCGGATACGGCAGGCCGTGCGCGATCACCGTCGATTCCAGGGCGACGACGGGCCGGTTCTCGGCCAGCGCGTCACCGACTTCCTCACTGATACGCAACAGGGGGTGCATACGAGTCTCCCGAACGGTCGCTGGGTCGCTGGGTCGCTGGAACGAGTCCAGGAACGACGAGGCGGCGGCACCGGACCCCGCCGCTGTCCGTCAGCCGCCACCTTCTCCGTCTCCGTTCCCGTTTGGTTCCCGGTCCGGAGCCGGGCCCGGTGCCCCAGGCTTCCGGACCGGGCCCCGTGCACCGCCGCGCAGGGGCCCGGGAGCGCGCCGCCTCCCGTATCCCTCGCGTCGGCGGGCGCTCGAACGGGCACGTCGGCCCGAACCCTCGCCTTTCCTTCCCGAACCACCCCGGAAGTGGATGCGCCTCGCGGGCAGAGGTGTGCGCGGAGCCCGCAGGGGTAGACACACCAACCGGAACAAATGCTTCCGGATCGCGGTGCGGCTCACCTCGCAGGGGTGAGCGCGCAAGCCGGACCGAGCCAGGAGGAGAAGAGCATGAAGTTGACGCGACGGATCACCGGCGCAGCCGTCTGTGCTGTGCTGGCCGGAGGCGCTGTGCTGGCCGGAGGCGGCTCGGCCATGGCGGTCACCTCTCATGCCTGCGCGCATCGTCCGGTCACCGGCGCCGCGGCGGGCGTCAGGGGCGATGGCTCCGCACGGCAGCCCACGGATCCATGGATCGCTGATCAGCTGGCGACGTTCTACCCTTCGGCGGCCCATCGGCTGGCGGTGTTCGATCCCTGGGTCAAGGACCAGCTGGCCGTGTCACAGTCCGGCCGGTGAGCACGCGGGACCGGCCGAAGGGCGCGCCGCTCCCGGCGGCCTCCCGATCGGCCGGCGGCACACGTCAACGTCCCTCGCCGCCCGGGAAGCGGGCGGCGAGGGACGGATCGATTCCGGACGGGCCGGCTATGTCATGGCCGGTCGTGGCACAGGGGTCTCAGCACTGCGGCAGGACCTGCTGGTCGTGCTGCCAGCCCCAGAGGTCGAGGTTGACGTCGCTCACGTAGACGCCCCGGTTCCCGGTGTCGTCGTCGGTCAGGAGCCACACGTTGTCCGTGTGGCCGTTGTTGGAGTAGGTGGCGCCGTACGTCCAGCAGTAGAAGTAGCTGGTGCCGCGGTAAAGGGTGCCCGCATGGGACGAGGTGTTCGCGTCCGGGCTCCAGTGGGTCCACTGGTCGATGACGGTCGTGAGGTTGTACGTGGACGCCGAGGCCGGCGCATGGGGCACCTGTGGGGCGGCCAGGGCTTGCGGGGCGCTGACCATGAGCCCCGCCGTCGCCAGGGCCGCGAGCATGGCCGATGTCAGGAAACGAGGACGCATATTGCTTCTCCTTCATGTGTGACGCAGCGCAAGGCGCAGCCTGAGGGGCCGGCTTTCGACGAACTGAGTTGTCGACACGGTGAGTTCGCGGCACAGTCGGCCATGTGCACCGCTGTCGACGACCGTAGGAGCAAGCCGCGGCTCGCAGGCACCAGTACGTGCACCGAGGCACCCCAGTTCGTGCACAGCGCGCTCCACGACCCGGGGCCCGTCCAAGCTGGCAGTCGAGGAGGCAGAGCGTCATGACAGACTGCGCAGGGTTCCGGTTACGAGGGACGGAGGCGTTCGAGTCGGTCGCCTCAGCCTTGTTCGCGCCCCTGCGCGTCGGCGACGCGGGCCCTCCGGGTTTCGAAGCGGTGGTCAACCACGTGGTCATGGGGCCCGTGACCATTGCCCACATCAACGCCACCGCCGGCACGGTGACTCGGGACGGTCGGAGCATCACCTCGAGCGACGTGGAGTGGATGCACTTCAACCTCCAGCACCGCGGTCCGCTCACCGCGGTCCAGGACGACCGGAGCGCGACCGTCAGGCCGGGCCAGGTGTTCGCCTGCGACAACACCAGGCCCTACCGGCTCGCCGGTGCGGGCCCGATCGACATGACGGTGCTGTGCGTTCCGCGTGCACGTCTCGGCAGGCACGTGGACTCCCTCAGCGAACGCACCGCGCACCCCATCCCGGTGCAGGACGGGATCGGCGGGCTCCTCGCTCACGCACTGTCCACGGCCGACGGCGGCGTCCAGGGCGATGCGGCCCGTGCGCATCTCGCCGACGCTCTCATAGCGCTCCTGCTCGCGGCGTTCGCCGACACGAGTCCCGAGCGGACCTCTGTCACCAGTTGTCTCGTCGACCGCATCCGGGCCTATGTGCTGGCCCACCTGAGCGATCCCCATCTCAGCGCGGAGCGCGTCGCGCGCCTGCACCGCATCTCGGTCCGTCACCTCCACTCCCTCTTCAAAGGCGGCGACCTCACGTTCGCCGCTTGGGTCCGGCACGAACGCCTCCTGCGGATCCGTCGCGACCTCGCGGCCCCGGCCTCGTCCGGCATCTCCACGGCCGCGATCGCGGCCAAGTGGGGCGTGCACGACGTGAAACACCTGGGCAGAGCCCTGAAACGCGAATTCGGCGCGACCGTGAGCGAGTTGCGCCGCCGGCACGGCAGTTGACACTCCGCGCTCGATCACGTGTCTGCGCGCACTGTCTGTCAGTGCGCTGACCGGCTGCCTTCCGACGTGAGCGGGTGTCAGGTCCATCATGCCTGTTCGGACGTGGTTCGCGGTAGGACCGAGCACACGTCCGTCCAGGCTTGTCCGGGGTGGCGGCCTGCCGGAGACTCGTCGTCATCCACTCTCCGGCGTCCGTGTCGGCATCCCGTTCCCGGGTGCCGACGCGTTCGTCGTGCTGTCTCGTCGTGGGACGGGTGCAGGTGGGGGTGAGGGAACGGAGGGGGATCGTTGGATCAGGACATGGTCGTACGGGCGAGGGTCCAGTTGCTCAGTGCCAACCGTCGAGTGGTACGCGGCACCGAGGGGTTGCGGATCTACCGCCTGCTGACGCAGGTCGCGCCGGAGGTGTACGGGTCCAAGCTGGCGTACGTGCTGGTCGAGGCGAGCATGTCGGCACTGGTGCGGGAGCTGCCCGAGCAGCGGCTGGCGCTGTTGGACGAGGCGGTGGCGGTGGCGTCGGCCCTCGGCGCGGCGCATCCCTACCGGGACAAGGTGCTGGCGAGGGCACGTGCCGCCAGGCGGGAACTCACGGGGCAGGCCGCGGCAGCCGGGCCAGGGACGGCGGCGCGGGAAGGAAGCGATCACTGACGTCCGCTCCAGACCGCGGCACTCACCGCTGCGTCCGGCGCCACGGCGCCGGACGCTTTGGGGCTGAGCAACTCGGCGACGTGGAAGGCCAGGTCGAGCGCCTGGTCCCCGTTGAGGCGCGGGTCGCACGCCGACTCGTACCTGCGGTGCAGATCGTCGAAACCCAGCCCTGAGCCTCCGCCGACGCACTCGGTGACGTCCTCGCCGGTCAGCTCCACGTGCAGGCCGCCCGGGTGGGTGCCCAGGGCCCGGTGCACCTCGAAGAAGCCGGCGATCTCGGCGAGGATGTCGTCGAACCGTCTGGTCTTGTGTCCGCTGGGCGCCTCGAAGGTGTTGCCGTGCATCGGATCGCACACCCACACCACCGGCGCACCGGAAGCGGTGACCTTCTCCACGAGTTCCGGCAGCAGGTCCCGCACCCGGTGCGCTCCCATGCGCACGATGAACGTCAGCCGGCCCGGCCGCCGATCGGGGTCGAGGCGGTCGATGAGGGCCAGTGCCTGCGCGGGCGTGCCGGCCGGGCCCAGCTTCACCGCGATCGGGTTGTCGATGGTCGCGAAGTAGGCGACGTGGGCGCCGTCGAGCTGTCTGGTGCGTTCGCCGATCCACAGCATGTGGCCGCTCCCCGCGTACCGTCGGCCGGTGCGCGGGTGACGGCGGGTCAGCGCGGCCTCGTAGTCGAGCAGCAGTCCTTCGTGGCTGGCGAACACCTCCGTGCCGCCGGGCGGTTCGCCGGCGTGCGCGTCCTCGCGGGACAGTGCCTGGCCGATGCGGTCGGCGAGCGCTCCGTAGCGTTCACCGGCGGGCGAGCGGCAGACGAAGTCCTGGTTCTCCTCGTGGAGCCGGTGCAGGTCGGGGCCGTCGCGGGTGAAGTCCCGCAGGACGTCCAGGGTGTGGCGTGAGGCGTCGTACATCCGCAGGAGCCGGGCCGGGTCCGGCCGCCGTTCGGCCTGGCTGAAGCCGGTGCCGTTCACCGCGTCGCCGCGGTAGACGGGGAGGGTGCGGCCGTCGACTGTCTCGGTCGGACGTGACCGGGGCTTCGCGTACTGTCCGGCGATCCGGCCCACCGTGACCACCGGCCCCGCCGACGCGTGCGCCAGGATCACCGCCACCTGCCGGAGGAGGCGCAGTTTGCCGTGGATCGCCTGCGTCGAGAGGCGGTCGAAACGTTCGGCGCAGTCGCCCCCCTGGAACAGGAACGCTCTGCCGTCCGCCGCCTGGGCGAGTCGTGCGGTGAGCAGGTCGCATTCCTCCGGGGTGACCAAGGGGGCCCGGGCGGCCAGGTGGTCCACCACGTCACCGAGTTCGGCCGGGCTGGGCCACTCCGGCCGCTGGTGGGCGACGAGTGTCCGCCAGTGCGCGGCGGCTTCGCCGGTGCGGGTCACCATGGTCTCCGTCCGCTTCTCGTGGCTGGGCGGTGCGGGGCGGTCAGCGCCGGACCGTCTCGACGAGGTCGTGGCTGATGCCCAGGTCGTCGAGCAGCAGCTGCAAGGGCCCGGTGTCCCGCGCGGGTACGGGACGGGACGCGGCCCACTCGCCCAGCTGACCGGCGTCGACCTCCAGGCCGCCCTGGGCCGCCACGGTCACCCAGGGTTCCAGGTCCGCGGAGCGGAACGCGGTCAGTCCGTCGACGAGTGCTTCGCGGAACATCCGCTGCTGTGCGCCGTCCAGGTTGCGGTAGAGCGAACCGCACAACTCGCGGAACACGACCGCGTGTCCGCCCTCGTCCCGGCGGTGCAGATCGGTGGTGATCCGGTTCATCGGCTGGATCTCCTGGGCGGTGGCGAGTGCGGAGAGGAACCCGCTGATGGTGGTCTCCGCGGCCAGGGAGAACGCGATGTCGACGATGTCGCGGTCGAACCCGGACAGCCCGGCGCGGACCGCGTCCCGCCCCTGGACGACCGACCAGACGTCCGGCGCGAATCTCAGGTCCGCCAGGTCGCGCCGCCTGCGGGTGACGCCGACGGCGTTGTGGCACATCAGGATGTGGTAGTGCTCGTCGATGATCGTCTGGTGCAGGGCGTCGACGGCGACGTCGTCGCGGCGGACGGGGATCCGTTCCTGGAGCATGAGCCGGCAGGCCGGCAGGATGATCTCGTCCTCGATGGCCGCGGTCTTGGCGTTGTAGGAGATCCACGCGGCGGACAGGATGCGTTCGCGGGCCTCCCGGTCGAGCCGGTCGGCACCCGGCAGGAACAGTACCGGGACGAGGCGTTCGGGGAAGTCCGGCAGCGCCGTGTCGAAGTGGCCGTCGAGGTCGAGCTCGTCCTTCTTGACGGCCACCCGCTTCCCCCAGCGGCGCGTCAGCTGCACCAGCAGGTCGCGCTCGTAGGCGGGCTCTTCACGTGCCGCGGTCATCGGGAAACCTCCCTCATGGGTTCACCACGGGAATCAGGGCGGCGGCTGCCGGGACGGCGAGCGCGGCCAGGCGCGACTGCCAGTGTTCGGCCGTCGCGACGTCGGTGTCCTGGAACCGGCCCAGGCCCTCGGTGACGGGCCTGATGCCGTGCAGGGCGTTCAGCGTCCAGACGGGTACGCCGGCGAGATCCGCGGCGGTGGCCCGCTCGGTGACGACCTGGTGGCCCGCCGTGCCGGCGAGTTCGCCGAGCAGGGCGCGGGTGATCCCGGGAAGCAGTCCGGGACCGGGCGGTGGCCCGCACAGCGTGTCGTCCCGCCACCAGACGACGCTCGTGGTCGCCCCTTCGAGCACGTGGCCTTCCGGCGAGACCAGCAGTGCCTCGTCGGCTCCCGCCGCGACCGCGGCGGCGCGGAGGGCGGCCAGGTGGTCGAGGTCGGCGCCCTTGACGGCCGGCAGCCGTCGTCGGTCGGGTCCCGGCGCGGTCCACAGCCGGACGGTCGCGGTGCGCGGTGGCGCGGGACGCAGCCACATCCGCAGCCGTGTTCCCGGCCCGGTCTGCACGAGTTCGACGCGAGGAAACCATCGGCCCCGGGCGGGCAGTGACGCGGCGACCGCACGCAGGAACCGGTCCGTGGTGTCCGTTGCCGGTCCGGGGAACCGGAGGCAGGCCGCACCGAAGCGTGCGGCGTGCCGGTCGAGTCCCCGTACCCGTCCCTCGTCCACGAGCCAGGAGTCGGCGACCAGGACCGTCCCGGCGGCGTCGGCCGGCGCCCATCCGCCTTCGGCGTCCCACCACCGGCGGACGCCCTGGCCCGGCGCCGTCCCCGTCGCTGTGCCCGCCACGGTGTTCATCGCCGGGGACCGCTCAGGTGCGACACGGTCGGCGCGCGCCAGGCGCGGAGCGAGGCCGCCGCCTTGAGCAGCATCTCCTCGTACTCGTCGTCCGGGTCGGAGTCGAGCACGATCGCTCCGCCGGCGCCGATCGTCAACCGGTCACCGACACGGACCGCGGTGCGGATCACGATGTTCAGGTCGGTGCCGCCGGAGAGACCGAAGTAGCCGAGGGCACCGGAGTAGACACCCCGGGCCTCCGTCTCCAGGCCGTCGATGATCTCCATGGTGCGCAGCTTCGGCGCTCCGGTCATCGAGCCGCCCGGGAAGCACTGCCGGGCGCAGCCGATCGCGCTCACCCCGTCGGCGAGCCGTCCGCGGACCGTGGAGACCAGTTGGTGCACGGTCTCGTAGCTCTCGACGGCCAGGTACGGGTCGACCTCGATGCTGCCCACCTCGCAGACCCGGCCCAGGTCGTTGCGGAGCAGGTCGACGATCATCAGGTTCTCGGCCCGTGTCTTGGCGCTGGAGGCGAGAGTGGCGGCCAGTTCGGCGTCGCGCACGGGGTCGGCGTCGCGAGGGGCGGTGCCCTTGATCGGCTTGCTGGTGACCGTGCGGTCTCTCTCGATCCGCAGGAACCGTTCCGGTGAGGAGCTGAAGACCGTGACGTCGCCGAGGCGCAGGAGCGCGGCGTACGGTGCGGGGTTCGCCCGGCGCAGCCTCAGGTAGAAGGAGGTGTCGTCGTCGTGGAACGGCAGGTGCATCTTGTTGGTCAGGCAGATCTCGTAGCTCTCGCCGCGGTTCAGCTGCCGCCGGCACTCCGCGATGTCGGCCAGGTACTGGCCGCGGTCGCGGCGGAGGTGCGCCTCGGCCTGCGCGGGAGGGCCCCCGGCGGGGTCGTCCGGCGGTTCGGCGTCGGCCGGGTTCAGGGCCGTCAGGAGGGCGGCCGTCCGGTCCACCCACTCCTGCGCGTCGTTCCGGGTCCGCTCGTCGTGGACGGCCACCAGGTAGGTCAGGCCCTCCTGGTGGTCGACGGCGACGACGCGGTCGGCGAACATCCAGACGGCGTCCGGGGTCTCGGCGGTGTGGCGGGCCGTGGACCCGCACTCGGCCTTGAGTTCGTAGCCGAAGTAGCCGACGTAGCCGCCGGTCAGGTCGAACGGCAGGTCCGTGTCGGGGACGCGCCGTGCGCGCAGCCGCTGGTCGAGGACGTCGAACACGCTGCCGCTGACGAGGCGGACGCCGTGCGCGTCGCGTACTTCCACGGCGCCGCTGCCGGTGCGGTAGGTCAGGACCTCGCTGAGCGGGCCCGAGGTGTCGCCGAGGAACGAGAACCGCGACAGGCCCTTCTCCACCCGGCTGCTGTCCAGCCAGAAGCAGTACGGGGCGTCGTCGAGGAGTTCGAGGAACACGGCCTCGGCATCGGCGGCGGTCGGCACGACCGTGCTGATGATCCCCAGTCCCCCGGCCGCGCCGGGCGTGTCGTCGAAGAGCGCGGGGTCGGTGGTGACGTCGGTGAGGGTGACGGACGGTCGTTGTCCGTGCCGCGTCCGGCGGGTCAGGTCGGCGAAGTTCCGCAGGATCTCCCGCCCGTGCTGGGAGGCGATCGACTCGGGGTGGAACTGCACGCCCCACTGCGGCAGATCGCGGTGACGCAGCGCCATGAGCACACCGTCGTCCGCCCACGCGGTGGCGACGAGTTCCTCGGGGAGCGGTTCCCGCACGCACAGCGAGTGGTAGCGGACCGCGACGAACTCCCGCGGGACCCCGGCGAACAGCGGGTCTCCCTCGTGGGTGACCTTGGCGAGGTGCCCGTGTCTCGGTTCGGGCGCGGCGGCCACCTCCGCCCCGGCCAGGTGCGCGATCAGCTGATGTCCGAAGCAGACGCCCAGCACGGGCAGGGTGGTGCGGCGCAGCAGGTCGCCGACGAGACCGGCGTCGCGGGGGTTCTGCGGTCGTCCGGGGCCGGGTGAGACCACGATGTTGTCGAAGTCCTCCAGCCGCAGGCCGGACAGCACCGGGTCGTCGTTGACCATGACGACCGGCTCCTGGCCGTTGATGCCGGCGATCAGCTGGTACAGGTTGAAGGTGTACGAGTCGTAGTTGTCCAGCAGCAGGGTACGCATCAGGGACCGTCCAGGATCTTCGAGAGCGCTTGGACGTCGCCCGGCTCCAGGGTGATTCCGAAGATCTCCGCGGGCGCGGCGAGCAGTTCGTCCCTGTCCAGTTCCCTGGTGGTCGCCGGCTCCGCGGGACGTATTTCCGTGAGGGTGTCGCCGGCGAGGAGGTACCGCACGTCGGGCCGGGTGCGCTGGAGGACCATCCGGTGGTTGAACGGCGAGCGCGGGTGCGTGAGGCAGAAGTGGTTGAGGAGTTCGAAGTCCGACGGATAGCGCGCGTCGGTGGTGAAACCGTAGAGCTCCGCCGGCCCTTCGGGCCGCAGGAACCGCAGCACGTGTTCACCGTTCGGTTCCCGCACCAGGTCGAAGGGCCAGTCACCCTCCAGTCGCGCGTTCTCGGCGAGACGGATGGGGGCGTGCGGCCCGTACGCACCGAAACTCACGTCGAAGAGCCAGGGTTCGTCGTCGAGTTCCACGCACAGGGCGACGTGGAGCGCGGGACCGAACCTGTTCCCGGTGCGGATCCGGGTTCGTCCCGCGAGCGCCGAGAACGTGAAGCCGATCCGGTCCAGCACCGCCGCCATCAGGACGACCTGTTCCAGGCACCAGCCGCCGCGGCCCCGCCGCACGATCTTGTCCTGGACGCTGTCCAGGTCAAGCGGCACCGCGGTGCCCCCGAGCAGCGCGTCGAGGTTGTCGAAGGCGATCGCGTCGACGTGGGCGGCGTGCAGGCCCCGCAGCGTGGCGAGGTCCGCGGCCACGTCGCCCCGGTAACCGACACGGGTCAGGTAGGCGTCCAGGTCGACGCCGCCGCCCTGCCACATCGAATCTGACACACACAGCTCCTCGTTCATGTGAACTGCCCCGCCAGCACGCCCGCGAGGAGGATCCAGCCGTAGTAGGTGTTGGCGACGAAGGTGTCCCAGCACGATGTCGGATCATCCAGGTCCACGCGGACGAGCAGGGTGGACAGGAAGACTCCCGCGGCCACGACGATCAGGTAGAACGCCCACCCCATGGACATTCGGGAACCGGCCCACCACACGCCGCCGACGCTGAGCGCGAGGAAGACCGCAAGCCATGCCTTGGTGGCCTTGCCGAACAGCAGCGCGGAGGACTTGACACCGATGTGCCGGTCGTACTCCTTGTCCTGATGGGAGTAGATCGCGTCGTGGATCAGGGTCCAGAAGGCCCCGCAGGCGTACAGGCCGTACACCGCCAGGGGGTAGTGGAGGCTCCCGGTCGCCGCCGTCCAGCCGATCAGCACGTAGACGCTCATGACCAGCGCGAGGAAGGCCGAGGGCCAGAAGAAGACGCGTTTCATGAAGGGGTACGCGACGATCAACGGGTACGAGGCCGCGGCGACCAGAACCGTCTGCACGTTCAGGACCGCCAGGACCAGCAGGGCGACCAGGCCCTGTGCGGCGGCGAACAGGAGTGCGTTCCCGACGCTGATCGTCCCCGACGCGACCGGGCGCGTCACGGTGCGGGCGACTCGGGCGTCGACGTCCCGGTCCACCGCGTCGTTGACCGCGCAGGCGGCGCCGCGCACCAGCACCGCGGCGACGGCGAGCACCACCACCGCCAGGAGGTCGGGTCGTCGACCGGAGGCGAGGACGGCGGCCCACAGCCCTGGAAGCAGGTAGAGGACGTAGCCCGTGGGCCTGTCCAGGCGCATCAACAGCAGGTAGGCCCGGACCGGGTGGGGGCTCTTCGTGACGACGTCTGTGGATATCTTGTGCAGCATCAGGATCCGATCACCAAGTCACCGGGAGGTGGACCAACCCGCCGATCAGCGTGTCGTGGCGCAGACTCAGCTCCTCGACACCGACGGCCGGACGCAGGGTCGGGAAGCGTGCGACGAGTTGGCCGATCACCACCTGGAGCTGCATCCGGGCCAGCGTCGCGCCCACGCAGTGGTACGCGCCGTGCCCGAACACGAGGCTGTCCGTGGTGTCGCGCCTGACGTCGAGCCGGCCGGCGTCGGTGAAGACCGTCTCGTCGTGGTTGGCCGCGATGATGTTGAGCAGCACCAGATCGCCGGTCCGGACGGTGACCCCGTCGATCTCGAAGTCCGTCAGCGCGTAACGGGGCATACCGCCGTTGTGCGGGTTCGGCATGGACATCCGCAGGGTTTCCTCGACCGCGCCGGGGACCAGGCTCGGGTCGTCCACCAGCGCCTGCCACTGTGCGGGGTCGGACAGCAGCAGCGTCACGCAGGTGCCGATCCGGGCCACGGTCGTCTCGTAACCGCCGAACAGCAACAGCGCCGTCAGCCCGAGGACCTCGTTGTCCTCGATCCCCTCGGTCGCGCAGATCCTGGAGATCACGTCGTCGCCCGGATTCTGCCGTTTGTCGGCGACGAGCCGCCTGCAGTAGGCGAACAGCTCGCCCAGCCCCTGTCGGGACCTGTCCGGGTCCCCGACGTTGGCGGCGTCCTGGGTCCAGCCGCCGAACCGGTCCTTGTCCTCCTGGGGGACGCCCAGCCACTCGCACATCACCTGAATCGGCAGCGACAGCGCCAACGCCTGCCGCAGGTCCACGGGTGGCTGCTGCCCGGCCACCGCGTCCAGGAGCTGCCCGGTCAGTTTCTCGACGTAGGGGCGCAGCGCCAGCATCCGCTCGGGTGCGAAGTGCGGTTCGAGCAGCGCACGCAGCCGGGCGTGGTCGGTGGCGAAGCCGCCCAGCAGGCCGGCGAGAAGCGCCGACCCGCTGTCCTTGGCCGCTGCCCGCGGGTCGGGGTTCGAGCGGCTGAGCCGGTCGTCGTCGAGCAGCTGCCGCACCCGGGCGTGCGCGGTGACCAGCCATGCCTCGTCGCCTTCGGCGGTACGAACGCGATGGATCGCGCCCTGGGACTGGAGCGTGCGCAGCCCTGGCGCGAGGTGCAGCACATGCGTCTGCTCGAAGGGCAGTTGGGCTGGGGTACTCACTGACGGCCTCCGCCGGAATCGGGGTTCGGACCACCATCTCGAAGACGATCACGACGTACGGGAGCCGTCGCTGCGGTGTCCGTCGGGGAATGAGGAGGGCGGACCCGCCGGCCGGCGGCAGGTCGGTCGGGTCATGGTGTGCGATGGACGATGCGGTCGAACAGCGCGGTCAGTTCGCTGGTCGCGGCCGGGGACAGCTCGGCTCGTGCGAGGTGTTCCAGAGCCGAGTCCAGGTGGGTGCGGGACACCTGCTCGGCGGCGTGCCGGCCGCCGGATTCCGTGACGAGGTCGGCCATCTCCTGCAGGTGCGCCGGCGTGGTGCCGTCGGCGTGCCACAGCCGGTGCAGTAGGTCGGCTGCCGGATGGCCGGCGGACAGCGCGGCCAGTACGGGAAAACTCGGGTTGCGCCGCGCGATGTCGCTCCGGACGGGCTTGCCGGTGACCGCGGGGTCGCCCCAGATGTCCTCGACGTCGTTGAGGATCTGGAAGGCGAGGCCCAGATGCCGCCCCGCGCCGCGCAGGGCGTTCAGGACGCGTTCCGGGCTGCCCGCCCGCAGGGCGGGCGTCACCAGTGCGCACTCCAGGAGCGCGGACGTCTTCTCCGTCACGATCCGGTCGTACTCCGCGACGCCGGTGCCCGGACCCAGCCGGACGGTGAGCTCGCGGGCCTGGCCGGCGAGCACGAGAGCGAGGGCTTCGGCGAACGCGCCGGAGATCTCCGCCCGGCCGGGGCCGGTGTCGTCGACGACCATCCGCAGGCCGAGGGCCTGCAACGCGTCACCGGCCAGCACGGCCGCACCGATGCCGAACACCTTCCACGCGGCCGGCCGGCCGCGACGCGACTCGTCCGCGTCGATGATGTCGTCGTGGATCAGGGTCGAGTTGTGCAGCAGCTCCAGTGCCGCCGCGTGGCTGCGCACGTCCGCCGGCCGCAGGCCGACTCCGTCCGCCGCCGCCATCATGAGGGCGGAGCGGGTCAGCTTGCCGCTCGGGGCGCTGCTGGGGGCACCGTGTTCGTCGGCGAAGCCGAGGTGGTAGGAGCAGATCCGGGCCAGGGTCGGCTCCAGGGCGGAGACCTGCTGCCGGATGACGGGCCATACCGTGGCCCGCACCGTCCTCGGCGACGGGGAGGTACGAACCCCGGCCGACGAGGTGTCGAGTGCGCTCATCGAGATTTTCCTCCGGTCGCACGCCGTCCCGATTACTGGTCAGAACCGACGCGCATGGGGTTCGCGAATTGCACCACTGGAAATCATCGTGCTGGATATGCCGCTCGATGGAATGTGCCTGAGCGTTCCGACCGCCATCCTGAACGACCTCCCCTGCCGTGTCAACGACGCAGGGTGAGCGGCTTCGACTTTAGGAAAAACCCCAAAGAACACGGCGCAGGGTCTGGATTAGACTACCCTGCGGAGTGGTGGCCGCCGGGCGGCACCAGGGCCGAACGCGACCGATCACCGCCGGGAATTGTTCACCGAAAGGTTGAGAGGCGGAATGCCTGTGTCAGTCGATTCTGAGCAATTACATGAAGGCAGGCCGTTCGACCCGTACGGCGCACATCGCGACGACCCGTATTCATTTCTGGCCGACATCGTGGAGACGGAGCCGGTGTTCTACGCGCCGCTGCTCGACGCGTGGTGTGTCACCCGGCGCGAGGACATGGTCGCCGTGCTGCGGGACGACCGTAACTTCTCGGCTCGCGACCACAACCCCCGTTCCTCGGTCGAGTTGCCCGAGGATGTGAGTCGGATGCTCCGGACGTGGCGCGGTGCCGGTGCGCTGGCCGTCGGCTCGCTCGACCCTCCCGAGCACTCCAGGATCAGGGAAGTGCTCAACATCGGGTTCACGCCCGCCAGGGTCAGGGCGTTCGCACCGACGGTCCGGGCGATCGCCGCCGGCCTCGCCGGGCGGACCGCGGCCTCGGCGGAGTTCGACTTCATCACGGAGTTCGCCGTTCCGTACTCGCTGGAGGTGATCTGCCGGCGCCTCGGGATCCCGGACGAGTACGTCGACCGCTGCCGGACCTGGTCCGAGCAGCGCATCGAACTCATGATGCTGCAGAGCTACACCGATCCCGACTGGCTGCGTGCATACGCCCGTGGCCTGATGGAGTTCGGAGCGTTCGCCCGGTCGCTCGTGCAGGAGCGGCTCGCCGCGCCGCAGGACGACCTGATCAGCGAACTGCTCCACGACGGCAGGGCGGGCAACACGCTCACCGCCGACGAGGTGGCCGTCCAGGTCCCCACGCTGATCTTCGCCGGACACATGACCTGTGCGGAGGCGCTCGGCACGATCGTCTACCAGCAGCTCCGGTCACCCGGCGGCTGGGCCGCGGTGGTCGACGGCACGATCGCCACGCGGGACCTCGTCGAGGAGGGGCTGCGGTTCGACAGTCCCCTGGCGGGCATGTACCGCACGGCGCTCCACGACGTGGTGGTCGGCGACGTCCACCTGGCCGCGGGGAGCCGGCTCCTGCTGCTGTACGGAGCGGCCGGCCGGGACCGTCGCGCCCACGCGTGTCCGGCCGGGTTCAGTCCGGGCAGCGGGTCCGCCGCGCATCTCGCGTTCGGGCACGGCATCCACTTCTGCCTCGGAGCCGGATTCGCGCGCATGGAACTGGAGGTCGCGATCGAGGCCGTCGCCGACCGGATGCCGGGTCTGGCTCTGGCACCGGGGGCGCCGCCACCTCACCGGCCGGTGTTTCCGCTGCGGGCGCTGAGCGAGCTGCGGGTCAGGCAGCAGGGACGGGCGTCCGGGCGTCCTTCGGGAGGTCTCAGCGACACGTTGGCCCCCGCGGAACTCACCTGATCCGCGTGCAGTGACGGCCCGCCGGTTCACCTGGCGGGCCGTTTCGGCTTGTGGGACCCGGTGGCAGGCCCGCACATCGAGGAGGCTGCCGGCCGCGGTCGGCGGCCGACAGCCTCACCGGAACTCGACGGTGCCCTTCGGTGTCGGGAAGGACGGGGTGTGGCGCCTTCGGTCAGGCGCGGACCGCGGTCAGGAAGAGGTAGCCGCTCTCCGGAATGGATCCGAACCTGCGCACGAAGTCGATGAGCGAGTCGGCCTGTTCCGCACCGACCAGATCGGACAGCTTGTCGCGGACGGTCTCGAACGCGTCGGCCATGAGACCGAGGGTGCGGATGACGTTGTCGGTGATGTCGCGGATCTCCACGTCGACGAAACCGTTCTCGGCCAGGGCCACCCGGTACTCGTCCACCGTGCCCAGGGAGCGGACCGCGTAGTTCTCGCAGATGTGGTCCAGGACCACGCGCCCCTCGGGGCTGACCGGGTCGCGCTGGATGACATCGGCGATGGCGAGGCGCCCGCCGGGACGCAGGACGCGCGCGGTCTCGGAGAGCACCTGGCCACGGTCGGGCATGTGCCACATCGACTCGAAGGCCCAGGCCGCGTCGAACGAGCCGTCGGGGAAGGGCAGGTCCATCGCGTCGGCGAACTGGAACGTGGCCCGGTCGGCGAGGCCGGCCTCGGCCGTGAGTTCCGTGGCCTCCGCCACCTGGATGTGGCTGACGGTGATGCCCACCACGTCCACGTCACAGGCGCGGACCAGCCGCCGCGCGGGGTGGCCGACACCGCAGCCGATGTCCAGGACCCGCTGGCCGGGCTGCGCGGCGAGGCCCGTGATCATCAGGTCGGTCAGGCGGTCGGTGGCCACCTCGACGGAGCTGTCGTCGGCGTCGTTCTCCCAGTAGCCGTAGTGGATGTTGCGGCCCCACGCGGAACCGTAGATCCGACCGAAACCGTCGTACACGGTGCGGACGTCGCTGGGAGCGGGAGACTGCTTGAGCGTCATGAGGAACTCCGTGTCGTGGTGAGGATCGCACGGGCCGGCACCGGTCCGGCCGTACCTCTGTCGAAAGGCGGGCGGAAACCCGCCGCGCCCGGCCGGGCAACGCCGGCCGAGCGCCTGTGATCCGCCGACCGGCCGCGCAGGCCGTCAGGCGGTCAGCTCACTTCAGCTCGAAGCGCAGGAAGCCCAGCCGCAGGCCGCCCGCCCGCCATTCGGCGCCGAGTGCCTGGTTCGCCATCAGCGATATCCTCAGCTGCCGGCGCTCGACTGCCGAAAGGCCGCTGTCCGTCTCCAGGACCGCCTTCGTCCAGGCGGTGCTCTCCTCCCAGAACGGCGCGGTCTCCGAGGTGGCGTCGACGTCGTCGACCAGTTCGAAACCCGCGGCCTGCGCGGCCTCCGCGTAGTCGCGCACCGTTGCCGGTTTCGTGTAGAAGTACTCGGCCCACACATCGGCGCCGTGCGGGCGGGTGATGAACACCTCCTCGATGCACACGCTCCCGCCCGGACGGAGCGCGCGCGCCAGCCGCTCGAACCACCGGGGGCGGTCGAAGTAGCCGCTGCTCTCGATCGCCACCGCCGCGTCGTAGGGGCCGCCGTCCGCGGGGAGGTGCATCGCGTCGCAGACCAGCGCCCGGACCCGCCCGTCCACCCCGCACTCGCGCGCGAAACCCTCGACGATCGGCGCGTGTTCCGGCGCGTTGGTGACCGCGGTGACGTCGGCGCCGTATTCCTGCGCCCAGAAGAGCGAACCCCCGCCGAGACCGCAGCCGACGTCCAGGATCCGCCCCGAGAGCCGGTGTTCGGCACCCCAGATCTTGGCCGCGTAGCGCAGCAGACCCTCTTGGTGCAGCCGAATGCTGCGACGGATGGCGTCCGGCGTCGCGTCGTGGACGTCAAGCGGCGTCCGGGAGGACGGGTAGTGGCCTACATGATAGTGAATCCGGGGTCCAGGCCCGTATTTCCGCACAAGCCTGGCCGTTTTGTCGTCGTAGTACTGGCCGACTATTTTCACCTCGTCCTGAGGCTCCGGCGCCGTTCGAGGCGAGGTGGAAAGTTCATCCAGATTTGACACGGTCACTCCTCCAGAGCCCGGATGCCGACGACGTTGGCGATCGGCCTGCTGTGGTGGTCGCCCTGCGCTCGCCGCGATTTCGGCGCACACGCGGTTCAAAATGGAGAGCCGCCCGCACGACTCGGATATTGAGTCGTCTCGAAATCAAGTGGCAGCCATCGGACTCCATCCTGGAGGGCGGCCCTGGTCGTGTCAACGACACCTCTCGACCGTCTTCGACTTTAGGAAAAACCCCAAAGATAACGGTGCGAGGTCTGGATTAGACTGCTCTGCGGAGTGGTGGCCGCTGGGCGGCACCGGGGCCGAATTCGAGTCCGGCGATTAGCCGGCACCCAACGGCAGAGAAGTCTTCCCGAGCTCGGACGTCACGGACGGAACGGAGTGGGAATGAGTGGCGGTAAGCAGGTGCTGCTGGCCGAGCCGCGGAGTTTGTGCGCCGGGGTGCGCCGGGCGATAGCCATCATCGACCTCGCACTGGAGCAGCACGGAGCGCCGGTCTACGTCCGCAAGGAGATCGTGCACAACCACTACGTGGTGCGCGAGTTCCAGCGCCGGGGTGTCCGGTTCGTCGACTCCGAGCTGGAGGTGCCGGAGGGCGCGGTGTGTGTCTTCTCCGCGCACGGTGTCTCCCCGCAGGTGCGGCAGAACGCGGACGCCCGCGGCCTGGACGTGCTCGACGCGACCTGCCCCCTGGTGGCCAAGGTGCACCAGGAGGCCCGGCGGTTCGCCCGCGACGGGCGGACGCTGCTGCTGATCGGGCACGCGGACCACGAGGAGGTCGAGGGCACCTACGGGCACGCTCCCGAGCAGACGGTCGTCGTCGAGACGGTGGCCGACGCGGAGGCTCTGGACCTTCCCCCGGACGCACCGGTCGCCTACCTCACCCAGACCACGCTCTCGGTGGACGAGACGAAGGACATCATCGCCGTGCTCCAGCGCAGGTTCACCGACCTGCGCGGACCCGCCACCGACGACATCTGCTACGCAAGCCAGAACCGCCAGGACGGCATCAGGGCCATCGTGGACCGGTGCGAGCTGGTGCTGGTGGTCGGTTCGACCAACTCCAGCAACTCGATCCGGATGGTCGAGGTGGCGCGCAGGCTCGGCGGCCGGGCCGAACTGGTGCCGGACGTGACCCGCTTCGACCCCGCGTGGCTGGACGGCGTCCGCACGGTCGGCGTGAGCGCCGGGGCGAGCGCGCCGGAGATCCTCGTCGACGAACTGCTCGACCGGCTCGCCGAACTGGGGTACGCGGACACCTCCGTGGCACGGGTCGCGACCGAGGACATCGTGTTCTCCCCGCCCGCGCGGCTGACCGGAGCGGCGGACGCGCCGTGACCGCGCGCGGCCGCCGCGGTCCGGCCGGCCGGACCGGTGTCGCGCCGGGCGGTCGGCCCGAACTGACGGAGACAGCGGCCGAGGCCGCCTACCGACCCCGGTGAGGAGACCTGTTCGCCATGGCGCTGCTGGAAACCGTGCACGACCCGACGCGGCTGCGTGAGCTGACCGCCGGAGAGCTCCGCGACCTCGCCGGGGAGATCCGCGCGTTCCTGATCGAGCGGGTCTCCGCGACCGGGGGACATCTGGGACCCAACCTGGGTGTGGTCGAGCTGACCATGGCGTTGCACATGGTGTTCGAGTCCCCGCGGGACCGGTTGGTGTGGGACACCGGGCACCAGTCCTACGTCCACAAGATCCTGACGGGTCGCCGGGCCGGATTCGACCGGCTGCGCAAGTCCGGCGGAGTCTCCGGCTACCCGAGCCGGAAGGAGTCCGAGCACGACCTGGTGGAGAACTCGCACGCGTCCACCGCGCTGTCCTACGCGGACGGGCTGGCCAGGGCGGACGCCCACCTCGGCCGGTGTGACCGGGCGACCGTCGCGGTCATCGGCGACGGCGCGATGACCGGCGGCATGGCCTGGGAGGCGCTCAACAACATCGCGGGCGGGCCGAAGAGGCCGCTCGTCATCGTGCTCAACGACAACCAGCGCTCCTACGCTCCGACCGTCGGCGGACTCGCCGCGCACCTGGCCGACCTGCGGGCCGGGCGCGGGCCGGGCGTGTTCGAACAACTCGGGCTCGGCTACCTCGGCCCCGTCGACGGACACGACCTCTTCGCGGTCCAGGACTGCCTGCGCCGCGCGATCGCCCTGGGCGGGCCGGTGGTGGTGCATGCGATCACCGCCAAGGGCAGGGGGTACCGGCACACCGAGGCCAACGACCTCGACCTCGGCCACGCCGTCAAACCGATGGACCCGGGCACCGGGCAGGCGTTACAGGCGTCACCCCCCTCGTTCACCTCGGTGTTCGGCGAGAAGCTGGCCGAACTGGCCGAGGGTCGCGACGACCTGGTGGCGATCACGGCGGCCATGGCCGAGCCGGCCGGACTCCTGCCGATGCAGCGCAGGTTCCCGCACCGGGTGGTCGACGTCGGCATCGCCGAACAGCACGCGGTCACGATGGCCGCCGGCCTGTCCATGGGCGGCGTGCACCCGGTGGTGGCGATCTACTCCACGTTCGTCAACCGCGCGTTCGACCAGCTGCTCATGGACGTCGCACTGCACCGCCGGCCGGTGACGTTCGTCCTCGACCGGTCCGGGGTGACCGGTGACGACGGTCCGAGCCACAACGGCATGTGGGACCTGTCGGTGCTGCAGGTGGTGCCGGGGCTGCGGATCGCTGCGCCACGGGACGGCACCAGGCTGGCCGACCTGCTGGCCGAGGCGGTGGCGTGGGAGGAGGGCCCGACCCTGCTGCGGTTCCCCAAGGGCCCCGCCGGTGCGGACCTTCCTGCCGTCGCCACGTTCAACGGGCTCGACGTGCTGCGCCGTTCCGGCCCGCTGGACGTGCTGATCGTCGCGGTGGGCGCGTTGGCCGGACTCGCGCTCGCCGTCGCGGACGGGGCCCGGGCCCGGGGCATCGGGGTGACGGTGGTGGACCCGCGATGGGTCACCCCGGTCAACCCGGCGCTCGCCGACCTGGCCCGCCGCCACCGGCTGGCGGTCACGGTCGAGGACAACAGCCGCGCGGGGGGCGTCGGCTCGGCGATCGCGCAGGCGTTGCGGGACGCCGACGTGCGCACCCCCTTACGGGAGTTCGGCCTCCCGAGGCGGTTCCTGGACCACGGCTCACGGGCCGAGGTGCTCGCCGCCTGCGGGCTGACCGCGCAGAACGTCACCCGGGTCGTGGTGGAACTGCTGGCCGGCCTCGACGCGGCGCCGGGCGGCATCGACGACTCCGGCACCTGGCCGGTTCACTCAGGGGAGGAACAGTGACGACCGTCGATCTGGGCATGCCCTCGCCGCGCAGGGACGAGGTCCCGCTCTCGGTGGCCACACGGCGGTCCTCCCGCCAGATCATGGTCGGCACGGTGCCCGTCGGCGGCGCCGCGCCGGTTTCGGTGCAGTCGATGACCACCACGCCCACCGCCGACGTCGACGCCACGTTGCAGCAGATCGCCGAGCTCACCGCGGCGGGCTGCGAGATCGTGCGGGTCGCCGTGCCGTCGGCGGACGACGCGGCGGCGCTGCCCGCGATCGCCCGCAAGTCGGGCATCCCGGTGATCGCCGACATCCACTTCCAGCCGAAGTACGTGTTCGCCGCGATCGACGCCGGCTGCGCCGCGGTACGGGTCAATCCCGGGAACATCCGCCAGTTCGACGACCAGGTCGGCGCGATCGCCCGTGCGGCCAAGGACGCGGGCGTCCCGATCCGGATCGGCGTGAACGCCGGGTCCCTGGACAGGCGGTTGCTGCGCAAGCACGGCGGCGTCACGCCGGAGGCGCTGGTCGAGTCGGCACTGTGGGAGTGTTCGTTGTTCGAGGAACACGGCTACACCGATCTGAAGATCTCGGTGAAGCACCACGACCCGGTGGTGATGATCGAGGCGTACCGCAGGCTCGCCGCCCGGTGCGACTACCCGCTGCACCTCGGCGTCACCGAGGCGGGCCCACGTTTCCAGGGCACCGTCAAGTCCGCGGTCGCGTTCGGGGCCCTGCTCGCGGAGGGCATCGGCGACACCATCCGTGTCTCGCTCTCCGCACCACCGGTCGAGGAGGTCAAGGTCGGCACGCAGATCCTGGAGTCGCTCGGGCTGCGGCCGAGAGGGCTGGACATCGTGTCGTGTCCCTCCTGCGGCCGGGCCCAGGTCGATGTGCACACCCTCGCCGAGCGGGTCACCGCGGCGCTCGAGGGGTTTCCGGTGCCGTTGCGGGTGGCGGTGATGGGCTGTGTCGTCAACGGGCCCGGCGAGGCACGCGAGGCCGACATCGGTGTCGCCGCCGGCAACGGCAAGGGCCAGATCTTCGTCAAGGGCGAGGTGATCCGCACGGTCCCGGAGTCGAAGATCGTGGAGACCCTCCTGGCCGAAGCCGCGCGCATCGCCGAGGAGATGGGCGTGGATGTCGAGGCCTGAGCATCAATCCGCGGTCTCACAGGAAATGCGCGGGGGCCACGAGTCCGTGCGCAGGATCTGGAGGACGAACGCCCTCGAGACCAGCGCGACACGATTCGGTGCCTGTAGCTTTTCGGACATGACGCGGACGTGGTAATCAATGGTCTTCGAGCTGAGGTGCAACTCTCTGGAGAGCCGTCCGCTGGAGAAGCCGGCGGCGACACCTTCCAGGACCCTGGCCTGAACCGAGCTCAGAATCCAGCCACCGGCTGGCCTGAAATTGTCGAAGCCGTTCTGGTCGTTACGCATGGCACCCACCCCATTCCGTACAGCCAGACGCGAAGTACTGGGATGAGATCCTAGGGAGGCCCCTCACTCCTTGTCACTGCCGGGCCATTGCATCCTGCCACTTTCCGACCGCCTCGGAATTCTCTCCCAATTTTGCGGAACTTTACTCTGGTTTGCATTGATGCATTCCTGGGAATAGCGTCGGCCGGGTCCTCGGGAGGCGTCCTGATCAGCTCTGCAAGGCTTCGGCGATCATGGCCGCCGTCAGTGTCTGTGCGCCCCTGCCGCTGGTCGGGTCGCAGCCGGTGACGTCTTCGATCCGCCTCAGGCGGTAGTCCAGCGTGCTGCGGTGGATGAACAGGCTCCGTGCCGTCTTGTTCTTGCTGTAGTCCGAGTCGACGAAGGCGGTGAGCGTCTCCCACAGCACCTTGTGCGCCCGAAGCGGTCTGATCATCGCGGCCAGGTCGGTCCGCACCTTCTCGTTCAGCGTGACCGCGTACTCGACCAGCACGTCCGAGATCGTGTAGGCGCCGCTCGGCCGCAGTCCGGCCACCACCAGCCTCAGGACGGAGCAGGCCTCGTCGAGCCCGTCGACGAGGCGTGCCCGGTCCCGTTCTGCGGTCGCGAGCCAGCCCTTGCCCCCCAGGCACTGGGCCAGCCTCGTCACCGAGCGTTCACCGCTGCCCGGGCCCGCCGCCGGGATGAAGAGCACGACGTCGCCGTCCCGGTGCGTCAGCAGCGCGTCGTCCCCCGCGACCGCGCGCAGCGCGGCCGCTTGCCGGCCGGGCTCCGCAAGCCTCGCGACCGCTATCAGGTACCGGGGAGTGAGCCCTTCGGCGAGGTCCGCGGGCAGTGCACGACCGTCGGCGAGGTCGCCTGCCGGATCACGCGGAACACCCGCGGCGCCTTTTCGCCGGTATGCGTCGAGCACATCGTGCAGCAGGCCACCTCCGGCGCGCATGAGGGCGGCCAGCCTGGGATCGCCTGCCGCGGCCTGGCGCAGCAGCTCGACCAGGGCGTCCGGCTCCTCGCCCCACTCCTGCCCTGTGGCCCGCGCCTTCGCCCTGAAGTCAGCCACCGAACCGTCGTCCGGTGTCGAGCGGAGCCCATCGACCGAAAATAACGACCTGCCTGTCATTTCGACCATTTCGCATCTCAACTTTCTGGTTGGTGCATTTGCGCCGCAGGTCCCCCCACCTGACGCGTTTCATGGATGTCGCCGAGGCATTTCCTGGCGTTCATTTCGGCCGGGACACAGAGAGAGCTTGTATCGGGCAGGTTTTCGCAATAACACCGAGGGCACATCGGAGCGTGCGGGAAGTCGCTCCGACCGCAAAGATCGTAGCATGAGTACTTGAACCATTTAAGATATTACCCGCGAGTCAGTTTGCTATAGGTCTTTTACGTCGGGTTCCTGGGCCCGGAGGTGATCTCTCAGCCACTGCTCGGTGTTGCTCACGTGCAGCAGTGCGGCGGCCTGACTGAGCGCGGCGTCGCGCTGGGAGAGTGCCGCGAAGATCGCCTCGTGCTCGGCGAGGGTACGGCCCGAGGCCGCGTCGTCGACCAGGCCGCGCCAGATGCGGGCGCGCAGGGTGCGGCCGGAGACCCCTTCCAGGAGGGTGAGCAGGGATTCGTTGCCGGTGGCCGCGACGACCGCGCGGTGGAAGGCGGCGTCATGCGCGTTGAGCTGCTCCACGTCGTCACGGGCTTCGCGCATGGCGTCCAGGTGCCGCTTGACCTCGGCCAGTTGCTCGTCGGTGATGCGGGTCGCGGCGAGCGCGGTGGCGACCGGTTCGAGGAGCCGCCGTACCTCCATCAGGTCCCGCAGGGCACCCGCGTCGCCCTGCAGGAGTTCCACCGCACCGCCCAGCCCCTCCAGGAGGAGGCTCGGCTGGAGGCTGGTGACGTAGGTGCCGTCGCCGCGCCGTACCTCCAGGACGCGGGCGACGGCCAGTGCCTTGACCGCCTCGCGGGCGAGGTTGCGCGACAGGCCGAGTTGGGCGGCGAGGTCCGGCTCCGGGGGCAGCTTGGAACCCGGAGGGAGCGCGCCGGAGCGGATCAGCTCACGGATCTGCTCGATGGCCTTGTCCGTCAGGGACACCGCGAACTCCTTCCGCCGTGACGTTGATGATACTGGGATGTCTGGCGGGGAGGGCGATCGCGGCGGCGGGCAGGGGCGGCCCCCACGAGGGCATCTCCACGCGGTCCGGCTTCGCTCCCGGGCGCAGCCGCCACATCCATCCCATCGGCCTTCCCGAAACGGCCAACTGACCTGCATCAAGGCCGGAAAAATACATCGCATGTCTATGCCTCGACTATTCCGACATCAAGGGTAATAACTCCCCTCTTGCGTCGACCGGACTCCGTATTCATCCCTGCACAGCGGTTGACACGGACGGGATACAGGCACGACCTTCGTCCGTAACATCCGGCGCCCGGGTCTCCCCTGTCCCCCCTCTGCATCAGGGATTTCCACATGTCGAGTTCGCTCAGCAGACGTCAGTTCGTCGCCGGCGCCACAGCCGTCGTGGCGGCCGCGGTCGCCACCGACGCGATCACGCCCGCCCGCGCCCTTGCGGCCACCGCCACCTACACACCCACGTGGGACTCCGTGAACCAGCACACCGCCGCACCCGAGTGGTTACGCGACGCCAAGTTCGGCATCTACTTCCACTGGGGCGTCTTCAGCGTCCCCGCGTACGACAGCGAGTGGTACCCGCGGAACATGTACGACAGCGGGAGCAGGGCCAACGCGCACCACATCGCCACCTACGGCGATCCGTCGGCGTGGCCGTTCCACGACTTCATCAACGGCGCGGACGACCTGGCCGGCAACTTCACCGAGTTCAAGCCCCGGCTCACCTCGGCCGGCGGGAACTTCGACCCGGCCGAGTGGGCGCAGCTGTTCGTCGACGCGGGCGCGAAGTTCGCCGGGCCGGTTGCGGAACACCACGACGGCTTCTCGATGTGGGACAGCCAGGTCAACGAGTGGAACTCCGTCGACAAGGGCCCCGGCCTGAACCTGCTGCGGCTGTTCACCGACGCCATCCGCGCCAAGAACCTGAAGCTGCTGGTGGCGATGCACCACGCCTACAACTTCACCGGCTACTACGAGTACGCGCCCGCCCAGACCGACGACAGTCTCAAGAAGCTCTACGGACAACTGAGTTCGGCCGACGAGAACCAGCTCTGGTACGACAAGCTCAAGGAGGTCGTCGACCTCGCCGAGCCGGACATCCTGTGGCAGGACTGGCGCCTCGACCACGTCGACGAGACCCAGCGGCTCAGGTTCCTGTCGTACTACTACAACCAGGCCGCCACCTGGGGGAAGGAGGTCGTCGCCACCTACAAGGACGGCCTCGACAGCCACGGCGAGGTCTTCGACTTCGAACGGGGCGGCCCCGCCGACCTCACCAACCCCTACTGGCTCACCGACGACAGCATCTCCAGTTCCAGTTGGTGCTACACGCAGGGCATCGGCTACTACTCGACCGAGCAGATGCTGCACGCCCTGATCGACCGGGTCAGCAAGAACGGCAACATGCTGCTGAACATCGCACCGATGGCCGACGGCACCATCCCCCAGGGACAGCGTGACGTCCTGCTCGCCATCGGCGACTACCTGAGGCGCTTCGGCGAGTCGGTCTACGGGACGCGCGCCTGGACGGCGTACGGCGAGGGCCCCACGAAAATGGGCGGCGGCTCCTTCACCACCCCCACCGCCGGTACGGCACAGGACATCCGCTTCACCCGCGACAAGGCCAACAAGGTCCTGTACGCCACCGTGCTGGGCTGGCCGGGCAGCTCACTGACGATCAGGACCCTCAACTCCGCCCGGATCGACGTCTCCTCGCTCCAGTCGGTGCAGCTGCTCGACTCGACCGCGGGCTCCTATCTCAGCCTCGCGGGTCCGACGCAGGACGCGAGCGGCCTCACCGTCGCCCTGCCGTCGTCGGCGCCCTTCACCGCCAAGGCCTATGTGCTGAAGTTCAGCTTCCGGGGGGAGATCCCCAGCCTGCGCCCGCCGGCCGGGGCCGTGGCGTTCAGGGACGTCGGTTACTCGGGCACCGGTACCGTCCTCGAAGTCGGCGACCACACGGCGGACGATCTGACGCTGGCCGGCCTCGGCCCGCGCACCCTGTCCTCGCTGCGGCTCGCACCGGGTTACCGGGTCATCGGTTATTCGGGCGACGGCTTCACCGGCACCGCCTGGACCTTCACCGCAGACAACTCCGACCTGAGGAACACCGGCAGCAACGACAAGGTCACCTCGCTGAAGGTGCAGTTCGACCCGGCCGCGTACTTCAAGGTCGTCAACGTCACCGACGGCCTGGCCCTGGACAGCGGCGGTGACGTCGACTCCGGCTCGAACCTCAAACAGTGGACGTGGGACGGCAGCACCAACCTGCAGTGGCAGGCGGTCGAAGTCGGCGGCGGCTACTACAAACTGGTCAACCGCACCAACGGCATGGTCGCCGACGGCTGGGGCGCCACCTCCGACGGCTCCGCCGCCCGGCAGGCCGCCTGGAACGGCGGCACCAACCAGCAGTGGCTGATCACCCACCGCGGTGACGGCCGCTACTCCATAGCCAACCGCACGACAGGCCTCGTCCTGGACGGCGGCGGCAACGTGTCCTCCGGCTCGGTCACCAAACAGTGGACGTACGGCTCCAGCGCCAACCTGCTGTGGACGCTCACCGCCCTGTGAGCTGAGCCGCTCCCCTTCCGACGCGTTTTCCGCGGTCCCGCACGGGGCTGCTGAGCGGGTCCCGGTACCGCGGAAAACGAGGGGGCAGGCTCGGGCCGCCGTCGTCAGGCGTCGGCTTCCCGGGCCACGCGCTCCAGTCGGTTCCGGTGGTCCTCCCACCCTTGCCGATCCTCGGGCGGCAGGTTCTCCTTGCCTTGCAGATAGCCGACGGATCCGTCGATGAGCTCCCGCACGATGTCGGCGTGGCCGGCATGCCGCTGGGTGTCGGAGATCACGCGCACGAGGATGTGGTGCAGTGTCACCTCTTGTCGTGCCTCCGGCCACCACGGGACGTGGCCTGTCGCGTCGAGCGCCAGCTCCGCGATCGTGCGGCCGGAGTGCTCCCACGCCTGCCGGTACAACCCGACGATCTGCTCCCGGGACTCGTCCGCGGTGGCCCACATGTCCGCGTTGTTCTCAGGCTCTTCGGTGTACCACCAGGGCGGCGGCGCCTCATCGAAGAACGGCCGTCCGAAGGTATCGCCGAAGTACGCCAGTTCCACACCGGCGACATGCTTGACCAGCCCCAGCAGATTCGTACCCGTGGGCGTCAGCGGGCGCCGGATGTCGTACTCCGAGAGCCCGTCGAGCTTCCACACCAGGGCGTCACGCGCCTCTTGCAGGTATCGGAGAAGGTCCGCTTTCGGACTCGGTTCGATCATGCCGGGAAGTCTCCCACCCGGCACTGACAACCGGCGGCGACGCGAAAATCCCTTGCGGTCAAGGACAGTGGCTGCCCTACGGTTGCTGCCCGTGACCGTCGAGATGCCCTATCAGCCACTCCCGAGGGACCAGTCGGACGTGCGCTATGTCCACGGACCGGATTCGACACCGCAGCCGGGCGTGCCCGCCGGCGAGACGGTCGCGTTCGAGTGGCGAGGCAGCGAGGTCTACCCGGGCACCTTCCGGAAGTTCTGGGTCCATGTGCCCGCACGGTACGATCCGGCGGAACCGGCGTCCTTGATGGTGTTCCAGGACGGCTGGTGGTACCTGGACCCCGCCGGGGAGGTACGCGGCGCGACCGTCCTGGACAACCTCGTTCACCGCGGCGACATCCCCGTCACCATCGGCGTGTTCGTCGATCCTGGCGTCTTCCCCGACGCCGAGAACCCCAAGAACCGCAACAACGAGTACGACGCCTTCGACGACCGGTACGCCACCTTGCTCCGCACCGAGATCATCCCGTGGGTCGCGGAGCGCTACAGCATCACCCCGTCACCGGACAGGTGGGGCATCTGCGGCGGGAGCAGCGGCGGCAACTGTGCCTTCACCGCCGCGTGGCTGCGTCCGGACACGTTCCGCCGCGTCATCGGATACCTGTCCAGCTTCGCGCAGATGCCAGGCGGCAACCCCTACCCGGACCTCATCGCCCGTGTCCCCCGCATGCCGTTGCGCATCTTCATGCAAGCCGGCCACCGCGACCTCCGCTGGAATGAGCCGCAGGGGAACTGGCTCGCCGAGAACCTGCGCGTGGCGGCGGCGCTCGCCGAGGCGGGCTACGACTTCCGCCTGGTCCTGGGAGACGGCGGACACAGCCCCAACCACGGCGGCGTCCTGCTGCCGGACGCGCTGCGCTGGCTGTGGCGGCCCGACGAGGATTGACCGACACGGCAAGCGGCTGTTCACCGTGGCGCACTGTCCCGGTGGAACTCCATGGTCAGGGCGTCGGGCTTGACGGTGATGACGGCCTGGGGGCGCGGTGGACGGGAGGTCGGCTTCAGCCGGGGCCAGACCTGGAGGACGGTCGCGAGGATGATGTGGAGCTCCACCCAGGCGAAGTTCTCTCCGATGCACTTGCGGCGTCCGTCGCCGAAGGCGAGAAAGGTGCCTCGGGCCGTTGCGGCGCGGTCCGCCTCCCAGCGGTCCGGGTCGAAGGTGTCCGGGTCGGGGAAGTAGGAGGAGTCGTGCTGGTGCAGATAGGGGCTCCACACGACGTCCGCGCCTTCGGGTACGAGGTGTCCGCCGAGGACGACGTCACGGGCGGCGGTCCGCGTCACCATCCAGGACGGTCCGTATTTTCTGATGGCCTCCTGCAGAACCCTGCGCGCGTACGGGAGCCGGTCCAGGTCGTCGTAGCGCAGCGGCCGGTCCGCGCACACCGAGGCCAGTTCCTCACGAAGACGTCGTTCGACGGCGGGATTCCGGGCGATCTCGTACAGCGCCCAGGCGAGGGTGGTGCCGGTGGTCTCGATCGCGCCTGCCAGGAGGGTGATGGCCTCGTCCTGGAGCTGCCGGCGGCCGAGGTGCTCCTCAGCGCCGAGCAGGGTCTCGAACAGGCCCGCCTGCTGTCGGCTCACCGCCTGGGACGCATGCGGGCATGCCTCGGCGGATCCGGGTGCGGTGACGTCGGCGTGATGGTCGATGGCCCGGTCGATGAGGGTGCGCAGACGGGCGACACGGTCGGCGTGCGCGCGGTTGCCCGGCAGCGGCAGCCGCGTGATCCAGGGCGGAAGGATGACCTGCCGGATCGTTCCCTTCATGATCTCGGGCATGAGGGCGGTGAACTCGCCCTCCAGGCCTTCGGGCAGGTCCGCGCCGAACACGGCGACGAGGAACGTGGCCAGCGTGATCTCGTTCATGCCCGCGAACATGTCGCGCGGCTCGGCCGCGGGCCAGGCGCCGACCGTGGTCCGCACCTGGTCGATCATGGCGTTGCCGCGCTCGGCGATGTGCGCCTTGCTGAACATGGGCTGCATCAGACGGCGGTTGCGCAGATGGGTGTCGCCGTCGGTGACGGTTGCGACTCCGTCACCGAGGAAGACCCGCAGCGCGTCGTAGTACCTGCCGCCCTTGGGGAAATGGGCGGCGTCGGTCACCAGGACCTGGCGGGTCAGTGCGGGGTCCGTGATCACGTAGGCGGGGGTGGGACCGATGCGGATGCGCACCACACTGCCGTATGCGCGCAGCGAGGTGATGAACGGCAGCGGGTCGCGGACGAGCCGGAGCCCGTGCCCGATCAGCGGCAGACCGCCGGGGGCCGTGGGGGCGAGGGTGGGTGACGTGGTGGGTGCGTGCGGCACGCGTTCGCTCCTCGTGGGGGAGGGATCAAACGCCCGAATACATGCCCATGACACCTACCCCTGATGCACCGTGCCGGTGAATCCTGCGTGACCCACCGGGCGTTCGAGCGGACCGTTCACTCGTCGCGCAGTCGTTCGGCCGGACACGGCACGTGCGTCACCCACACGCTCGACAGGCGCTTCGCTTCCCGCCGCCGCCGCATGGGCGACGACAGCCCAGGAAAGCCATCGGGCATGTCGCCGCCGTCCCCGGCCGCCGAGGGAGCACGCACGTGAGCGATGTCGTCTTCACCGCAGATTTCACCTCCGAACGCCAGTGGATCGCCGGGCACTCCTGGGCCTATCCCGACGGTGGCCCCACCAACCCGGACGACGACAAGCTGGACTATCTCACCGCCGATCCCGCCTACTCCCGCACCGGTACCTTCCGGGCCACCCCCAGGGCGGACGGCTGGTGGAACACCGGGCTGCTCACCACCGAGGGAAGCGCCGAAGGCTTCGCGGTCCGCACCGGGGACCAGCTCCGGGCGGACGTGCGCCTGCCCACCGGCGTGGGAGCCTGGCCTGCCATCTGGACATGGCGGGACGGCGGCAACGAGGTGGACGTCTTCGAGTACCACCCCGACAACCCCGACCTGCTGGAACTCTCCAACCACGTACGCCAGGGGCACAGCTACGTCACCCATCCCGGGGTACGGCCCGGCAGCACCGTCGCGCTGGGCGTGACCTTCGGCCGCCGCAACGTCGTGTGGACACTCAACGGCGCACAGGTGTTCGCCGACGGGAGGGGTGTCGGGGCGGGCTGGCACGCCTACCTGATCGTCAACCTCTCCGTGTGCGCCGGTCGTTACCACCCGCGGCCCGACTCCACGACCACCGAGCTGTCCTTCCAGGTCGAGAACCTGGTGGTACGCCGCCCCGCCCCGGCGCACCCGGCGGACCCGCCACCGCAGCGACTGGCGTAATCACACCTCACCCTTGATCCTTTTTTAGTGTCGTCGGGTTACCTTTCGGCGAGTTGAGAATCGATGCCAGGTGAGGGACGGACACGGTGAAGCAGCGCGGGAGCCGGGGCAGGTTGTACCGGTGGGTGACGGGGACGGTCGCAGTGGCCCTGGCGGTCGGCGGTTGCGACGCGGGCGGCGGCAAGGGCCACGCCGGCGCCGCCGCCTCCCGGCCCGCCCCCTCGGACGGCACGACCAGCACCGCGCCCGGCCGTTCCGCCACCGCGGCGGCCTGGCGCAGGTGGGGCCTGGCGCCGCTGCCCGCAGCCCCGCGACCGCCGGTCGACAAGCCGGTGAAACTCTCGGCCACCGGACCGGTCCCGGTATTCACCCACATACCGACCGCGCAGAAGGTCGTCTTCATCACGGTGGACGACGGGCAGGAGAAGGACCCCGAGTTCATCCGGATGATGCGGGATTTGCGGGTCCCGATCACGATGTTCCTGATGAACGACGCCGTCAAGTCCGACTACGCCTACTTCAAACCGTTGCAGGCGCTGGGCGACCACGTCCAGAACCACACCCTGCACCACCCCGTCATGAACACCCTTCCCCTGGCCCGCCAGAAGGAGGAGGTGTGCGGTGACCAGAAGATCCTCACGCGGGAGTACGGCACCGCGCCCCTGCTCTTCCGGCCGCCCTACGGCGCGTACAACTCCGACACCAAGGTCGCGGTCGGGGAGTGCGGGCCCCGCGCGATCGTGTGGTGGCGGGAGTCCATGCAGATCCGCAACATGCAGTACCAGTCAGCGGACAAGAAGCTGCGCCCCGGGGACATCATCCTGGCTCACTTCCGCGGACCGTCCGAACTCAAGGGCACGACGATGACGCACATGTTCGCCAATCTGCTCCGGCGCATCCACGAGCAGGGCTTCGCCGTTGCGCGCCTGGAGGACTACGTCCAGCCGCCGACCGGTTGAGCCTCCCGGCCGGGGCGGCCGTCAGTAGCTGTCACAGGTCTCGCGCAGGTAGCCCTCCTGGCCGGCCGGGGTGACGTCGAGGTCACGCCGGACGACGCTGATCCGGTCGCCCCAGCCCGCGCAGGCCTTCCTCATGCCCTTCTCCGTGTACTCGACGACGATGACGTGGTCGCCGAACGCGTCGACGTAGGACCCGCATTCGTCGTACTGCCCGCATTCCTCCACCACGGCGAAGTCGAGGCCGACCCGTTTGCGGTCCTTGGCGAGTTCGAGGGTGTTCTTCTGGGCGACGGCGAGGTGCCGGGCGTGTGCGTGGCGGGCGAGCAGAGTCTGGAACGCCTCGGCGTCGGCCGCGGTCAGCAGGCCGTGCGGGGCGCGGGTGTAGCTGTCGTAGTTGTCCGGCTCGACGGCGTCGAATCCCTTGTCGGCGCACTCGTCGATCCAGCCGTCCACCTTCTTGGCGATCCGCGCCCGCTTGCCCGGGGTGCCGATGTCGAGCATCGCCTCGCCCCAGTCATCGTCCATGACGACCTTCCCGGAACCGTCCCGCAACAGGAGGTCGGCGTCCCACTCCTTCTGCGCGTCGGGCTGCGCCTGGAACGCGTTGACATAGCAGATGTTGTACAGGCCGGCGGCGGGCGACGCCGTGTGGTCGCGGGAGACCACCAAGACGCCCTTCGGCGGGGTGTAGGCGCCGCCGAGCTGGTAGTCGACTCCGGCGTGGGCGGGCGGTGCGGAGACCTTCGCCGAGGGGCTTCCCGAAGTGGTGCCCGCGTCGGTGGTGGGGGTGCCGGAGCAGCCGGCGATGAGGAGGGCGACGGCCAGGAAGGCGGCGGCGAGGGGGACGGTGGCAGGGCG
Source organism: Streptomyces sp. NPDC021562 (assembly GCF_040640875.1). Lineage (NCBI taxonomy): Bacteria > Bacillati > Actinomycetota > Actinomycetes > Kitasatosporales > Streptomycetaceae > Streptomyces > Streptomyces sp. NPDC021562. The sequence goes on from NZ_JBFACN010000030.1 coordinate 78,634, forward strand.
GGAGCCGGCCCGGGGGGTGCGCATGACGGTCTGCCTCTGGATGAGAAAGCATGCCCCGCCTCGGACGCGCGTGGTCCTGGCGACTTGGGCCGGACTGACGGCTCGTAGGCCCGAGTTACCGGCTGGGAATGCCGCGGTTCCGCGGACCGCGAGGACGCTGGGCGGTCCGACACCGTGACGATATCAAAGCCGGCGCGACCGGCCCCTGCCGCCTACGTCCCGTGCGAGGGCCGGCCCCGGACCGGCCCGGTGTCAGCCCAGTCCGCGGGCGTCCTGCTTCAGGGCCGTGTCCACCGTCAGTGCCGTGGCGACGACCAGGCTCCGCAGGGGATCGGGGAGCTGCTGGTGGATCTGGAGGACGTAGTTGTCCGCCGTGGTGAACATGGTCTTGGCGAGGCCCTCCCAGGTCTTGGTGATCCGGGCCACCTCGGTCCCCGCGTGGTCGACAACGGCGAAGTTCCAGGCGCGCCAGTTCTCGCCCTTGATGGCGCCGATCTGCTGACCGCCGGCGTTGATGGCGAAGTCGATCTTTCCGAAGACGTTCTGCTGGACCAGCTCGCCCAGCACCTCGCCGTCCGGACGGGCCACGATCACCCGTGACTTGAATATCTTCGCGGGGCGGGTCAGGTTCAGGACCGGCTGCCCCTGGGCGTCGCGGATCTCCAGCCGGTGGGTGAAGTACTGGTCCCAGTCGCTGATGAAGCGCACGACCTTGCGCAGTGCGCTCTGCCCGACCTCGACCACGGAGCCGAGCTGGTTGCCGTGCTGGTCCATGACCTTGTACTCGTTGGTCAGTTCTATGAGTTTCGCCTTCTGGTTCACGACCAGCACCGGTTCGGTGAAGAGGGTGCCGCCGCCGGGACCGCTCGAGGTGATCCCGGCCTGCTGCCGCACCTGGCGACTGACCTTCGGGTCAGGTGTGTTCGATTGTGTGGTCACTGCGGCACGTTAACGCCACGGAGCGGGATCCGGTCGGCCGCGCACCGTCTCGTTGCCGCACCGTGACGAACCGCGGACGCGCTCCTTTGTCGAACACCGGCTCGCGCCGCGAAATGAACCATTCTCTCGCCTATTTCTTCCCGAACTCGAAAAGAACGCGCGCAACGTGAATGCACCGGCTCGTCCGGGTCTACGACTCGTCATTTTCGGCCCATGAAAAAGCACGTAATCAATTGCCCGGAGTTGGCGAACGCCGCGCCGCGCACAGCCCTCTGACAGCCTGTAATGGGCTTGCAGCCCGCTGTACAGGAAGCAAGAGGCACGACCTTGACATCGACCGCACTCGATACCCCGGCGCCGTCCCCGGAACCCCCTGGTGACCGGGCCCTCTTCCGCTCCTCCCCGGCCGCGTCACCCCGAACCCTCGTCGACGTCCTGCGGGCCACGGCCGCCCGGCACCCGGACGCGCCCGCCCTCGACACCGGCGCCGAGGTGCTGTCGTACCTCGAACTGTGTGCCGAGATCCAGCGTCGCGGTCGGCACCTCACCGACCGGGGAATCGGCCCCGGCGACCGGGTCGGCATCCGGGTGCCGTCGGGCGGCGCCGAACTGTACCTGTCGATCCTCGCCGTACTGTGCTGCGGCGCGGCCTACGTCCCGGTCGACGCCGACGATCCCGAGGAGCGCGCCGCCACGGTGTTCCGGGAGGCCGGCGTGTGCCACGTCATGGGGCCGCACCCGGCGCCCGCCGGCCTCGTGCCGCCGTCCGGTGCGGTGGCCGGTACGGCGCCCGCTCCCGGCGACGACGCGTGGATCATCTTCACGTCCGGCTCGACCGGCGCGCCGAAGGGCGTGGCCGTCACCCATTGTTCCGCCGCCGCCTTCGTGGACGCCGAGGCGGCGTTGTTCCTGCGGGACCGTCCGCTCGGGCCCGGCGACCGGGTGCTTGCGGGACTGTCCGTCGCCTTCGACGCCTCCTGCGAGGAGATGTGGCTGGCATGGCGTTCCGGCGCCTGCCTGGTGCCGGCCGAACGCGCCCTCGTCAGGGCCGGTCACGAGCTGGGTCCCTGGCTGGCGAGGCGGGGGATCACCGTCGTCTCCACCGTCCCCACCCTGCTGGCCATGTGGCCCCAGGAGGCCCTGGCCCAGGTGCGGTTGCTGATCCTCGGCGGCGAGGCGTGCCCTCCCGGCCTGGTCGAACGGTTCGCCGGCCCCGGACGGGAGATGTGGAACACCTACGGTCCCACGGAGACCACCGTCGTCGCCTGCGCCGCCCCGCTGGTACCCGGACAGCCCGTACGCATCGGACTGCCGCTGGCCGGCTGGGAGTTGGCGGTGGTCGACGAGGCCGGGCAACCGGTGGCCCACGGCGAGCAGGGCGAACTGGTCATCGCCGGCGCCGGAACCGGGCGCTACCTCGACCCCGTCAAGGACGCGGAACGGTTCCGGGCCTGCCCGGCGCTGGACGCGCCACGCGCCTACCGCTCCGGCGACCTCGTGCGCGCCGACGCCGAGGGACTGGTCTTCCTCGGGCGCATCGACGACCAGATCAAGCTCGGCGGCCGCCGCGTCGAACTCGGCGAGATCGACGCGGCCCTCCTCGCCCTGCCGGGCGTGCACGGGGCGGCCGCTGCCGTGCGGTCGACGGCGGCCGGTGCCCAGGTGCTGGTCGGTTACGTCCTCCCCCAGCGGGCCCCCGACGGCGGCTCCGCCTTCGAGGCCGCCAAGGCCAGGGCGCTGCTGACCGAACGGCTGCCCGCACCCCTCGTACCGGTCCTGGCCGAGGTGCCTGCGCTGCCCACGCGTGCGTCCGGCAAGGTCGACCGCGACGCGCTGCCCTGGCCGGTGGCCCTGGCCGACGCCGACCGCGGTGACACCGTCCACCCGCTGCACGGCACGGCCGCACGGCTGGCGGACGTCTGGGAGCAGCTGCTGGGCCTGCGCCCCGGCCCCGACAGCCATTTCGTGGAACTCGGCGGCAGCAGCCTGACCGCCGCCCGGATGGCCTCGATGCTGCGCGAGGACCATCCGGGCCTGTCCGTCGCCGACCTCTACCGGCATCCGGTGCTGCGGAACATGGCCGACCATCTCGACTCGCTCGCCGGGTCCCTGCGCGAGGTACGCCCCGTCCGGCCGGTACCCCGGCGGACCGCTGTCGTCCAGTTCGTCGTCACCCAGGCCGGTTACGGGATCACCGCGCTGCGCGGCCTGGTCGGCCTGGCGGGGGCGGACAACGTGCTCGGCTGGGTCGCCCCGCACCGCTGGGCCCCGCACACGCCGTGGTGGCTGGTCCTGGTGGGCTGGGCGGTGCTGTTCAGTGCGCCGCTGCGCTGCCTGATCGGCGCGGGTCTCGCCCGGGCGCTGGCCGGCTCGATCACCCCCGGAGAACATCCGCGCGGCGGGCGGGTCCACCTGCGGCTGTGGACCGCGGAACGGGCGGTGGCCGCGTTCGGTGTGCCCGCCCTGCTCGGCACGCCGTGGGCCGTCCTGTACGCCCGGATCCTCGGCTGCCGTACCGGTCGCGACGTACAGCTGCACGCCGTGCCCCCGGTGACGGGCCTGGCCGACCTGGGCGACGGATGCAGCGTCGAGCCCGGGGCGGACATCGCGGGGTGGTGGCTGGACGGCGACACGCTGCACATCGGCACCGTCACCGTCGGCGCGGGCGCCCGGGTGGGCCACCGCAGCACACTGCTGCCGGGCGCCGTGGTGGGACGCGGCGCCGAACTCGCCGCGGGCGGCTGCCTCGACGGCCGGATCCCCGACGGCCAGGTATGGACCGGTTCCCCGGCCCGGCCGGCCGGGCCCGCGCGGCGCCTCGCGGACGCCGGCCGGCCCGCGCGGCCCGTGGGCCGCTCGCGCTCCTGGCAGGCGGCCTACGCGCTCTCCCTCGGCCTGCTGCCGCTGCTGTCGCTGCTCGCGGCGGCCCCGGCGCTGTTCGTCGCCTGGCTGCTGGTCCGCGACACGCCGACGCTGCCGGACGCGGCCGGGCATCTGCTCGCCGCCGCGCCGCTGTTCACGGTCCTGACCACGGTGTGCGGGATGCTGGTCACCGCGGTCACCGTGCGTCTGCTGAGCCGCTCGATCAGGCCCGGTCTCTACCGCGCGGACGGGGGCGTGGCCTGGCGGGCGTGGCTGGTGACCCGGCTGCTCGACGGTGCCCGCGGCAGCCTGTTCCCCCTCTACGCGAGTCTGGCCACGCCGTACTGGCTGCGGCTGCTCGGCGCACGCGTCGGCCACGGCACCGAGATCTCCACCGTGCTGCCGCTGCCGTCCCTGCTGCGCGTGGACGACGGGGCCTTCCTGGCCGACGACACACTCGTCGCGCCGTTCGAACTGCGCGACGGATGGCTCCGGTTGGGAAGCGTGCGCATCGGGGCACGGGCGTTCGTGGGGAACTCCGGCATCGTCGCGCCCGGCCGCGACGTCCCCGACCGGGCACTGGTGGGGGTGCTGTCCGACGCGCCGGCCGGCGGCGGGCCGGGCATGTCCTGGATCGGCCGGCCGGTGATGCCGCTGCCGCGCGTACCCGACAGCACCGACCCGGCGCGGACGTTCGCCCCGCCCCGGCGGCTGGTGGCGGCCCGCGCGGCCGTGGAGCTGTGCCGGCTGCTGCCGATGATCCTGAGCACGCTCCTGGCGGAGTGCCTGTTCCTCGGTGGGCAGGAAGCCCTGGACCGCGGCGGGCTCGTCCTGGCCGCCCTGGTGGGCGCTCCCCTGCTCCTTGCCGGGGCGGTCGTGGCCTGCCTCGTGACGACCGGCGCCAAGTGGCTGCTCGTGGGGCGCTTCCGGCCTGTCGAGCGGCCGCTGTGGTCGTCGTTCGTGTGGCGCAACGAATTGTTCGACACGTTCGTGGAGACGCTGGCCGTACCCTGGGGGGCGGGTGCGCACCTCGGCACGCCCGCACTGAACTGGTGGCTGCGCACGCTGGGCGCGCGAGTCGGCCGCGGGGTGTGGTGCGAGACGTACTGGCTGCCGGAGACCGATCTCGTCAGCCTCGGCGACGGGGTCAGCGTCAACCGCGGCTGCGTCCTGCAGACCCATCTGTTCCACGACCGGATCATGCGGATGGACGCCGTGCGCCTGGGCGCCGGGGCCTCGCTCGGCCCGCACAGCATCGCCCTGCCCGGCACCACGATCGGTGCCGGCGCGTCCGTCGGCGCGGCCTCCCTCGTGATGCGCGGTGAGACGGTGCCCGACGGTACGCGCTGGGCGGGCAACCCCATCGCCGGTGTCCCCGCGACCGGCACCAGGGACAGCCTCGGCGAGGAAGGAGAGGCGGCATGACGGGGTGCAGCCGTCGTGCGCTGCTGCGCGGCGCGGCGCTCGCTCCCCTGGCGGTGACCGCGACGGACAGCCTGCCGCGCGGTGCCGAGCGCTACTTCGCGAACCACGGCACCCACGACCACCGCACGCTCGCCTACGACCTGCGCCTGACGTACGACCCGGCCGCCGCCACGCTGGACGGCCGGGCGCACATCCGCGCGGTGGCCGAGCGGACGCTGCGGCAGGTCCGTCTCGACCTCGCGGGGCTGACCGTGCACGACGCCCTGGTCGACGGGATCGCCACGCGGCCGTACCGCGAGGGGCGCAAGCTGGTCCTGCCCACGCCGGGGCCGGTCAGGGCGGGCACCCCGTTCGCCCTGGAGATCGGCTACGGCGGCCGGCCGGGCCCGGTGCGCACCCCGTTCGGCCTCATCGGCTGGGACCGCACCGGCGACCCGCACGACGGCACACTGGTGGCCGCGCAGCCGCTCGGCGCCGCCTCGTGGTTCCCGTGCAACGACCGGCCGGACGACAAGGCCGAGTTCACCTTCCGGGTGACCGTGCCGCGCGGCCACCAGGTGATCGCCAACGGCACGCTCGTGGAACGCGCCGCCACGGGCCCGACCGAGTGCTGGACGTACCACCACCCCGGTCCCATGGCCCCCTATCTGGCCGCGCTGTACACCGGCCGCTTCGCCCTCCGGACCTGGCAGGCCCGTGACACCGCGACCGGCCGCCCCATCACCGGCCGCGACGCGTACCCGGCCCGCATCGCCGGGCGGGCCGGGTACGACCTGGCCCGGCAGCCCGAGATGATGGAAACCTTCACCGGCTGGTTCGGCCCGTATCCCTTCGAGACGTACGGCGCGGTCGTGGTGGACGCCGACCTGGACGAGCCCGTGGAGAACCAGACGGCGTCCGTCTTCGGCCGCAACCACGTCGACGGCGACCGGACGTGGGAGACGCTCGTCGCCCACGAACTCGTCCACCAGTGGTTCGGGAACAGCGTGAGTCTGCGGGACTGGCGGGACATCTGGCTCAACGAGGGCTTCGCCACCTACGGGGAGTGGCTGTGGTCGGAGCACATCGGCGAGGACTCCGCCGACGCCCTCGCCAGGGCGGCCTGGCACGCCATGGCCAGGAGACCCGACGGCCTGCGGATCGCCGACCCCGGACCGGACCGCATGTTCGACGACCGCGTCTACAACCGCGGCGCGTGCGCCCTGCACGCGCTGCGCCTGACAGCGGGCGACGAGCGGTTCTTCTCGATGCTGCGCGGCTGGCACCACGCCCACCGCGGTGGCAGCGCGGACACCGCGGCCTTCGTCGCCCACGCCGGACGCTCCCTGCCCGCGGCGGCGGAACCACTGCTGCGCGCCTGGCTCTACGACACCCGTCTCCCGCCCCTGCCGCCCACCGCGGCCTGACACGTGTGGACGGTCAACGGGGCCTGGCGTCCCGCGGGGCGCTCGCGTACGGAAGGCGGAAGTCCATGGCCCGGCTGACCTCCCGCCAGGTCGCCTCTGCCGTCCTGCGCGCGTCGGCGGCCACATCACCCCGTTCCCGTATGAGCCGTTCGTAGATCGGAGCGTCGCTCTGTGCCGCTGCACTCACCGTACTGGTCCCTTTCCTGCTGACGACACCCGCTCGGCCTCCAGGCCGCAGGCGAGGGCCGAGTCTAGGGGGCCTGTTGCGTCGGCATCGTCCGGTTCCGCCAGGCGGGACGCGACGTGGGGCCGGCCGGGTGGCGGCGGCTGTCCCCGCCGGTACGTCAGCGAGGTGCGACGGCGCTTCCGGTGTGGACGGCCAGACCTGGGTGAGCTGGCCCTCGCGAAGGCCGTCGGGAGCGCCGGGACCGCCCATCCTGGTCGGTACCCGAGGTGGGCCAGCCTGCCGGGCCGCTCCATCGCGGCGGTCAGCCCGTAGGGCGCGACGACGTCGACCGGCGGCACGGCGTCGCCGCCGACCGTGGTCGGGCAGCTGCCGCCGGTACGGGGGACTCCTTCACCTGGCATGCGCCGCGTTCCTGCCATGGTGGTTCTTCCGCGTCTGACCCGGTGGTTCACCGTGTGCGGCCCCCTTGCCCTTGGCGACCGTGTCGGCCGTGGTCTGTTCGGCGGCGTGAGGAGGAGGGGCGGCCGCACGGGTGGCGGGCCCTGCGGAGTCGGAGGGTGGGCGCGTGCCGGGGATCCGGGCCGAGTTGTCCGCCGGGCGGGCGGCGGGGGAAGGGCTGCGGGAGAGCCGCGTCGCCCCGTCGTGGTGGGCGGCGCTGTCGTGGGACGCGGACGGGGTGGCGGGATCGGTGACCGACGGGGCCGCTTCGTTGGAGGCGGCGCGGTGTGAGAATCCGTCACCGACGACGAGGCCGACGGCGGCCAGGGCGGCCAGGGCGGCCGCCGACCCGCGTGCGCGCAGGCGGCCACGGGCGGACAGGGGCCGGGAGGACAGCCGGGGCGGGCCTTCCGGGACGCCGGGGGTGGGGGATGCTCCCGCGGCGGGTGACAGGCTGCGGTGGGTGCGGTCGGTGTGGTCCGCGGCCGGCCGCGGCACAATGCCGGGCGCGGGCCGCGGAGCGGATGCGGCCAGAGTCGCGTCCGCGGCGAGACGGGTGAGGACTTGGGCGCAGTCGCGTGCCGAGGGCCGGGTCTGTTGGTCCAGGGCGGTCATGTCGCGCAGCAGGGCGGCGAAGGCCTCGGGCAGGAAGTCGGGCAGCACCGGCCGACGGTGCAGGCGCGCTATCGCGGACTCCAGGGGGCCGCCGTCGTATTCGAGACGGCCGGTGAGGCATTCGAGGAGGACGAGGCCGAGCGCGTAGACATCGGCGGGACGGCCGACGCGTTGCCCCAGCACCTGTTCGGGGGACAGATAGGCCGCCGTGCCGATCAGGGTGGCGGTGGCGGTGCGGGTGGTGGCGTCCAGCAGGCGGGAGATCCCGAAGTCCGTCAGATGGGGCCGGCCGGAGGCGTCGAGGATGATGTTGGACGGTTTGACGTCCCGGTGGACGATCTCCTTCTCGTGGGCGTGCGCCAGCGCGTCGGCCAGGTGCGCCCCGAGCGCGGCGGTGGTCTCCCACGGGAGGGGGCCCTCGGCTATTCGGGTTTTCAGGGTGGGACCGTCGATCAGCTGCATGACGAGGAAGGCCTCGCCGTCCTGGGATCCGGCGTCGTAGGCGGTCACCAGTCCCTGATGTTGCAGCCGGGCCAGGATCATCGCCTCGCTGCGGAAGTCCTCCTCGGTGTCGAAGCCGGTACCGGCGCGGAAGACCTTCACCGCCACCGCCCGGTGCAGCCGAAGGTCCAGTCCGCGATGGACGTTCGCGGATCCGCCCGAGCCGATCAGCGCGTCCAGCCGGTAACGGCCTCCCAGAACCCTGGCGGAGCCCCGCTCGGCCCGGGGATTCCGTACCTCGGCCACTGTCACCTCGATCGCCCCATTCCGCGCACCGGCACCCGCCGGACGCCCGCTGACTGCGGGCCGTGTGACGCAGGTACCCCGTCACCGGCTGCTTGCACAACGACAAGCATTTTCACCGCGCCCGTCCGCGGGAGGGCGGTTGGCGGAGCCGTCAGGGCCCGGTGGGCAGTGACCGGCCGGCGGTCAGGGCGGCGGTGATCGTCCTGGCCACGTCGGCCGCGTGCGCGGTGAGGTAGAAGTGGCCGCCCGGAAAGGTGACCACGTCGCAGGAGGACGAGGTGTGGTGCTGCCAGGCCCGGGCCTCGTCCGCGGTGACCTTCGGGTCGGCGTCGCCGGTGAGGACGGTGATCGGGCAGTCGAGAAGGGGACCCGGGGCCGAGCGGTGGTTCTCCACGATGCGGTAGTCGGCGCGGATGGCCGGCAGCACCATCCGCACGAGCTCCTCGTCGGCGAAGACCCGGGAATCGGTGCCGCTCAGCGCGCGCACCTCGCGCAGCAGTGCCTCGTCGTCGAGGAGGTGGGCCTGTTCGGGCCGGTGCCGGGAGGGGGCCCGGCGGCCGGAGGCGAACAGGGCGGCCGGCGGCCGGCCGGCCCGCTGGAGGCCGCGGGCCACCTCGTGGCCGAGTGCGGCGCCGAGGCTGTGCCCGAAGACGGCGAGGGGCCGGTCGGCAAAGGGCAGCAGCGCTGCCACCACCTGCTCGGACAGGGCGTCCAGGCTCGGTGGAAAGGGTTCGTGGCGGCGGTCCTGGCGGCCCGGGTACTGGACGGCGAGCATGTCCAGGTCGTCGCCCAGCAGTTCGGGCAGCGCCGCGAAGAAGGTGGCGGAACCGCCCGCGTGCGGGAGGCAGACCAGGCGGACGGGGGCGTCGGGGCGGCGCCGGAAGCCGCGGATCCACAGGCTGGTGCCGGACGGGTCGCCGTCGGTGGCCGTGCTCATGAGGCGGCTCGCCGGGTCTCGTACCGGTGGAAGCCGTGGCCTGTCTTGCGGCCGAGGCGGCCCTCGGTGATCAGCCGGTCCAGCAGGGGTGGTACGGCGTGCCGGGTGTCCCCCGTGCCGTCCGTCATGCTGCGGGCCACGTCGGCGATGACGTCGAGGCCGATCAGGTCCAGGACGGCGAGGGGTCCCATGGGGTGGCCACAGCCCAGGGTCATGCCGCGGTCGATGTCCTCGGCCGTGGCGATGCCCGCCTCGCACATGCGGACGGCGGCCATCAGGTAGGGGATGAGGAGCGCGTTGACGACGAAGCCGCAGCGGTCCTCAGCACGCACGATCTGCTTGCCGAGGGACTCGGTGACCAGTGCCTCCGCGCGCTCGGCGGTGGTGTCGGTGGTGTGCGGGGACCGGATCACCTCGACCAGCGGCATGGTCGGGACGGGGTTGAAGAAGTGCAGACCGATCACGGCGCCGGGCCGGTCGGTGGCTTCGGCGAGGTCGGCGATGGACAGTGACGAGGTGGTGGAGGCGAGCACCGCCGCCGGGTCCTCGACGGTCTTCGCGAGGATCGTGAACAGCCGCAGCTTGGTCTCCCGGTCCTCGGGCACCGCTTCGACGACGGCGTGCCGGTCGGCGAGGGCGTCCGGGTCGGTGCCGAAGGCCACCCGGCGTTCGGCTTCGGCCCGCTGTCCGGCGTCGATACGGCCCTTCGCGTGGGCCCGGTCGAGCAGGCCGAGGACGCGGGTGCGGGCGCGGTCGGCGGAGGCCCGACCGGTGGCGAGGACCTGTACGTCGAGGCCGGCGCGCAGGCACTCGGCGGTGATCCCGGCACCCATGGTGCCGCAGCCGACGACGCCGATCCGGCGGGCGCTCATGCCGCGCTCCCGGTGGTGGACGCCGACCAGCGCAACAGCCCGGCGGCGACCGCCATGCCGGCGCCGAACCCGGCGAGCAGCACGAGATCGCCGGGGCGCAGGGCGCCGGAGCGGTTGGCCTCGTCGAGGGCGATGGCGATGGAGGCGCTGCCGGTGTTGCCGCTGTGGTCCAGTGGCAGATGGGTGGCGGCGCCGGTCAGTCCGCAGGCGTCGACGAGTTCGCCGACCATCATGCCGTTGGCCTGGTGGGGCACGAAGTGGTCGACGTCGGCCGCCTTGTGGTCACAGCGTTCCAGCAGGGCGTCGATGACACCGGGGACGTGGTCCATGACGTAGTCGCGGACCTCCCGGCCGCGCATGCGCAGGACGTGGCCGCGGTCGGCGAGGGTGGCGGCGGAGGCGGGAAGGCGGCTGCCGCCTGCGGGGATCTCGATCAGTTCGTGGGCGGCGCCGCCCCCGACCATGTCGAGGTCCAGGAAGCCGGAGCCGTCGTCGACGGCGGCGACCACGGCGGCTCCGGCGCCGTCCCCGAAGAGGACGCTGGTGGCCCGGTCGTCGAAGTCGATGAACCGGGAGTAGACGTCGGTGCCGACGACGAGGGCCCGCGCGGCCGGCCGCAGTGCGATCAGGGCGCGGGCCAGCGCCAGCGCGGTGACGAAGCCGGAGCAGGCGATGTTGACGTCGAAGCAGCCCGCTCGGTGGGCGCCGAGCGCGTGCTGGACGAGGGTGGCGGTGGCCGGGATGGGGGCGTCGCCGGTGGTGGTGGAGACGATGAGGTAGTCGACGTCGGCCGCGTCGAGACCGGCGGCGTCGAGTGCGGTGCGGGCGGCGTGCACGGCGAGGTCGGAGGCCGCCTCGTCGGGGGCGGCGTAACGACGCGAGACGATCTTCGTCTTGCGTTCGATCCACTCCTCGCTGGTGCCGGGCACCATGCGGACGATGTCGGCGTTGGTGACCACCCGTGCGGGCAGGTAGGAGCCGGTCGCGAGGATGCCTATGGCGCCGGACGGGGTGTCCGCTGTCATGTGCGTTCCCTTCGGGTCGGTCTGCGGGGTCAGCCCGTGGCGGCGGCGGTGAACTCGCGCAGCGGGGCGAGGTGTTCCTCGCCGATGCGGGCGCGCAGTTCGGGCGCGGTGACGCCGAGGCCGGGCGCGGGGGCGAGGCAGAGGACGCCGACCTTGCCGATGTGCTGGTTGAGCTGTACGAGCCGGGTCGCCTCGGCGACCTCGGCCAGCGGATACACCGTCGAGACCACCGGTGCGACGCGGCCCTGCGTGAACAGGCGGGCGCACTCCGTCATCTCCTGGAGGTTGGCGATGTGGCTGCCGATGATGCGCTTGAGTTTCATCCACAGGTAGCGGTTGTCGAAGGTGTGCTGGTAGCCCGTGCTGGAACCGCAGGTGACGACCGCTCCGCCGCGCCGTACGACGAACACGGAGATCCCGAACGTGGCGCGGCCGACGTGCTCGAAGGCGATGTGCGGGTCCTCCCCGACCTCTCGGCGGATGATCGCGCCGAGCCGCTTGCCGGCCTTGACGGCGAGTTCGGCGTCCTCGCCGGAGTCGTCACCGATGCCGATCTCCTCGCGGTTGATCACCACTTGGCAGCCGAGTTTGCGGGCGATGGCCTCCTTGGCCTCGGAGCCCACCACTCCTACGGCGATTCCGCCGCCGTTGCGCACCAGTTGGGCCGCGTAGGCGCCGAGGCCGCCGGAGGCGCCCCAGATCAGCACGATGTCACCCTGCTTCATCCGGGCGCCGCGGTCGCTGACCAGCATGCGGTAGGCGGTGCCGCCGCAGACCGGGATGCTGGCGGCCTCCTCCCAGCTCAGGTGCGGCGGTTTGGGCACGAGTTGGCTGGCGCGGGCGACGGCGTACTGGGCGAGGCCGCCGTAGTTGGTCTCGAATCCCCAGGCGAGCTGGGCCTCGCTGAGCATGCCGTCGGTCTGGGTGGCCGGTTCCTGGTCGTCGACGTGGGCGGGGCTGACGATGACGTGGTCGCCGATCCGCCAGCGCCGTACGCCCGTGCCGACCCGTACCACCACGCCGGAGGCGTCGGAGCCGAGGACGTGGAAGGGCTGGTCGTGCCGGGCGGCCCAGCCGCCCTGGCGGGCGTAGGAGCGCAGGAAGCGGAAGGTGGAGAGTGGTTCGAACTTCGCCGACCACACGGTGTTGTAGTTGACGGAGCTGGCCATCACGGCGACCAGCACCTCGTCCGGGGCGAGTTCGGGCATCGGGACCTCGCCGACGTGCAAGGTGCGGCGCACGTCCTTGTCCGCCGCGTCGGCGAAGAGGTCCTCGTCCTCGACGCGCAGGTGGGCGGCGGTGAAGCGGGCGGGGACCGGGGCGGCGGCGAGTTGGTCCGGGGTGGCTCCGGACAGCACGGCGTCGGTCAGGGACATGGATACCTCAATCGCCGGTGGGCGGTTCGACGGACAGCGCGTGGTGGAAGACGTTGTGCGGGTCCCACCGGGCCTTGATCCGCCGGAGCCTCGGGTAGTTGTCCTTGTAGTAGAAGGTCGACCAGGGCACGCCGGAGGTGTTGTGGGCGGGGTCGGCCATGTCGGCGTCGACGTAGTTGATGTAGCAGCCGTCCCAGGTGCCGTCGGGCACCGGCACCCCGCCGGTCGTGGCGTAGACCTCCTTGTACATGCCGCGTACCCAGGCCAGGTGCCTGTCGTCCTGGGCCGGGTCGGTCCACCAGGCCTGGTACTGCATCTTGACCAGCGAGTCGCGCTGCGGGATCGCGGTGGCGTCCGGGGCGACCGCGGCGATCTGCCCGCCGTACGGGAAGATGATCAGGGAGGCGCCCGGGTTGCTGTAGTCCGCCGAGGTCAGGTAGCGGTGGATGGTCGCTGCCTGCTCGGTGGTGAAGTTGCCCTTGAGATAGGCGGACTTGGCCTTGACCCGGACCGCGGGGGCCGCGTAGTTGGACGTGGAGATGAACCGGGTGGCCTGTCCCCAGGTGGCCTTGGTGGGAGCGGCGACGAGGGCCTTGCGGATGCCTTCGGCGGTGCCCTCGCCGATCGCGGCGAGGTGGTCGGCCAGGATGTCCTCGGCGCCGGCCACGGTCGCGTCGACCTGGGTGATCAGGGTGAGGACGCCGGCCGCCACCTGGTTGAGGCCGAACAGGCTGGACAACGCGTTCTCCGGGGCGCCGGGGGTGCTGTGGTCGCCCAGCCAGCCGATGAAGTTGCGCAGCAGCCGGCCGAAGTCGGCCTCGTCGACGGCGCTCCACGGAATGGCCGCGATGTTCAGCAGGACGTGCGAGGGGGGTTGCGGCAGCAGGGTGCGCGGGTCGTCGCCGGTGGCGCCCGGGCTGCGGAACCAGTACCGCGTCACCACTCCGAAGTTGCCGCCGCCGCCACCGGTGTGCGCCCACCACAGGTCGTGGTTCGGGTCGTCGGGCTCGGCGGTGGCGACTACGGCGCGGGCCTTGCCGTCCGCGTCCACGACGACGACCTCCACGGCGTACAGGTGGTCGACGACGAGTCCCAGCTGACGGGACATCAACCCGTAGCCCCCGCCGCAGGCGTGGCCGCCCATGCCGACCGAGTAGCACAGTCCGGCGGGCAGGGTGACGCCCCACTTGTGCAGCAGGGTGTCGTAGACGTTGAGGAGGATCGCGCCGGGCTGCACGGCGAAGGCGCGGCGCCTTTCGTCGTACGACACCTCGTCGAGGGTGGACAGGTCGAGGACGACCTCGATCTCCGGGTTGTAGACGAAGTTCTCGAAGCAGCCGCCGCCGCTGCGGACCGAGAAGCGCTTGCCGGCGTCCACCAGTTCCTGGACGGCGGTCACCGCCTCGGCCGTGGAGCGGATGACCCGGATCTGGTCCGGAGTGCCGATCCAGCGCTTGTTGTAGCCGCTGGTCATGTCGTCGTAGCGGCCCTCGCCCGGAGTGACCACGATCGGCGCCGGTGCGCCGCCGTCCGCCGCCCGGGCGGGGCCGGCGCTGGTTCCTGCCACGGTGGCTCCCGCGATGGCGTATCCGAGTAGTTGTCTGCGGTCCAGGTCAGACACGTGCCACCGCCGGCATCTGGGTGATGGCGCTGACGAAGTTGCTGGTCACCCGGACCGGCTCGCCGACCTCGAAGTCCGGTGTCCGGCGCAGGAGCTCCTTGAGCAGGACGCGCAGTTCCATGCGGGCGAGGCCGTTGCCGATGCAGTGGTGGGGGCCTCCGCCGCCGAAGGCGATGTGCCGGTTGGGGGTACGGGCCAGGTCGAGGGTGAGCGGATCGGTGAAGACCCGCTCGTCGCGGTTGCCCGAGGGGTAGAACAGGGCCACCTTGTCGCCCTCGCGGATGCGCTGCCCGCCCAGCTCGGTGTCCCGGGCGGCGGTGCGGCGCAGCGTGAGCACGGGGGTGGACCAGCGCAGCAGTTCCTCGATGGCCGTACCGGAGCGGCTGCCGAAGTCGGCCGCCAGGAAGGCGCGTTGCTCGGGGAAGTCGGAGAGCGCCTTGCCGGCGTGGCTGATGGTCTGGCGCGGGGTGTCGAAGCCGGCGCCGATCAGCAGCAGGAAGAAGGCGCTGATCTCGGCGTCGGTCAGCCCCTCGCCGTCGACACGGGCCTGCACCAGGTCCGTCATCACGTCGTCCTGGGGGTCGGCACGGCGCGCCTTGGCGATCTCCACCGCCTTGTCCGAAACCAGTCCGACGACCTCGTTCACGATGTCGGCACGGTCCCGGCCGAGTTTCTCGGCCTCGTCCCGGCTGGACAGCATGATGGTGATCGCCTCGGTGAAGCGGTCCAGCTCCGCCGCCTCCAGGCCCAGCATGTAGGTCATCGTCCAACGCGCCATCGGCATCGAGACCTTGGCGACGAAGTCGCACTCGCCCGCCGTCGCGAAGTCCTCGACGATACGTCGGACCTCGGCCTCCATCGAGCCCCGCATCCGCTCCATCCGGGCCGGGCTGAAGGCGGCGGTGACCAGGCCGCGCACCTTCGGGTGACGGGGTGCGTCCATGGCCACGATGGACTGCGTGGCCTGGAGGATGTCGTCGGGCAGTTCCTCGAACTGCACGCCCTTGGCGGAGATGTACAGGTCGGGACGGCTGCTCACGGCGACGATGTCGGCGTGCCGGACCACGGCCCAGAACCCGTCGCCCTCGGGCGTGGGCAGCAGGCTGCCCTCGGGCGCCCGGTGCCAGGAGACCGGTCGCTCGTCGCGCAGGACGCGGAAGGTGTCGTCCCAGGCCGCCGGTGGCTGCGACCAGAACTCGATGGACGAGATGTCGGCGGTGTCGAACTGCCGGGCCACGGTGGTCACCAGGGTCTCCTCCTCGGAAGACGGCACACGGGGCCGGGGGTCGGCGCGCCGGGCACGTCGGGAACGACGACGGGCCTTCGGGTCCCGACGCACTGCTGAGCATGGGATCGTCACCCTGCGGGCGCCTTGTCGCATCGCTTGCGGCTTCCTTGCCCGTGGCTGCGCACCCGGTCGCTGTGGGTGGGGCCGGGCAGGTCCCGGCCCCGCCCGCTCATGCGGGATGGGGGTCGGACGCGCCCGCGGGGTCGGCCGGCCGGCCCGGCCGCGGTGCGCGGCGGCCCGGTGTGCGGGCGGTGAAGTGCGGGCCGGGTTCCCGCAGGGCCGCGTGCACGGCGGTCGCGCGCAGCCTGGCCCGTTCCGTGCCGGTCAGTTCGCTGAGCAGCACCTCCTGGATCAGCTGGTCCCGGAACGCGAGCCGGAACGGCGGTTGGGGCTCGCGTCGCAACAATCCGCAGCGCAGGGCCGCCTCGACGGCCGGCTCGGGGTCCGTGCCAGGGGTCACGACCTCGCGGACCAGTGCGAGTCCGAAGGCGTTGCCCAGCGCCGAACAGCAGCGCAGCACGTCCAGCACCGGCTCGGGCAGTGCCGCGACGCGCCGGCCCAGCGCCTGCCGGACGCCAAGCGGCACGTCGGCCAGTGCCGACTCCAGCGCGCCGCGGTCGTACAGCGGCCCGAGGTCGTCGACGCCCGCGAGGAACTGGAGCAGGAAGTACGGGTTGCCACGGCTGCGCTCGTGGAGGACGCGGAGTGTGTCGTCCGGGAGCCGGATGTTCGTGTGGGCCGTGAGGAGTTCGGCGGTCTCCTCCCGGGAGAGTCCGCTCAGCCGCAGGCTGCGGGTGCGCGAGTCGCTGAGGATGTCCGTCACGACGCCGCCGTCGAGGAAGTCCGCGGCCACCCCGGTGTCCTCGGCGATCACCACGACCGCGAGGGGCTCCCCGTGCAGTCGGGTGCGCAGCAGGGTCAGCAGTTCCAGGGAGCGCCCGTCGGCCTGGTCCAGGTCCTCCAGGACGACGACCAGGGGCTCCTCGGCGGTGAGCGCGAGCAGCGTCTCGCACATCGCGTCCTGGATGAGGAACCGGGTCACCGGCGGCGGCTCCTCCGCCGGCAGGGTGCGCCGACCCGCCTCAGGGTCCAGCATCAACGGGGCCAGCAGCATTCCGAAGCGGGTCTCGGCCCTGCGGAACGCCTCCGGGCGGGACACCTTCAGCTGGCGGAAGACCTGCGACCACACCCAGTAGTCGGGCGCGCCGTCCCCGGCGGTGCAGCAGCCCCACACGACCTCCTGGAGCTGGTCGGTGAGGTGCGTGGTGACCTGCTCGACGAGTTCGGTCTTGCCGACGCCGGTCTCGCCCAGTACGGCGGTGAGATGGCTGCCGCCGTTCAGCGCGTCGAGCAGGTGCCTGCGGAGTACGGCCCGTCCCCGGGCCCGTCCGACGAACAGGCCTCGCGCCCGGTGGGGGTCGGTCGTGCCGAGGGCGGGGGCGGGGGCGGTGTGCCTCGCGTCCTCGGACAGGGCCATGGACGCGAGGGAGGCCCGCAGCAGGGCGGAGTGGCGTGCGGCCCAGCCCGCCGACCAGCTGACCGACACGACCGGTACGACCGCGTCCGCGGGGCCGGCCGAGCCGGAGGGGGATGCGAGAGCGCGGTCTGCGTGCGCCGCCGGGGAGGTGGTCACCCTGGGCGCGACCGCGGCGGCCGACCGCACCACCGGCCCACCCGGTGGATCGGCGGGTGACGGCTCGTCGACGGGGCGGTGGGAGGGCTGCGGGGGCGGTACGACGGCGGACCGCGGCGCGGCGACGGACGGTAAGGGGTCGGCTGCCGGAGCGGCGGACTTGGGGGGCCTGGGCATCGGCGGGCCGGGAGGGGTCGGCGGGGTGGCGGGGACCGCCGGGCCGGGCTCAACGGGCGCCCACGGTCTCATCGGCTGCGGGCCGGCCGTCGCCGCCGGTCGCGCCGAGTCCGTCGGGCCGGAGGTGGCCGCCGTGGCGGCGGTGGCCTCGGCGGGGCCCGTGGTGCGCGTGGTGTCCGCGGCGTCCGTGGCGTCGCTCCTCCCCTCGGCGGCCCCACCGGTGCTCGCCGACAGGCGTGCGGGGCTCTCCGGCAGTGCGAGGCGCTGGTGGAGGATGTCCGAGTGGACGCGCTGGAGTTCCGCGCCCGGATCGACACCGAGTTCCTCGGCGAGGTGGCGGCGGGTCTGTTCGTAGAGCCTGAGGGCCTCGGCCTGGCGGCCGAGCCGGTACAGACCGGTCATCAGATGGCCGACCAGGCGTTCGTGACAGGGGTTGTGCTGGACCTCCGGGTAGAGCGTCCGCACCGCCCGGTCCGCGTCGCCAAGCGCCAGGCAGGCGTCGGCCTGGGCTTCCAGGGCCGTCAGCCGCAGCTGGCCCAGGCGTTCGTTCTCGTCGGCGATGGGGCGGTAGGAGACCAGTTCGAGGTAGGGCTGGCCGCGCCAGAGACCCAGCGCCTGTGACAGCTGGTGATCGGCGTGGTGGTAGTGATGGGCGGCGAGGGCGTTCCGGCCGTGCTCCACGAGCCGCTCGAACCGGTAGGCGTCGACCAGTTCGGGATCGAGATCGAGGACGTAGCCCGGGGACAGATGGCTGAGCCGGGCCCGGCCGCCGCCGTCCTCCCGGGTTCTCGCCAGCGCACGGCGCAGATGGGAGACGTACGTCTGGAGCGTGGCGACGGGGTGACCGGGCGGGCGCGGTCCCCAGAGTTCGTCGACCAGCTGCCCCACGGCGACCACGGTGCCCAGCCGGACCAGCAGCAGCCCCAGTAACGCGCGGTGGCGCAGTGGCCCGAGGCGCAGTGCCTGTCCGGCGTGCAACACGGTGAGCGATCCGAAGACACGCAGCTCCCAGGTGTCCTGGGTGGTCCCCTGCCCCGGAGCAGTCGTCTCCCCGGCGGCCCCGGATGTCAGCGTCACCGTGCCGGTCCGGCCCCTGGCCATGTGTTCGAACAGTTCGGTCATACCCTTCCTTACATCCACAGGGAAGTGTCGGAAAATGCGGGTACCAAGTGGTGGTACTACACGTGAACTGCGGTAATTTTCGGGTCAAAGAAGCCTTATGAGCCGAACTGAACGGCGAATTGTGACGCCCGTGTTCGCGCGTTGCGACGTTTCCGGTCCCGCCTGAATTTCAGCCCCACTCACTCCCCCCTCCACGGGTGCGACAGTTCATCGACACAGCTCACCATGCCTTTGCGCGATGCGTTCCCACCAGAGCCCGCCACCAGGTCGCATCGGTGTGCGATCGTAGGACACCAGATGTGCCGAAAATGTGACGCGCCGTGAGAGCGCTCCCTCGACAGACGCATTCCGGCCATCGCCCTCCACACGGAATGAGCAAAACCGGCCGTACGGCCCGAACATGCGCACATCACATTCGAATAGGTTTACCCTCTGTCATGTGTGGTTGACCGTAATGGGGCCCGTGCGGGCCTGGCAGGACAACGTGGAGCTGGACCTCGGTCCGGCCAAACGGCAGGCGCTGCTGGCCCTGTTGCTGGTCCGGACGGGGCAGCCGACCAGCCTCGGCACGATCATCGACGTGCTGTGGGAACAGGAACCGCCCCACAGCGCTGCCAACGTTGTCTACCGCCACGCGGCCGCGATCCGCCGTCTCCTGGAGAGCGGCGACCAGAGCGCGGACCGGCGGGCCGCTCGTCTGACGCGGGTCTCCGGCAGCTACCGCCTCGAC
This sequence comes from Streptomyces sp. NPDC021562, assembly GCF_040640875.1. Lineage (NCBI taxonomy): Bacteria > Bacillati > Actinomycetota > Actinomycetes > Kitasatosporales > Streptomycetaceae > Streptomyces > Streptomyces sp. NPDC021562. The sequence continues at coordinate 98,034 of NZ_JBFACN010000030.1, forward strand.
GCCTCCGCCGCCAGCCTCGACCTGCTGAACTTTCGTGAACTCACCCGGCAGGCACGCGCGTCGGCCGCGAAGGGCGCCATGCGGGAGAGCGTCAGGCTGCTGGCCCGCGCGCTGCGGCTGTCCAAGGGGCCGATCGCCTCCGGGATCCTGCCGCATGTCGCCCAGCACCCGTACTTCGTGGCGGTGGAGGGCGAGCACCTGGCGGCGGTCAAGGAGGCCGCCGGGATCGCGGCGCGGCTGGGCGAGCCGGGCGCCGTACTGGATGTGCTCCAGCCGGCCGCCGTCCAGCACCCGTTGGACGAGATGCTGCAGGCTCAGCTGGTGCAGGCGCTCGCCGCATCGGGCCGGCAGGCGGAGGCGCTGCGCGCCTATCACGCGGTGCGCGCCCATCTGGACCAGCAGCTGGGGATCGCGCCCGGGCCCGAACTGCGTTCCGCGTACGAGGACCTGCTCCTTCGAGGAGCCCAGGCCGCCCCGCCCCTGCCGGGCGCCGTCGTCCCGGCCCCCCGGCGACCGAACCCCAGGCCCACGGTCCCGCGTGCGCTGCCCGGGCAGCGCACGTCGCGGGTACGGGACGCCGTCCCCCCGGGCCGATTACCCGCGACGCCCGAGGACTTCGTGGGCCGGGAGACGGAACTCGCGTTCCTCGGCGCACTGTCACCGGCGGACGAGGAGTCCCCGCTCCCCGCCCGGGCACCGGAGCCGGTCCTCTCAGGTCCCGAAGGACACGAGCCGGACACGGACTCGTGTGTGCACCGGGTGCCCGCACATCCGGTGGCGCGTGTCACCACCCCCGTGGCCGTCCCCCCGCCCCCGGTGCCCGCACCGGTGGTGGCCGTCGTGGGTCCGGCCGGCATCGGAAAGACCGCGCTCGTGGTGCGGGCCGGGCACCGGTCGGCGGCCCGTTCGACCGACCGGCAGGTCTTCGTCGACCTGCAAGGGCACTCCCTGCACGGCACCGCGCTCGACCCGGAGGAGGCGTTGCGCAGACTGCTGGTCGCCCTCGGTACCCCCGAACACCGGGTCCCGGCCGGACTGCGGGCACGCACGGCGCTGTACCGGGCCCAACTGGCCGGCCGCCGGGTGCTGGTCGTCCTGGACGACGCCCGGGACGCCCGCCAGGTACAGCCGTTGCTGCCCCGTTCCCCCGGCTCCGTGGCCCTCGTCACCAGCAGGGATCCGCTGGACGAGTTGGTCACCACCGAGGGGGCCCACCGGTTGGCACTCGGTCCGCTGGAGCCTGCGCACAGCCGTGCGACGGTAATCCTTCGGCTGGGTGCCGAACGGGCCGACGCCGAGCCCGAGGCGGTGGCCGAGCTCGCCGCGTCCTGCGCCGGAGTCCCGCTGGCTCTGACCCTGGCCGGCTCCGCCGCCGCACTCCGGCCGGAGACCCGACTCGCCGTCCTGGCCGCCGAGTTGCGGGGACACCGCGCCACGACCGACGGCAGCGGCCCCGCGGGCGCCGCGGCCACGGCGGACACCGTGCGCGGGGTGCTGGCGTGGTCGTACGGACAACTGGCCGCCGACACGGCCCGCATGTTCCGGCTGCTCGCGCTGCACACCGGCCCGGACATCGGCGTGACCGCCGCGGCCAGCCTGGCCGGGGTGCCTCCCGAGGTGGCCCGCGCACTCCTCGACGACCTGGTCAGGGCCCGGCTGCTCGACGCTCCGGAGCGGGACTCCTACCACCTGCACACGCTGCTGCACGAACTGGCGCTGCGGCTGTGCCTCGCGCGCGATCCGGAGGACCTGCGCCGGCTCGCGGTGCGCCGGATGCTCGACCACTACGTGCACACCGCCCGGGAGGCGGCACTGCTCCTGACTCCGCACCGGAACGTGTCCGAGACGCTTCCGGCGCCCCAACCGCGCACCAGCCCCGAGCCGCTCGGCAGCCGCGCGGAGGCCGCCGCCTGGCTGGACCGCCGACTGCTGCCCGTCCTGAGCGCCGTGGTGGCGGAGGCGGCCGAACTCGGTCTGCACGCACACGTCCGCCAGCTGGCGCTGGCCCTCGAACTGCCACTGGACCGGCGGGCCCGCTGGGCCGAGCAGATCGCGTTGCAGCGCACCTGTCTGCGCACCGCCGAACTCCAGGGCGACCTGACGGCGCGGGCGCGCGCGCACCGCGCGCTCGGCTTCGCCCACGGGCGGCTGGGCAGGCACACCGACGCCCACACGCACCTGCGCCGCGCGCTGACCCTGTTCGCGGAGGCCGAGGACCATCAGGGCCAGGCCGCAGTGCACCGGTGCATCGCCTTCCGGGCCAACGCGGCGGCCCGTCACCGCCAGGCCCTCGACCACTACCACCGCTCCCTGGAGCTGTACCGGCGGGCGGCGGACACCATCGGCGAGGCCGACGTCCGCAACGACATCGGCTGGACGTACCTGCTCCAGGGCGACTACGCGGCCGCCCTGGACCCGTGCGAGCGCGCCGCCGAACTGTTCCGCGCCGCCGGGCACCTGCCCGGCGAGGCGACGGCGCACGACAGCCTCGGCTACGCCCACCACCACCTCGGCACCCACGACCGGGCCCTGGACCATTACGACCGGGCCCTCGCTCTCCACCGCGAGCTGGACGACCGCTACCTCGAGGCCACCACTCTGATCCACATCGGGCACACCCGGCTGGCCCGCGGTGAGCGCGCCGGGGCGACCCGCGCCTGGCAGGAGGCGCTCGCCCTGCTGGACGCGCTGCGCCACCCGGACGCCCGCGATCTGCGCCGCAAACTGAACGGGGCGGGGTGACGCGGGCCCCCGGGAACGTGGCCGCAAGCACCCGGCAAGTCCTCCTTCAGGATTCCGCAAGCCTCCCCGTCAGGGATCCGCAAGGCGCCCGCCCGTGCCCGGCAAGGGCTGCGGACCATGCTTCCGGCAGCAACCCGTAGTACCCGGAGCAGGGACGCGGTCCCGTGGCCAGGAGGGCGCAGTCGTGCAGGAAACCCAGGTGACCGAGGAACTGGACGTCAGTTTCGTCCAGGCCCCCCACGAGGTGCTGAAGCGGCTCCGCGAGGCCGGACCCGCCGTGAAGGTGATGCTGCCGAACGGCTCGCTGGTGTGGATCGTGACCCGCTACGAGGAGGTGCGGCAGGCTCTCACAGAGCCGGCCCTGAGCAAGAACTTCAAGGGTCTCAACGAGCTGATGGCCAAGCACACCAAGGAGGGGCACGCCCCTAAGCAGTACGACGAGGCGCTCGTCGGCCACATGCTGGCCAGTGACCCGCCGGACCACACGCGGATGCGCCGCCTGGTCAACAAGGCGTTCACTCCGCGCCGGGTGGAGAGCATGCGGCCCATGCTGGAGGAGCTGACGACCCGGCTCCTCGACGAGATGGACAAGCACGACGAGATCGACCTCCTGGAGGCGCTCGCCTACCCGGTCCCGATGGAGCTGCTGTGCACGCTGCTCGGGGTGCCGGAGGCGGAACGGCTGGCGTTCGGCCGGTACGCGGCGGTGGTGCTGTCCGACCTCGCACCGGAGGGCTACGAGGAAGCCACCCGGGCGATGCGCGAGTACCTGGTGAAGCTGATCCAGGTCAAACGCGACCATCCCGGTGACGATCTGCTGAGCGCGTTGATCGCCGCCCGTGACGAGGACGACAAGCTCAGCGAGGGCGAGCTGCTCGCCACGATCTATCTGATGTTCTCGGCCGGCACCGAGACGGCGGTCAACCTCATCGGCAACGGTGTGCTCGCCCTGCTCACCCACCCCGGTGAACTGGAGAGGCTGCGGGCCGATCGCTCGCTGCTGCCGCAGGCGGTGGAGGAGTTCCTGCGCTTCGACGGCCCGGTGAACCTGGCCACCTTCCGGTACACGGTCGAGCCCGTGGTGCTCGGCGACGTCACCATCCCGGTCGGCGAGGTGGTCATGGTGTCCCTGATGGCGGCCAACCGCGACCCCGAACGCTTCGACAACCCCGAGCTCCTCGACATCACCCGGCCGATCGGCGGCCAGATGACCTTCGGGCACGGCATCCACTACTGCATGGGTGCGCCGCTGGCCCGGCTGGAGGCGGAGATCGCCATCGGCCGGCTCCTCGACCGTTTCCCCCACCTGGCCCTCGCCTGCGACCCCGGCGAACTCAAGTGGCGGCTCAGCACGGTCACCCACGGCCTGGAGAAGATGCCGGTCCGGCCGCACGGGGACATCTGACACACCGCCGGCCGCCGTGCCCGTCGCCTTCCCCGGCGGTCGGGCGGCGGTCGGCTTCGCGGGTTCGGCGGTCCACAGAAGGGATGTCTTGATGGGTGCGGTGCACGACTCGTCCACGGCCGCGGGCCGTTCCTCGGCCTCCGGTGCCACCACGGACGCCCATGCCGAGCCGGTCGCGGTGATCGGCCTGGCATGCCGGCTGCCGGGCGCCGCCGACCCCGCGGCCTTCTGGCAGTTGCTGCGGGCGGGCCGCGACGCGATCACCGAACCGCCACCGCACCGGCACCCGGCGCCCGGCGCCGACACCGACGGCCCCCGGCCCGGCGGCTACCTGGACCGCGTCGACGGCTTCGACGCCGCCTTCTTCGGCATCTCGCCCCACGAGGCCCAGGCCATCGACCCCCAGCAGCGACTCGCCCTCGAACTGGGCTGGGAAGCGCTGGAGGACGCCGGTATCGCCCCCGACTCCCTCGGTGGCTCTCCCGCAGGCGTCTACGTCGGCGCGATCGCCGACGACTACGCCACTCTCCTGCGCCGCGGCGGCCCACAAGGCATCACGCGGCATGTGTTCACCGGCGTCCAGCGAGGCCTGATCGCCAACCGGCTCTCGTACTCGCTCGGGCTGCGGGGCCCCAGTTTGACGGTCGACTGCGGCCAGTCCTCTTCACTGGTCGCAGTCCACCTGGCCGCCGAGGCGCTGCGGCGTGGCGAGGCGGCACTCGCCCTGGCCGGCGGCGTCCACCTCAATCTCGCCGTCGAGAGCACCACCGAGGTCGACCGCTTCGGCGCGCTCTCCCCCGACGGCCGCTGCCACACCTTCGACGCCCGTGCCAACGGTTTCGTCCGCGGCGAGGGCGGCGCCCTGGTCGTGCTCAAGCCGCTGTCCCGGGCGCTGGCCGACGGCGACCGCGTCTACTGCGTGCTCAGCGGCACCGCCGTCAACCATGACGGTTCCGGCGAGGGCCTGGCCGTGCCGAACGGCGAGGCCCAGCGCGAGGTCGTCACGACGGCACTCGCTCACGCGGGTGTGCGCCCCGAGGACGTCCAGTACGTCGAGTTGCACGGCACCGGCACCCCGGTCGGCGACCCCGTCGAGGCCGCCGCGCTCGGCGCGGCGCTGGGCACGGCCCCGGGCCGGAGGGCCGCCCTCGCGGTCGGCTCGGCCAAGACCAACATCGGGCACCTGGAGGGCGCGGCCGGCGTGGTGGGCCTGCTCAAGGCGGCTCTGTCCCTGTATCACCGCGAACTGCCCGCCAGCCTCAACTTCCGGACGCCGAACCCCGCGATCCCGTTCGACCGGCTGCGGCTGCGGGTGCAGACGGAGACGGGCCCCTGGCCCTGCCCGGACCGCCCGTTGGTGGCGGGCGTCTCGGCGTTCGGCGTGGGGGGTACCAACGCCCACGCCGTGCTGACGGAGGCACCGCCGTCGCCACCGGACGAACCGGCCGTCGCCCCCGACGGAGCGGTGCCGTTGGTGGTGTCCGCGGCGAGTGCGCAGGCGCTTGCGGCGTTGGGCGGACAGCTCGCCGACGCGCTGGAGGGCGGGCAGCAGCACCTCCCCGACGTCGCCCACGCCCTGGCCACCACCCGCGCCCTGCTCCCGCACCGGGCGGTCGTGGTCGCCGAGGACCACCAGAGCGCCCTGGAGGGCCTGCGGGCCCTGGCCGACGGTGTCAACGCACCGCACTTGATCACCGGGGTGGCGGCTCCTTCCGGACGTGGCCCCGTCTTCGTCTTCCCCGGCCAGGGCTCCCAATGGGCCGGCATGGCACGCGACCTCTACCACACCGACCCCCACTTCCACGACGCCCTCGACACCTGCGCCACCGCCCTCGACCCCCTCACCGGCTGGTCCCTCATCGACACCCTCACCACCACCGACGACACCTGGCTCCACCACGTCGACAAA
>NZ_JBFACN010000031.1:0-101819 GCF_040640875.1 Streptomyces sp. NPDC021562
CGAGTGCGCGGCGGGCCCCCCCCGGCCGGGGTGCCCCCCCACCCCCACGACGTGGCAGGAGCCGCGTCAGTCCGGCAGCAGAGCCACCGCCCGCGTCCAGCCGGCTCCGGCCCCCTTGATCTTCACCGGCAGGGCGCTGACGGTGAAGCCGAACGGCCGGGACAGCGCGGCCAGTCCGGACAGCCGCTCGATCTGACAGAACTCCCGGCGGCGGCCGGTCATGTGGGCGGGCCAGAGCATGTTCCGGTCACCGGTACGCCGATAGGCATCCACCAGGTGGGTGAAGGGAGCGTCCAGGCTGAAGGCGTCCGTACCGATCACCCGTACGCCCAGGTCGAGCAGATATTCGGTCGCCGAACCGTCCAGGCCGACGAACTCCGTGAAGTAGTCCATCGTGCCGGCCCGCCGGTCGGCACCGGTGTGCAGCAGGACGATGTCCAGCGGGCTGGGTCGGTAGCCGATCCGGGAGAGTTCCTTCTCCAGGACGGCGGCGTCCACCGTGCCCGCGGAGCGGCCGGTGAGATCCAGTACGACACCGGGCCGGTGGAACCAGTCGAGGGGCAGTTCGTCGATGTTCCGGGGCCGACCGCTGCCGTAGCTGGTGCGAGAGCCGTAGTGCGAAGGCGCGTCCACGTGGGTACCGGTGTGCGCGGACAGTTCGAGGAAGTCGTTGTTGAGGAACTCGCCGTCGGGGAACTCCGCCGGGGAGATCCGCATGCCGAAGTGCTCCTGCATCTCCGCCGCACAGTGGCGTGCCCCCTCCGCGGGTGACATCACGCGGTGGGCGACGGGGTCGGGCTCCCAGCCCGCCGCGTCGATGGGGGACGACAGATCGATGATTCTCATGCTGCGCGGCTCCCCGTCTGCTGGGTGAAGAGGTCCGCGCGAACGCGCACCGGGGTACGCCCGAAGGCGATCTGCTGGAGGACCTTCCGGTAGATGGGGGTATGGGCGAGCGCACGGGCCACGAGCGGCCGGATACGGTCGCTGATCCCCCCATGGGTGAGCATCGCCGCTCCCTGCCTGGCCTGGAGGGTGAAAACCGCTTCGATGTCCGGACGCCGGGCCCTCTCGTACGTGGACAGGCATGCGCACCCGGCGTCCTTCGTCCGCCAGGATTCGACCAGTACGGGATGCAGTACGGCGGCGTCCTGCAGAGCGAGGTTGATGCCCTGGGCGCCGATCGGCCCATGGGTGTGAGCGGCGTCTCCGATGAGCACGAGACCGTCGGTCGCCCAGGTGTCGGCACTGCCCGCGAACACGTCCAGCAGACTCAGGTCACCGGGACCGGTGAGGCTGGCCCGGACCTCGTCGGCGTAGATCGGCACCGCCTGTTCGATCCTGCGGACCAGGGCCGGGAACCCCTCGGAGGACAGCTCCTTGTAACCGCCGTGCGGCAGCGTCCAGCCGATCTGGATGCTGTCCGGATAGGAGTCGTAGATGAGGACGGGGTTTCCGCCGGACCGGTAGACCCTGATGTCGTGGGCGCTGCGGCCGCCGGCAGGAATCTTGAACCACAGGATGTCGTGCTCGAACGCCTCAACCCTGGTGTAGCCGAGCCCGGCGAGCTTGCGCACCTTCGAGTAGCGTCCGTCCGCTCCGACGGTGACGTGGGCGTCGATGCGCATGCGCTGCTCACCGCGGCCCACTACGACCCCTGCAACCCGAGCGTTCTCATGGTGCAGGTCGGTGACGGACCGGCCCTCGAGATAGGTGAAGCCCGGGTGCTCACGGCAGGCGGCGAGCAACTCAACAAGCAGGTGCCGCTGCGGAATGCTCAGCAGAAAGTCGTACGGTGCGGGCAACTGCGCATAGTCGATGTCCATCAGCAGCCGCTCGTGCTCGACCAGTCGGAAGCGACGCAGCGGATAACCGCCACGCTGTCGCGCCCGGTCGAGCACCCCGAGCTGCTCAAGAATCTGCATGCCGCCGGGTTGCAGAATCTCGCCACGGAACTCCCGGTCGAAGGACCGGGCCCGTTCCACGAGGGCGACCCGCGCCCCCGAACGCAACAGAAGCAGGGACAGGGCGAGCCCCGCGGGGCCACCGCCCACGACGCAGAAGTCGGATTCCATGTGTTCCATCAGTGCTCCTAGCGCGGACTTGGCGGGTGAGGAGGACAGGGGGACGGAGCGGCGGCCGGGCGTGGTCCGCTGTGCGGGCGCTCATGCCAGCAGGCCGAGCCCGCCGTCCACCGTGATCACTTGTCCGTGCAGCCAGGCCGCCTGGTCCGTGGCCAGGAGCATGATGAACTCGGCCACGTCACGAGGCGTGGACAGTCGTCCCGCGGGGGTGCGCCGGCCGAGGAACTCGGCGATGCTCCGGTTCGCGGTGAGTTCCCCCTTGTCCAGGAGCGCGGTGGCCACGGCGTTGACGGCGATGCCCCGCCCGGCCAGTTCCACCGCGAGGTAGCGCACCAGGTTCTCCACGGCGGCCTTGGCGACACCGACGTTCACATAGCCGGGGATCACCGAGTGCGCCCCGTTGCTGGACACCACGATGATGCGTCCCGGCCTGCCACTCATGAGCTCCGCGAGCCGGGAGCCGCCGTACACCAGCGGGTTCAGCGCCAGGTCGAGTTCGGACCGGAAGCTCTCCGGATCGGGGCTGACGGCGGTGTCGTACCGGAACGTCGCGGCATTGTGGACGAAGACGTCCAGGCCGCCCCTCTCCTCGGCCACCCTGTCGAGAAGGGCGTGGAACGCGGCCTCGTCGCGGACATCGGCGCGTACCGCCACGGCGGTGCCCTTCAGTCCGGCGAGTTCCTCGACGGTCTGCCGGGCGCTCTCGTCGTCGCGGTGGTAGTTGACGTAGACATCGCAGCCGGCCGCGCACAATTGGTGGGCTGTGGCCCGGCCGAGACCGCGGGCGGCTCCGGTGACCAGGGCCACCCGGCCGTCGAGGCCGAGCTGGGCGGGTTCGGTACGGAGCGTGCCGTCGCGGGCGCTCACGGGTTCACCTCCAGGAGGGGGGACGGATGACCGACAGTGCCCGCGAGCGCCGGTCCGGACGCACCCGTGACGATCACGGGATCGCCCTGCGGTTCCGTGTCCGGGTCGGTGAGCCGCAGGACAGCGGCGGCGACGCGTTCGGGCGTGGTCGGCGGAATCGGTGAGGGTGGATGCCCTGCTCCGGGACGGGCGATCGGGCCCGGGGCGAGGCAGCACACGCCGATGCCCTCGCGGGTGAGCTCGGCGGACAGGCCGAGGACCAGGCCGTGCACGCCCGCCTTGGCCGCGCACAGGTGGGCCGCCAGCGGCCGGCCGCGCAGTCCGGCCACCGAGGAGACCAGGACGACGCGTGCGGCCGGCGCGGCGCGCAGCAGCGGCAGACACGACCTGACGAGCAGGAAGCTGCCGGTGACATCGGTGTCCAGGACCTCGCGGAACTCCGCCGCCGACAGGTCGGTGGCCGCCGCCGGGCGGCCCCGGTACCCGGTGACGAGGTTGACCATGGCGTCCAACCGGTCCAGTCCGCTCGCCCTGGCGCGGTCCACCGCTCGGTCCAGGGACTCCTGATCGGTGACGTCCGCCACCAACGGCAGGACCGACGCGCCGTGCGCGTCCGCGAGCCGATCGGCAAGCCGGTGCAGCCGGTCCGCCGAGCGGCCCAGCAGGACGAGGTCCGTCCCCTGGGCCGCCGCCGACTCGGCCACGGCCGTTCCGACGAGGCCGTTCGCACCGGCGACGAGCAGCTGGCGGTTCAGCGGGGCCGCCGCCCCGTCAGAGGACCGGAGCACCTTCGAGCACCACGGTGTAGAGGTCGGGGTCGGGAATCGCGACGTCGGCGAGCTGCCTGATGTGCGCACCGAACTCGGCGCTGGCCAGGACCCGCTGGTGGTCGGCCTGCGTCTGCCACAGGGCGACGTTCACGTAGACGTCGGGCCGGCTCAGCGAGCGGTGCAGCTTGAAACCGATGAAGCCCTGCTGGCTGCGCATGAACTCCGCGCTGCGAGCCCAGATCTGCTCGAAATCGTCGGTGCTTCCCTTGACGGTGAACTTGTTGATCAGAGTGACCATGGTTGTTCCTCTCTCGGCATGGTGTGCGGGGGACGGGCTTCGATGGACGGCCGCTCAGGCCGCTACGGTGCTCAGCGCCGTCAACTGCTGAAGACTGTCGCCGATGTCCGCCGCCAGGCAGTTGCGCACCCGTTCGGCGATACGGGTGGGCCCGCGGCGCCCGGGCCGGACCGCGGGGAGCAGCGCCCTGCGATGCACGCCGACCCGCACTTCGCCGGTGTCGCCGGTGCAGGGAGTCACCGTCCATTCGTCGGTGAGCGCGAGCACTGCGGCCGGCGGCCGGAGCCGCTTGGTGACGACGCGGCCACCGGGCAGGCTGAGGCAGACCGCCAACCGCAGGTCACGCCGGCCTGGAAGCACAGCCAGGAACACGTCGTCCGCCACCGGGACGCGCAGCGCGCCGGACAGCGAAGGCAGAGTGTGAAGGCCTGGCAGGAGCCCGTCGGGGTACACCGAACCGGTACGGATCGTCACGGTGCCGCTGAGCTCGGCCAGGGCCCGGGCGGTGCCGTGTGGCAGCTGGGCGGCGGTGCTCAGGCCCTCGAGTTGGGACCTGGCGGCGGCCTGCACCATGGGGCGGATCCACGGGTGCCGGTCGGCACCGCCGTCGGCCGCCGCTTCGTGCGTCAGGTGCACCTCACAAGTGTCCGTGCCCGGCGTCGCGCGGAACTCCCAGACGCCGCCCATGGACAGCAGCGGATGCTGCGGCTCCTCCTGACGGAACGCGATGGCGAGCACAGGAGTCCGGCGGAACGTGCGCCGTGCCGTCCAGCTGCGGACGATGCCTGACGCGGGCGCGGCGTCACGGCCGGCCGACGCTGCCGTCTCGAAGGCCGCGTCCACGTCCACGGCCCACAGCCGCAGCCGGTCCGAGTCACCGGCCTGCTCCATCACCTCTACATGCACGATGTTCTCGAACAGCAACGGCCACCATCGGACGTCGGCCACCAGTTCGTGCACCTGGTCGGCAGGCCCGGGAACGGCCGTCGTGTGCTTGACCTTCATGGCAGTTCTTCCTTTCGAGCCGCGAGAACGAGCGCGGAGCGCTCAGACGTCGATCGTCCTCAGCAGAGGAGCGGGATATCGGTCGCCGAGCGCGGCCGGCACCACGTCGCCGAGTTTCTGTATCTCGTCCGGGGTCAGCCCCACCTCCAGGGCGGCCACGTTCTGCTCCAGGTAGGTGCGGCGCTTGGTACCCGGAATGGCGATGACGTCCTCGCCCTTGGCGAGAAGCCACGCGAGGGCAAGCTGCGCGGGTGTGACGCCCTTGTTCTCGGCCAGTTCGTACAGGACCGGCAGGAGCATCATGTTCCGGTAGAGGTTGTCTCCCCTCAGCCGGGGATCGTTGCGCCGGAAGTCCGCCGTCGCCAGCCGGTCCATGGTCAGGTCGCCGCTCAGGAAGCCGCTGCCGAGCGGTCGGTAGGCGACCAGGGACACACTCAGCTCCCGGAGCGTGGGCAGGATCTCCCGTTCGATGTGCCGCTCCCACAGCGAGTACTCGGTCTGTACAGCCGCGACCGGATGCACGGCGTCGGCACGGCGTACGGTGGCGGCGGAGACCTCGCACAGACCGACCTGCCCGACCTTGCCGGCAGCGACCAGTTCGCCGAGCGCGCCGACCGACTCCTCCACGGGTACGTCGGGGTCGACCCGCGCCAGGTAGTACAGGTCGATGCGGTCGGTGCGGAGCCGGGCCAGCGACGCGTCGATGCGCGCCTTGATGAACTCCGGTCGCCCGTTGACCCGCGGAGGACCGCCCGCCACGGCCTCCATTCCCGTCTTCGAGGCGATGACGGCCTCGTCCCGGCGGCCGGCGAGCGCTGTGCCCACGATCTTCTCAGCCGCGCCGTCGGGCCCGTAGAAGTCGGCGGTGTCGATGAGGGTCACGCCCAGGTCGAGGGCACGCCGTACGGTGGCCGCCGCCTCGGTCTCGTCGACCGGACCGTACGAGCCGCCCATGCCCATGGTGCCCAGGCCGAGGGCGGATGCCCGTAGTCCTGTGCGACCCAATTTCCGGTTCTCCATGACGCTGTCTCCAGGTCGTTGTCCGTGCTGGACCGGTACCGGCGGTCAGGCCGGTTCCTGGTCGTAGCGGTCGAAGATCTCCTTGAGCACCTCGGGGGTCGCCCGGCCGGGCGGGATGGCGTCGATCTCCCGGAAGTGGTTCTCGTATCCCGCCGGGTTGATGACGCTGAGGAGAGTGCCCGGCTCATCACCGATGTTCTTGAAGGCGTGCGGCACACCCCGCGGTGCGTAGCAGAACGCGCCGGGGCCGGCTTCGATCAACTCGTCGCCGGTCAGTACCTCGAAACGCCCGCGGACCACGTAGAACGCCTCGGTGTGGGTGCGGTGCAGGTGGGGCGGGGCGTTGCCGCCCGGTGGGAAGACGGCCTCGATCATGGCGAGGGATCCGTCCGTGTCGTCGCCGCTCAGCTTCAGTGAGAAGCTGTTGCCGAAGATGTCCAGCCGCTCGCCGCCGGCGGGTGGCAGCAGGACGTACTGACGGCGGGCGGCCGAATGGAAGCTGGTCATGGCACGTCCCTGGGTGTGGCGGGGCTCATGGGGCCCCGCTGGCGTGGTCAGTCCTTGATGCGGTCGGGGAACAGTGCCTGGGCGTTGGCGTGGTTGATGCCGTCGCGCTGCTCGGGCGTCATGTCGTGGGTGTCGAGGAAACCGTTGTAGTAGGGGATCTCCTCCTCCGCGAACGGCCAGTCGCTGCCGTACAGGACGTGACCTGGGCGGGCGAAGGCAAGAAGGCTCGGCAGGCTGGAGGGGCTGGCCGTGAGGGCGGTGTCGAAATAGAAGGAGCGCATCTGCTCCACGACGTCCGCCGTGCCGAGGTCACCCCAGGTGGCGGGTGCGGTGGCCATGCGATGGGCCGCGAACGGCACGAAGCCGCCACCGTGCGACAGGATGATGCGCACGTTCGGGTACTTGACCGTGCGTCCCGTACGCACCAGGTCGATCGCGGTGCGCACCGTGTCGAGGAGGTAATCCGCGACGTACGACGGGATACCCGGCGCGGGGGTCCCGCCGACACCCGTGGGGTGGGTGAACAGAACGGCGTTACGGCGGTCGAGTTCCTCGAAAACGGGTTCGAACTCGGGGTCGCCGAGATAGCGCCCGTGCACGTTGGTCGGCAACAGGACGCCGTCGGCTCCGAACTCGTCATAGGCGACGCGGATTTCCTCCAGCGCGGCGTCGACGTCGGGCAGCGGGAGCGTGGCGAAGAATCCGAACCGATCCGGGTAGTCCTTCGCCATCTCGGCGGTGAACTCGTTCACCTCACGCGCCTTCGGGGCGAGATCCTGCTCGTCCAGCCTGAGACCGATCGGGGCCGTCGAGACGATCGCCGTCCGGATGTGGTGGTCGTCGAGCATGCGGATCGTGCGGGAAACGCTCCACGGCACGGGTCGTGCTTTGTACAGGCCCTTCTCGATCAGCCAGTTTCGGTAGGCGGGGGGAAGCACGTGGTGGTGTGTGTCGACGCGGCCTGCAGACATCGGCTCTACCTCGCTTCGGTGACGGTCGGGATGTCTCCGGCTCGCGGCGGCGAGCCGAGGCGAGATTGGCAACGAGCGCTAGCAGCGACCTCGAGGATGGGTGGGACACCGGCTCTCCGGACACCTACGGATACCAAGCGCCCCGACGAGTGCCGGAACGGCGGGCTCAGTGGCCGTCGGTCACCGCCGCCGCGAAGAAGACCGTTGACCGCTCATCTCCTCCGGAGAGGGCGGCCGGATTGACGGGAACGCAATGGCTCGGCGGGCGGGGCCGGTGGCGCGCGTCAGCGGCGGTCGACATAGGTGACGAGGCCGCCGACGGTTAGACCCACCGCGCAACCGTAGCCGTGCCGCAGGGCGGCGGCGGCCCACTCGGGGTCGTGCGGGACCTAGGTCCATCCCAAGCGACGGGCCGGTTGTGGCTGTTCGTCGGGTATTTCATGCATCTCCGATCCGGCGATCGAGCGCAGGTCGGCGTAGCCGGGCGGCCTGCGTCTCATGCCGACGGACCCGTCGTCGGATCCTGGTCCTGGCGGGTCGGGCAGGCGCAGGTCGGAGAACTCCAGCCTTCGATCTGCGGTTCCTCGGGGATCCAGGGTGACCCGTGATTCAGCGGCTCCTGCAGATCCCACTCCGCCTCGGCTTGGCCCTCGCTATGGAGCGCCGGCCGTGACCCCGCAACCCCCTGCCCGATCTGGTACCGCTCAGGGGGACGGAGACAGGTCCGGCCGGCCCCCGCGACTCGGAGGGATCACGACTACGGGTGGGCCACCTCTGGTCGCCGCGAAGTTCGAACCTGTTCGACCGGGGCGGCAGACGGCGGCTGTCTAGGGTGGGAATCATGGATGCTCGGACAACTACCCACCATTCGGAAACCGTTGGTCCTGCCGAGGCAGACACCGACCAGTCGGGCGCGGCTGCCGTCGGTGCTCCGGCCCGGACGCCCGGCGACCCCGTCCCCACCGACGTCGTCGACCCCGGCGAGCTGCTCGCCGACCCCTACGCCGGGTATGCCCGGCTTCGGGAGGCCGGGTCCGTGCACCGGGTCGTCGGGACCGACGGGCTCCCGGCCTGGCTGGTGACGCGGTACGAGGACGTACGGCACGCCCTCGCCGACCCGCGGCTCTCGCTCGACAAGGCGCACGCCGCGCCCGGCGGCTACCGCGGGCTCGCGCTGCCGCCCGCGCTCGACGCCAACCTGCTCAACATGGATCCGCCGGACCACACCCGGGTCCGGCGCCTGGTGTCCCAGGCGTTCACCCCGCGGCGCGTCGCCCGGCTGCGCGAACCGGTCCGGCGGACCGCCGACGCCCTGCTCGACGCCCTCGCGCCGCTCGGCCGCACCGACCTGATCGCCGCCTACGCCGCGCCGCTGCCCATCGCCGTGATCTGCGAGCTGCTGGGCGTCGCCGAGTCGGACCGCCCGGACTTCCGGTCCTGGACGGACGCGCTCGTCGTCCCCGACCCCGCACGGCCGGAGCAGGCCAAGGAGGCGGCCGGGGCGCTGCTCGCGTTCTTCGCCCGGCTGCTCGCCCGCAAGCGCGCCGAGCCCGCCGACGACCTGCTCTCCGCCATGATCGCGGTACGGGACGAGGAGGACCGGCTCAGCGAGGACGAGCTGATGTCCCTGGCCTTCCTCATCCTGTTCGCCGGGTACGAGAACACCGTCCACCTCATCGGCAACGCCACCCTGGCGCTGCTCCGCGACCCCGCCCAGCTGGCCGCGCTGCGCGCCGATCCCGCCCGGATCGGCCCGGCCGTGGAGGAGCTGGCCCGCTACGACGGCCCCGCCCCGCTCGCCATCCGCCGCTTCCCCACCGAGGACGTCGTCATCGGCGGGGTCACCGTCCCGGCGGGCGAGACCGTGCTGCTGTCCCTGGCGGCGGCCCATCGGGACCCGCGCCGCTTCCCCGACCCCGACCGGCTGGACCTCGGCCGGGACACCAGCGGGCATCTGGCCCTCGGCCACGGCATCCACTACTGCCTCGGCGCACCGCTCGCCCGTCTGGAGACCGAGATCGCCCTGGCCGCCCTCCTGGAACGTCTCCCCGGTCTCGCACTCGACACTCCCGTGGACCGGTTGCGCTGGCGTCCCTCGATGCGCACCCGGGGCCTGCTGGCTCTTCCGGTGCGGTACTGAGAGAGGGTCAGAGCGCCGTGGACGTGTCCCGGCGGGAGGCGGCCAGATAGCCGACGAAGCAGACGATGGCCACCGTCCAGCCGAGGGTGACCGGACCCAGTCCGAACGCGAGCCCGCCCCGGCCGTGGCCGAGCGCCATCCAGTCGGCGAGGGAGGCGCCGAGGGGGCGGGTGATGACGTAGGCCGTCCAGAACGCGGGCACGGCACCCAGGACGCCGCCCCGGTGGGCGACGGCGGGCACGCAGATCGCGACGGCGAAGAGGACCGCGGAACCGAAGTAGCCGAGACCGGCGGTGGCGCTCAGGTCGCCGGCCGCGGTGCCGAGGGCGAAGGTGGCGAGGACGGCCGCCCAGTAGAAGGCCTCGCGGCGGCGGGTGCGGATGCTGTGGATGGACAGGGTGCGCTCGACGGCGTACCAGAGGGCGAAGACCGCGGCCAGCGCGAACAGGAAGAACGGCGTGGACAGCGTGTAGGGCACGCCGAGGCCGACGTGCAGGACGTCGGCGGCCATCGTGCCGAACACGCTGACCATGACGACGGCCGTCCAGTACACCCAGGCGATGTACCGGCGGACGGCGAACTGCACGGCCAGCGAGACCGCCAGAGCGAGTCCGCCGAGGGCGACCGCGGGCACCGGGCCGAGGACCTTGGCGAGCAGGTCCGACGCGGTCTCGCCCATCCCGGTGGTGAGCACCTTGATGATCCAGAAGTAGGCGGTCACTTCGGGAACCTTGTTCGCCAGCACGCGCAGGGTGGCCCGGGGGCGGTCGTCGAGGAGGTGCTCTGGGGTCATGAGCCGCACCATGACACGGCGCACCTTCGGTGCCACAGATGTCTTTGCCATTGTTTTGGGGCTTCTGGTGCATGAGTTTCATCAACGCCCGGCGAACCTGAGCGCAACCTGAACACGGCGGCGAATCCCCTGGTCGACGTGGCTCCCACGGTGGTAGGCGCCGAGTGCCTGCCCCGCGGGCCTTCCCTCAGGCCCGGCGCTCCCGCAGCCGCGCGTAGGTCATGAGGCCGAGCAGGACGGCCAGCAGGACAGCCGAGGAGCCGGCCGTACCGAGGTTCAGACCGCCCTTGGCGACCGGTTTGGTCAGGAAGTCGCCCGCGGTCGCGCCGAGCGGGCGGGTCAGGACGAACGCGATCCAGAACAGCAGGACGTTCGGCACCGCGGGCACCGCCATGAGGGCGGCCAGCACCGCGAGCGCCCCCGCCACCAGCAGCGCGCCGCCGGCGTAGCCGAGGCCGGAGCTGTCGGAGAGGAAGTCGCCCATGGAGGTGCCGAGCGTGTTGGAGACGAGGATCGCGGACCAGAACAGCGCCTCCCCGCGGAAGCTGACGATCTCCCGGATCTGGAAGGTCGTCCCGGTCAGCCGCCAGACGGCGAAGACGGCCATGAGCAGGGAGATGAGGATCGCCGCCCCGGCCGGGTAGCCGAGGCCGAGGCCCTGCGGCCCCCAGCCGAGCGAGGTGGCGCCGGCCGGCAGGTACTTCGCGTCGGCGTCGCGGTTCATGAAGTCGGACATGGTGGTGCCGGCCATGCTGGTCGACAGGATCACGGTCCAGTAGAAGAACGGGTTGTAGCGGTCGGCGCGGAGCTGCACGACCAGCGTCACCACGAAGACCAGGAACAGCGCGATCGTGGTGAGGAAGTAACCGAGCTTCAGGGTCTGGGAGAAGAGGTCGCCGGCGGTCTCGCCGAGGGTGGTGGCGGCGATCTTCATGATCCAGAACGCCAGGGTCACCTCCGGGAGTTTCTTCATCGCCGACGTGGCCGGGGCCGGGAGGTCCGGGCCGGTGCGGACGTGTGACTGCTGCACGGTGGGGGGCTCCTGTTCGGTCGGGCGACCGCGGGACGGTCACCAGGAGCGACCCTGGCAGTTCCGGCCCGAACGGCCCCCGCGCGACTCCCGCACGACTCCGGTGTTACCCCCGGGAGAGTGAATCGCCGTTCTCGCGGCTCACCTCGTGGTGACGGCCGCCGGGCCCGGGCAGCGGCTTGAGGTCGACCTGGATGCGGTGGGTGGAGTCATGGCTCACCGAGCCGCCGAGACGGGCTTCGACCACGCCCAGCCGCAGCCCCGCGCCGCCCTCGCCGGCCCGGTGGAACTGCACCGCGAACTCCAGGCTGACCTGCTCGACGCTGAACCGCCAGTCGCTCTGGGCCCCTTCGGCCTGGGCCCGCGCCAGCTCGGCGCGCACCGTGCCGATGGCCTCCGCGAGGCCGATCGGTTCCGGATCCCCCATCACCACACCCCCGTCGGCGTCAGTCGATACCTGTCCGAGCCGCTCACAAGTCTAGGGACGCGGCATGCCCCGCGCGTAGTGTGGGACAGCATGGGGGAACTGCGTGCGGACTGGAGACTCAGGCTGCGACGCGAGGACGCGCACGGACCCGTCTGCGGGGCCGGTGTACTCGTCGACCAGCACACGGCGCTGACCTGTGCACATGTGGTACGCCACCCGGACGCGGTGATGTGGCTGGAGTTCGCCGAGAACGCCGCGCTGGAGCCGGTCGCCGCGCGGGTCATGCCGGGCGGCTGGCTGCGGGACGGCGAACGCGGCGCGGACGTGGCCGTGTTACGACTGGACAGCCCGCGCCCGTGGGCCCGTCCCGCCCCGCTGGAACGCCGGCTCAGGGCGGGCCTGGAGGTGTACGCGACCGGCTACGCCGAGGGCTTCGACGACGGCATGAGCCTGTGGGGCCGGATCGGCGGGGCCAGCGGCGAGCGGGTACAGCTCGACTCCGTCACCAAGGCGCACGTGGTGCGCGCAGGTTTCAGCGGCGCGGCCGTGTGCACCCGGCCGCGGGACGGCGCCCCCGCCCGTGTGGTCGGGCTCGTCGTCAGCTGGCGCGGCGACCTGGGCGCACCGCTGCCCGAGGACAACCGGCTCGCCTTCTCGTATCTGGTGCCCGTCGACCGCATCGCCGAACTCTCGCCGTTGATCGCGGAGTTGAGCGGGCCGGATGCCTGGGACCGCGGGTTCGAGGAGCGGCTGGGGCGGTGGTTCGAGGACCCCGACGAGGACCCGGTGAAGATCAGCGTGGTGGCGCCGGGCACCGGCAAGGAGCGCTCGCTGCGCCATCTGCTGCACCATGCCGACGTGGTCCACCGCGCCGGCGACAGCAGACCGCGCCTCGCCGACCGGGCGCTGGGGATGGTCTCCTTCCCGGTCGGCGGCTATCTGGCGCACTGGGAGTGGCTGCTGGGCACCAGGCGCGGACCGGCTCCGGCGGCCGAGGTCACGGCCGCGCGGCCGGCCACGGTGGTCGTCCTGGGCCTCGACGAGGAGCCGCAGCCCGGCCCGCTGATCGAACTCCTCTCACGATTAAGGGAGTTGGGCTTCCGTCTGTTACTGGTCTTCCACCGTGAGGGCGGCGCCGGCTGGACCGCGGCCCGCGACGAACTGCTGCGCCCCGCGCTCCTCGGGCACACGGACGCCCTGCTGGACCGGCTGGAGCTCGCCGAGTTCGGCAAGGCGGCCCGCCGGGGCGTCGTGGCCAGCGCCTCCCTCGGTTCGGTCACCGAGACCGCCGACCTGCGCCGTGCCGAACGCCGCCGCCTCGACGCGGTACGGGACCCCCAGCACCACCTCACCCGCCTCCGCACCCTGATCAACACCCTCCGCACCGACCTGGCCCGCCAGGAGAACCGCTGATGCGGCTCGACGCACAGGAACCGGAGCCGCGGTACCCCCCGCCCCATCCCGCACCGACGTCCGCCGCACACGGCGCACCACCGCGTACACGGCGCACGCGGGAACGGGGTGAGGGGATGCGTGGGTGTCCGCATCGGCGGTTCGACGGGACTCCCTGCGCGGGGGCCGTGCTGCCGACCGGCTGGTGTGCCGTGTGCGGCCGGGCGGAGCGGCACCCCGGGCTGCCGGCGCTGCCCGCCGACCCGCGGGACCTCGGCCCGAGCGAGCTCCTCGCGCTCCCCGAGCGCACCGCCCGCCCCGCCGGCGCCCGCCTGATCCGTCCCGAGGCGCCGCTGGCCATCCGGATGGGCTGTTCGGCCGCCGGCTGCGGCATCACCTTCGCCCCGCCCTACACCGCGGGCCCGGTCCCCCTCAAGGGGCACTGCCCGGCCTGCGGCACCCGCTACTCGTACGAACCGGAACTCGCCGCGGGCGACCTGCTGCGCGACCAGTACCGGATCATGGGGCCGATCGCGCACGGCGGCCAGGGCTGGGTCTACCTCGCCGAGGACACCCACCTGGGCGAGGTCGTCGCCGTCAAGGGGCTGCTCAACCGGTACGAGGACGACGGCGCCCGGCTCGCCGACGTCGAGCGCCGCAACCTCGTCGCCATCCGCCACCCCCGTATCGTCCAGATCCGGGACTTCGTCGCCCGGCGCGCCGACAGCGGCGAGACCACCGGCGGTCACATCGTCATGGACGACGTCGGCGACGGCACCCTCGCCAAGGTCGTCGAGGAGACCCGGCGCGGCGAGTCGGTCCTGGACATCGAGCACGTCGCGGCCTACGGCTGCCAGATCCTGGAGGCGCTCGCCCATCTGCACGCCGGCGGTGAACGGACCTTCGTCTACGGCGACATGAAGCCCTCGAACGTCGTGCACCACGGGACCGGCGTCAAGGTCATCGACCTCGGCGGCATGCGCGAGGAGGGGCAGAGCCGGCCGCCCGCCCATGTCACCCCCGAGTACATGGCGCCGGAGATCGCCTTCTCGGGCCTGCCCACCGTCGCCCACGACCTGTACACGGTCGGCGTCACCCTGCGGGAACTGGCCGACTGGGCGGTCACGGTGGTGCCCGGCCTCGGCACCGACTCCTTCCGCCGGGTCGTCGAGCGCGCCCTCCGCGAGGACCCGGGACGGCGCTTCGCCGACGCCCGCGAGATGGCGAACCAACTGCGCGGCGCGCTGCGGGAGATCCGTGCCCTGCGCGGCAAGAGCGACCCGCCCGAGCCGTCGGACTACTTCCGGCCCTCCCCGCAGCTGCTGGGGGCCCGGCTCGGCACGGTGCCCGGCATCGAGCACTGGCTGTGCCGCCCGCGCCCCGACCGGTACGCGCCGCCCGTGGCCCCGGCCCTCGACCTCGGCGCCCCGACCCCCGCCGAGATCGCCGGCTGCCTGCCGGTGCCGCGCCGCTACCCGGGCGACCCGCAGACCGCCCGCTTCGAGGTGAGCAGCGGCTACGACCCCGGTCAGCTCCTCGCCCAGGAGGACGAGAAGCCGCGCTCGGTGGAGATCTGCCTGCACAACGTACGGGTCCTGCTGAGCCGCAACACCAGGGAGGACCTGGAGCTGGCGCAGACGGAACTCGACACCGCCGACTCCATCCCCGGCCCGTCCGCCGTGCGCCGCTGGCGGCTGGAGTGGCACCGCGCGCTGCTCGCGCTGCGCAGCGCCGGCCTGGACGACAGCCCGCAGCAGGTCGCCGGGGCCAGGGCCCATTTCATGCGGGTCCACCTCGAACTGCCCGGCGAGTACGCGCCGAAGCTGGCCCTCGCGTACTGCGGGGAGCGGCTCGGCGACGACACGGCCGGACCCACCGCCCGGGAACTGTACGAGGCGGTGTTCGCCCGGAACCCCGCGCACGGCGGCGCCGCCCTCGGCCTCGCCAGGCTCGCCCTGCGCGCGGGCGACCGCCGGGCGGCCCTCGACGTGCTCGGCAGGGTGGGACCGGGCACCCTGGACCACACCGTCGCCCGGATCGCCGCGCTGCGGATCCGGGCGGCCCGGCTGCCCGGGGACGTGGATCCTCCCCCGGACTCCGTCCGGGGGGACCCCCGTCCCGCTTCGCTGGCGGCGCCCGCGGAGGTGGACGCGGCACTGGCCGAACTGCCGCACCTGGTGGGCCGCAGACCGGGCGCGGCCGAGCCGAGCCTGTCCGAGGACGAGGCGCTGCGGCTCAGCATCGAACTGCACGAATGGAAACTGGACGCGCTGCACAGCCTCGACGACCGGCCGGGGCCGCGGGGCGGCGGAGCCGGCCGGCTGGACGCCCGGGGGCTGCGGCGGCTGAGTACGGCGGAACGCGCGCTGCGCGCCCGGTTGGAGTCGCTCTACCGCCAGCTCGCCGCCCGGCACCACGAGTCGCCCGCCGCCCACGAACACCTGGTGGACCTCCTGCACGCGGTCCGCCCCCAGACCCTGTTCTGACCGCACTCTGTCGCGATCGCCCCCCCCGGAAGGAGCGGTGACACAGGACATGAGCAGCCACACCCGGCCGCCGCAGCCGGGCATCCGACTCCACGTCGACCTGGACGGCGACGTGCGTCCGCACCGCAGCGCGAAGATCGAGGCCCGGCTCCGGGTCGACGTGGCCGCCGACGGCGCGCCCACCGACCTGCCCGCGGTGGAGCTCGCCGTGATCATCGCGGTGGACGTCGCCGAGGCCCACCGGGCGGCCGTCCGGCACGCGCTGCCCGCCGCGTTGCGCGCGCTGCCCGACCGGATCTCGTTCGCCGTGCTGGGCAGCGGGCCCGAGCCGGTGCGCTGCTATCCGCTGGGTGACGACGAGTGGGCCGTCGCCGACCAGTACCAGCGGCGCCGGGCCGCCTTCGCGGCGGGCTCACTGCCCCTGCACCGGGACCGGCCGCGTCCCGCCGGGTACGCGCACTGGGTGGCCGGGGCGCGCGCCCTGCTCGCCGGCCGCCCGCTGTCCGTACGGCACCTGGTGCTGATCACCGACGGCAGCAGCGCCGCCTTCCAGGAACCCGGTCTGGAGGCGGAACTGGACGCCTGCGCCGGGCTGTTCACCTGCGACGTGTTCGCGGTGGGCGCCGACTGGGCCCCCGACCCGCTGCTGGTCCTGGCCGAACGGCTGCACGGGACCGCCCAGTTCGTGGACGACGGGCTGGGCCGGGCGGTCACGGACGCCATCGCGCGGCTGCGCCGGGTGCACTCGCCGCAGCTGCCGATCGAGGTGACCCTGCGGCCCTCGGTGCGTCAGGTCTCGCTCAGCGAGAAGGCGCCCCGGCCGCACCGGCTCGGCGGGCTGCCCGAACCCGGCCGGCCCAACCGCTGGAGCTTTCCGACCTACCAATGGGAGCAGGGCAGCCGTGACTACCTGCTGACGCTGGTCGCCGACGCCGACGCCGACCCGCTGGAGACCGAGCTGCAGTTCGCCATGGTGTCCGTGGGGGACGTGCACGAGCCCGTCGTCGCCCGCTGGCACCTCGCCGACCGGTCCGTGCCGCCCGCCGTGGCCGGTGCCGGAAGCGTGCAGAGCCTCAACGCCACCGGCCAGATGCGCGGTGCGCTGCGCGAGGGCCTGGCGGCGCTGCGGGACCACCGGCGGGACACCGCCGAGCACTGCCTGGGGCGGGCCGCCCGGCTGGCGGCGCGGTTCGGCACGGGATGGGTGCTGGACGAGATCCGGACGGTCGCCGACATCGAGGACGCCGCCGAGGGACGGATCCGGCTGCGCGCCGTCGACGCCGGCACGCTGGCCCCGATGATCCTGCGCGCGGGCTCGGGCCCCGGCGCGGCCCCGGCCGGCACCGTGGGCATCCGGCCCGGCCCGCGCTGCGGCAACTGCGACACCCCGGCCGGGAGCGAGGCCCGGTACTGCATCACCTGCGGGGAGGAGTTGCTGTGACCGCCGCGCCGGGCGGCCGGGGAGCCACGGCGGCGGGGACCGTACGCGCGGTCCCCCGGCGCCGCCGCTCCCCCGCCGCGCCCTGGCGCCGCCGCTCCCCCGCCGCGTTCTGGCGCGGGCGGCTGCGCCGCCGGCGGACCCGGTGGCTGCTGGAGGCGCATCTGCTGGTGCTGTTCCTGTGCGCCGTCCTGGCGGCGACGTCCCTGTCCCTGTCCTGCCGGCAGGCCCAGCGCAGCGCCGAGGCGCTCGCCTCCCGGGAGGCACCGGCCGTGCAGGGGCTCGCCGCGACCCGGCTCGCGGCGCTGCGTTCCTATCAGGAGGCCCAGTACCTGGTGAACCGCGATCTCGTGGACGTGGCGGGGTCGAGCGAGGCCTACCGGGCCCAGCTCTCGGCCGCCGACCAGGGCCTGTCCCGGATCGCCGACCGCACCGACCAGGACCTCGGCACGGTCAACGGCCTGCTCGCCACCTACGGCAACTCGCTGAGTCTCGGCACCTCGCAGTACCGCGACCAGCCCCTGATGCGGGAGCAGAAGCTCCGCGAGGCGTACTCGCTGCTCACCCGGAGCGAGGTGGGCGTGGTGCCCCGGCTGCACCGCCTTGAGGGGAACCAGCTGCGGCACGCCGAGGCCACCGCCGCCCCCGGCCGCTGGCGGCGCGCCGGCTGGTGGCTCGCCGAACTCTCGCTGGCGGCCATGGCGTTGACGCTGCTGTCGGCGCTGTTCGTGCTGCGCGACCGCTGCGGCCGGGACTGGAATCCCTACCTGCTCGCGGCCTTCGTCCTGACCGTGCTGCTCGCGGTGGTCCCGCTGACGGCGGTGTCCGCCGCCGGTCGCGACCTCGACCGGGCGCTCGGGAACCTCCACCTGATCACCGAGGTGTCCGGGCGCGGCGGGCTGGCGCAGGCGCAGCAGAGCGTCACGGACCGGTCGGAGCTGGTCCGGCGGGAACTGGACGGCGGCACCTGGGCCGCCCGGGTGTACGAGGGCACGCTCGTCGGCGGCCTGCTGGTCGTCGTCCTGCCCGCGCTGGGCCTGGTGCTCCGGCTGGACGGCGACTACTGGAGGCGGCGATGACCCGGCGGCTGCGGATCCTGGTCTTCTTCGTGGCGATGGTGCTGATCGCGGCCGGCGGCCTGGTGGTGGCCTGGGCGCGGCACGACGACGAGGAACCGGTGTCCATCCTCGGTACCTGGACCGGGGAACAGGCGACGCAGTTCACGACGCTGCTGCGGGGCTTCGGCATCCCGTTCCGCTACCAGGGGACCGCGGCCCAGCGTGAGGTGCTGCTCTCCAAGGTGCAGTCGGGGGACCCGCCGGACCTGGTGATCATGCCGGGGCTCGGCGAACTCGCCGAGTACGCCGACCAGCACCGCCTCTACCCGCTGAACGGGCTCTACGACCCGCAGGAGTACGGGGCTCCCTGGAAGCCGACGGGCACGGCCTCCGCACACGTCTACTGGGTGCCGGTCAAGGCGGACCTGAAGAGCGTCGTCTGGTACCGCCAGGACGATCCGCCCGCCGACGCGCCGGCCCCGATGGGGAGTTGGTGCGTCGGCATGGGGGACGACGGCGCCTCCGGCTGGCCCGGCACCGACTGGATCGAGGACCTCCTGCTGCAGCGGTCGGGTCCGGCCGTCTACGAGGACTGGGTACTGGGCAGGGACGGTGTGACCTGGAGCAGCGCCCCGGTGCGCGCCGCCTGGGAGGCATGGGCCGGCCTGCTCCGCAAGGACCGGGCCGCGGCCCGCCACGCCCTGCTCACCGACCACCGCGGCGCCCCCGGCGGCCGGGGACTGCTCTTCGACGCGTGGCACGGCTGCTCCCTGGAGCACCAGGGCTCCTTCGCCCGTTCCTTCTACGACGCGGCCGACGCGAGACGCGCCCGGCTGACGGACTCCGCACCGCTGCTGCCCGGCGGCCCCGCCGTCCGCGCCCACGAGGTGAGCGGTGACTTCGCGGCGCTGTTCAGCGACCGTCCGCAGGCGCGGGCGCTGCTCGGCAGGCTGGCCTCGCGGGCGGGCCAGCAGAAGTGGGCGCAGGTGGCGGACGTCTTCTCCGCGAACCGCAGGGTGACGCCGCGAGGCGGCACGGTGGAACGCGAGATCGCCGAACGGCTGCGGACGGGCCCCCGCTGTCTGGACGCCTCGGACGTGATGGCACCCGCCGTACGGGACGCCTTCTACGAGGCCGCGCTGGAGACCATCGCACGGGTCGCCAAGGGCCGGGACCCGGGCATCCCGGCCCTGCTGCGGGATCTGCAGCGGTTGCAGGACGCGCAGTCGCCGCAGGCGGGCGGCGGCAGAGCGGTGCCGCAGACGGTGTGCAGCACGCGGTGAGCCGCCGGGCCCCTTTGTTGGAACGTCAGGACAAAGTGATTGACATCCCCTGGGAGCGACCCCATAGTACGTGTCACTAGAGCGCGCTAATAAAGCGCTCTAGCAGCTTCCAAGCCGTCGACGGCCGCACCCCTGGCCGTCGGCACGGAGCTCCGTACCCGTTCGTGCGAGGCACCCGGTCGGCCGCCGGTGCCGGACCGCCGACGTCACGCTCTCCTTCTCGATCACCGCTCCCCCCGCTCCCCCGAGCCGACCCATACCGCACAGCGAGGTGCCAGGGACATGCACAGAAACCACCGAGCCGCAGCCATGGCCGCCACCGTCCTGGCGGGCGCCCTGCTCGCCACGGGCTGCTCCAGCAGCTCCGGCGGCAAGAAGTCCGAGGACAGCGGAGCCGCCGCGGCCGCGGGCAAGGCGACCACGCCCCGCATGACGGTGGCCATGATCACCCACGCCCAGCCCGGCGACACCTTCTGGGACCTGATCCGCAAGGGCGCCGCCGCGGCCGCCGCGAAGGACAACATCAAACTGGTCTACTCCGCCGACCCGAGCGCCGCCAACCAGGCCAACCTGGTGCAGAACGCGATCGACCAGAAGGTCGACGGCATCGCCCTGACCGCCGCCACGCCGGACGCCCTGAAGGCCGTCGTGACCAAGGCGAAGGCCGCCGGCATCCCGGTGGTCGGCTTCAACTCCGGCCTGGACGCATGGAAGAGGCTCGGCATGCTGGAGTACTTCGGCCAGGACGAGAACATCGCCGGCGAAGCCTTCGGCGAGCGCCTCGACCAACTCGGCGCCAAGCACGCCCTGTGCGTCGTGCAGGCCCAGGGGCAGGTCGCCCTCGAAGCCCGCTGCGCCGGCCTGACCAAGGGCTTCAAGGGCAAGACCGACAAGATCTACGTCAACGGCACCGACATGCCCTCGGTCAAGTCCACCATCACCGCCAAGCTCCAGCAGGACTCCTCGATCGACCAGGTCGTCACCCTGGGCGCCCCGATCGCCCTGACCGCCGTCCAGTCCGTGAAGGACGCCGGCAGCAAGGCCAAGGTCGCGACCTTCGACCTCAACAAGGACCTGGTCTCCGCCGTCCAGAACGGCTCGGTCGAGTTCGCCGTCGACCAGCAGCCCTACCTCCAGGGCTACCTCGCCGTCGACTCCCTGTGGCTCTACAAGAACAACGGCAACTACAGCGGGGGCGGCACCGCCCCGGTCCTCACCGGACCGGCCTTCGTCACCAAGGACAACGCCGACACCATCGCCAAGTTCGCCGCCAACGGCACCCGCTGACGAGACATCAGGAATCAGCCGACGTCCGGGCCGTCCCCCGCGGGGGGCGGCCCGGTCGTGCCCCGCACCACCAGCTTCGGGTCCAACACCGCCTCACGCGGCTCCAGTTCGGGGTCCTCCAGGCGCTCCACGGCGAACCGCACCGCACACTCGGCCATCAGCCCGGCGTCCTGACGCACCGTGGTGAGGCCGACCGGCATCAGGTGCGAGAGGTGGCTGTCGTCGTAGCCGACCACGGAGACGTCCCGTGGCACCTCGACCCCGCCGCGGGTCAGGGCCATCAGCACCCCCATCGCGCACCGGTCGTTGCCCGCCAGGACCGCGGTCGGCAGCGGCAGCCCCCGCTCGCGTTCCGCCAGCAGCAGACGTCCGTTCTCGATGCCGGACCGTTCCGTGTGCTCACCGGGTATCACCCGGATCTCCGGTTCGAGACCGTGCCGGCGCATCGCGGCCCGGTAGGACCGGCGCCGCTCGGCCGAACCGGGGCCGCGGCCCCCGTCGATGTGGACGATCCTGCGGTGTCCGAGCTCGACCAGGTGGTCCATGGCCTGCCGGACGCCCTTGTTCTCCGCGCTGTGCACGAAGTCCACCCGGGCCCGCGGCACCCGGCGGCTGATCGACACGGTCACGACGCGCCGGCCGAGCCCGTCGAGGTATGCGGGGTCCGCGTCCGGGCCGAGCAGGATCAGGGCCTCGCAGCGGTGTCCGAGCAGCGCCTCGACCGCCTTCTCCTCGCTGCGGCCCTGGGCGGCGGCGGAGAGCAGCACGTCGTAGCCGAGCCGCTCGGCCTCCGGATAGATGCCCTCGATGAGGTCGGTGTGGAAGGTCTGGTGGACGGTGAACATCACGCCGAGGGTGCGGCTGCGGCCGCGGGCCAGCAGCCGGGCCGCGCTGTCGGGGCGGTAGCCGATCTCGTCGGCGACCCGCAGCACCCGCTCGCGCGTCTCCTGGCTCGCGCCGGGCTGGTTGCGGAACACGATCGACACCAGCGCCCGGGAGACCCCGGCCCGCTCGGCGACGTCGGCCATCGTCGGCCGCTGCCTGCCCGCTGCATCCACCTGCGCACCCACCCTTCGACGGAGCCCACCCTAGGGCGTGTTCCCGGCGGCTCCGGAAATCCCCCGGCAACAAGGTATTGACATGACATTTGGACAGGCGTCATCGTACTCGCACTAGAGCGCGCTAGTAGAGCGCAGCAGTCCGCTGACGACGCGACGTCTTCGTCCCCTCCCCCGAAGGACACGCCATGGCAACGGCGCCAGCCCCCCTCCGCACCACCGCCGGCAACCTCTGCCTCGGCTCGGCCCCCGACTCCTGGGGCGTCTGGTTCCCGGAGGACGAGCACCAGGTCTCGTACACCCGCTTCCTCGACGAGCTGAAGCAGGCCGGTTACGAGTGGCTGGAGCTCGGGCCCCACGGCTACCTGCCCACCGACCCGCTGCGGCTGAAGGAGGAACTCGACGCCCGTGGCCTCAAGGTCTCCGGCGGCACCGCGTTCGGCGCGCTGCACCGGCCCGAGGCCTGGGACGAGATGCTCGCCCACGTCCGCCGGGTCGCCACCCTGACCCAGGCCGCCGGCGCCCACCACCTGGTCCTCATCCCGCCCATGTACCGGGACGAGAAGACCGGCGCCTTCACCGAGCCGCCGGAGCTGACCGCCGAGCAGTGGGCGGGCTTCGGCAAGGCCGCCGACCGGCTGGGCAGGCTGCTCCTCGACGAGTACGACGTGCGCCTCGTCGTCCACCCGCACGCCGACAGCCACATCCAGACCCAGCCGGAGATCGAGCGGCTGCTGAACGAGTCGGACGTCCGGTACACGAACCTTTGCCTGGACACCGGGCACGTCGCCTACGGCGGCGGTGACAACGTCGACCTGATCCGGCGCTTCGGCGAGCGCGTCGGTTACGTCCACATCAAGCAGATGGACCCGGAGATCCTGGCCCAGGTCGCCGCCGAGGACCTCGGCTTCGGCGAGGCCGTCAAGCGGGGTGTGTGCGTCTCGCCGCCGGCCGGTGTGCCGGACCCGGCCGACGTGGTGGCGGAGCTGGCGAAGCTCGACGCCGAGCTGTTCGTGATCGTCGAGCAGGACCTGTACCCGTGCGCCCCCGAGGTGCCGCTGCCCATCGCCACCCGCACCCGCGAGTACCTGAACGGCCACGGCCTGTCGGGTACCCGTCGCCCGAACCCGAACCGTTAGGAGGCGACGACATGGACGTCAGGGACGACGCGACCCGGGCCACCGCCACGGTGACCGAGCCGCCCCCGCCCGCGGTCTCCCGGCGGCTGCGGATCGTCACCGTCATCGCCACCTTCGGCGGACTGCTCTTCGGCTACGACACCGGTGTCATCAACGGCGCGCTGCCGTACATGAGCAAGGACCTCGGGCTGACCTCGGTCACCGAGGGGATGGTCACCAGCTCGCTGCTGCTGGGGGCCGCGCTCGGCGCGGTGGCCGGCGGCCGCCTGTCGGACGCGCGGGGCCGCCGCCGTACGATCCTCGCCCTCGCGGTGCTGTTCTTCGTCGGCGCGCTCGGGGCCACCCTCGCGCCGACCACCGCCGTCATGATCGTGGCCCGGTTCGTGCTGGGCCTCGCGGTCGGCGGCGCCTCGGTGACGGTGCCGGTCTACCTCGCGGAGATCTCCCCCGCCGAGCGGCGCGGTGCACTGGTCACCCGTAACGAACTGATGATCGTCAGCGGCCAGTTGCTGGCCTTCACCTCGAACGCGGTCATCGCGAACGTGAGTGGCGAGTCCGGCGGCGTCTGGCGCTGGATGCTGGTGATCGCGACCGTTCCGGCGGTGGTGCTCTGGTTCGGCATGCTGGTCATGCCGGAGAGCCCGCGCTGGCTGGCCTCCAGGGCCCGGTTCGGCGAGGCGCTGGCGGTCCTGAAGCAGGTCCGCTCCGAGCAGCGCGCCGAGGCCGAACTGGCCGAGGTGTCCGCGCTCGCCGTCAGGGAGGAGCAGGAGAAGCTCGGCGGCTGGCAGGACATGAAGGCCACGCCGTGGATCCGCAGGCTGATGTTCACCGGCTTCGGCATCGCGATCGTGCAGCAGATCACCGGCGTCAACACGATCATGTACTACGGCACGCAGATCCTCTCGGACGCCGGATTCGCCTCGGACACCGCGCTGACCGCGAACATCGCCAACGGCGTGATCTCGGTGCTGGCCACCTTCGCCGGCATCTGGCTGCTCGGCCGGGTCGACCGCCGGCCGATGCTGATGACCGGGCAGCTCGGCACCACGCTGGCGCTGCTGTTCATCGGCGTCTTCTCCCTGGTGCTGCCCGCCGGGGACGGCCGGGCCTACGCCGTGCTCGCCATGACGGTCACCTTCCTCGCCTTCCAGCAGGGCGCCATCTCCCCGGTGACCTGGCTGATGCTCTCCGAGATCTTCCCGATGCGGATGCGCGGCTTCGGGATGGGTGTGGCGGCCGTGGTGCTGTGGCTGACCAACTTCCTGATCGGGCTGGTCTTCCCGTCTCTGGTGTCCGCGATCGGGATCTCCAGCACCTTCTTCCTGTTCGTCGTGGCGGGGATCTTCTCCATCACCTTCGTGAAGCTCTACGTCCCCGAGACCAGGGGCCGCACCCTCGAAACCCTCGAAGCCGAACTCCGGTCCCGCTTCTCCTGACCCCTGCGAAGGACTCACCCATGACCGTACGTATCGGCGTCATCGGCGCCGGCTGGATCGGCAACGAGCACATCCGGCGTCTCACCCACACCGTCACCGGCGCCCGGGTCACCGCGGTCACCGACATCGACCCGGCGCGGGCCGCCGAGGCCGCGGAGCCGGTCGGCGCCCGGGTGCTGCCCGACGGCGCGGCCGTGGTCGCCGCGGACGACGTCGACGCCGTCCTCGTCACCTCCTGGGGCCCCACCCACGCCGAGCACGTGCTGAACGCCGTCGCCGCCGGGAAGCCGGTGTTCTGCGAGAAGCCCCTCGCGACCACCGCCGAGGACTGCCTGAGGATCGTCGAGGCCGAGCAGGCGCACGGCCGCCGGCTGGTCCAGGTCGGCTTCATGCGCCGCTACGACACCGGCTACCGGCAGATGAAGCAGGTCATCGAGTCGGGCCGGATCGGCGAGCCGCTGATCGTGCACTGCGCCCACCGCAACCCGGCCGTCCCGGAGACCTACACCTCCGCGATGGCCGCGCTGGACACGGCGGTGCACGAGGTGGACGTCCTGCGCTGGCTCCTCGACGACGAGATCGTCTCCACCCAGGTGATCACCCCGCGCGCCACCGGCAAGCGGTTCGAGCACCTCAAGGACCCGCAGATCATGCTCTTCGAGACCGCCAAGGGGGTCCGCATCGACCTGGAGGTCTTCGTCAACTGCCAGTACGGCTACGACATCCAGTGCGAGGCCGTCGGCGAGGAGGGGGTGGTCCGGCTGCCCGACCCGGCCGCGGTCGCCGTCCGCAGCGCCGCACAGCACAGCACGGCCGTCCTCACGGACTGGGTGGGACGCTTCCGCGACGCCTTCGACACCGAGTTCCGCGAGTGGATCGCCGGGGTGGCGGCGGGCGCCGAGCCCACCGGCCCCTCGGCCTGGGACGGCTACGCCGCCACCGTCATCACCGCCGCGACGGTCGAGGCCCTGGAGTCGGGCACCGTCGTCGCCACCGACATCAAGCCCCGTCCGGCCTTCTACGGAGGCACCGCGTGAAGATCGCCCTCGACCCCTACATGTTCCGCGCCCTGCCGATCGACGACATGGTGCGCACGGTGGCCGAACTCGGCTACGAGTACATCGAGTTGTCGCCCCGCGACGACTTCATGCCGTTCTTCCTGCACCCGCGCGCGGACGACGCGCGGATCGCGGAGCTCAAGAACGCGCTGCGCACGTACGGCGTGCGGCTGTCGTCCGTGCTGCCGCTCTACAAGTGGTCGTCCCCGGACGAGACCGAACGGCAGGCGGCCGTACGCTACTGGAAGCGGATGATCGAGATCACCTCCGACCTCGAATGCCCGCTGATGAACAGCGAGTTCAACGGCAGGCCGGAGCGGGCCGCCGAGAGCGAGGCCGCGTTCTGGCGCTCGCTGGAGGAGTTGCTGCCGGTGTTCGAGCGCGAGGGCATCGCGCTGAACCTGGAGGCACACCCGGACGACTTCTGCGAGGAGAACGCCCCGGCGGTCGACCTGGTCCGCGCGATCGACAAGCCGTGGGTGAACTACCTGTACTGCGCTCCGCACTCCTTCCACCTCTCCGGTGCCGACCCCACGGCCGACATCGCGGCGATGATGCGCTACGCCGGTGACAGGCTCCAGCACGTGCACATCGCGGACTCCTTCAACCACAAGGGCTCCAGCGGGCTGCGGTACATCCTCAACCCGCCCGGCACCACGGCCCGGATCCACCAGCACCTGGACATCGGACAGGGCGAGGTCGACTGGGACGCCTTCTTCGGCACGCTGCGCGAGCTGCACTTCGACGGGGTCGCCACCGCCTGCGTCTTCGCCTGGGAGGAACGGGCGCACGAGTCCTCGGCGTTCATGCTGGACCGCATCAAGAAGGAGCTGCCCGGCTAGCGGAGCGCCTGCTCGATCGCCGCCAGCCAGGTGTCGACCGGTCCCGCCGTCAGCCACCCGCTGCCCGCGCCGGCGAGTTGGCCGGCGGCCGGGTGCAGCCGGTCCCGGCACCGGCGCAGTGTCGGGCGGTCGCCCAGCTCCAGGGCGACCGCCGCCACGAGGCACCACAGCGCCTCCTGCACGAGGTCGGCGGGAGGCTCGGGCAGCTCGTGGAGGGTGTCGCGGGCCGCACCCGCGCCGTCCGCGACGAGCACCAGGGCGGGCCGCACCCAGGGGAGGTACGGCCCCCAGTCGGCGCCCGGTTCCACGGCCTCCCGGATGCCGTACGGAGACCGGGCGAGGCGGGCACAGAGCAGCGCCAGGGGCAGCAGCCCGTCCCGCACCCCGGGCATACCGGCCCCTTCGAGCATCCGCCCGACCTCCCGGTAGGCGACCTCGACGCCCTCGGCGGACGGGCCTGGCGCGGACCTCCCCCACCCCGCCGGAAGAACGCCCCCACCACCCGGCCCCGCCACCCGGGCCGAGCCCGCCCCACCGTCCGGCTGGACGCCCCCACCACCCGGCCCCGCCACCACCCCGGCCCCACCGGTCGGTCGGCACGCAGGGGAGTCGGCTGCGGGGCCCGCGGACTCCACCCGCCCCCCGGGGCCCGCGACCGGCCCGGTACCGCCCGGCGCCGTCAGCGCGCCGTCCGACTGGGTGACCCCACCACCCGGCCCCGCCACCACCCCGGCCCCACCGGTCGGTCGGGACGCAGGGGAGTCGGCTGCGGGGCCCGCGGACTCCACCTGCCCCCCGGGGGCCCCGGTGGGCCCGGGGTGGCCTGTCGCCGTCAGGCGGAGCGCGCGGTAGGCCGTCGTGAAGACGCCGGTCAGGGGGAGTTCGTGGCGGTCGGCCAGGTGGTCGGCCGCCTGGGCGTGTGCGTCGGCGGTGGCGAAGTCGGCGAGCGCGGCGCGGGCCTGGACCCGGATCAGATGGCCGAGCACCTCGTAGGTGACCAGGCCGTGCCGGGTGGCCAGGCCGACGAGTTCGGTGCCGATGGCGTCGCGGCGCGGGGCGAGCCCGGCCCGGGTGCAGGACTGCATGAAGACAGCGTTGAGCGCGAAGGCGAGCAGCGCCGGGTCGTCCAGGCGGCGGGCGAGGCGTTCCGCCTCGGCGGCGGCCTCCGGGGCGCGCGCCGAGCGGCTCCCCCGGGACTCCAGGGCGATCGTGGCGAGCAGCCGGCAGCGGGTCGCGTCGTGGGTGCCGGTCGCGGGGAGCCGGGCCAGCGCCCGTTCGGCGGCCTCGGTCACCCGGCGGGCGCCGGCGGGGTCGTCGGACCGGGTCCAGATCGCGGGGACGTCGTAGGCGCCGATGAGCCGCGCCGTCAGTTCCGGGTCCCCGGCCTCCTCCGCCGCGGCGATCGCGGCGAGCCGGTGTTCACGGGCGGCGACGAGGCCACCGGATCCGGTCACCGCGAGGGTGCGCAGCAGCCCGACGGTGGATTCGAGGCGGGCCCGGGCACCGGTGGCCACCGTACGGTCGTACACCTCGGCCACCCGGGACCACACCCGGCCGGCGGCGCCCCGGCCGGCGCCCAGGTCCCCGTCCAGGGCGGGGTCCTGGGCGAGGACGGCGGCCTCCAGCCGGCGCAGCGCGGGCCCCGGGTCCAGCCCCAGCCGGCCGGCGAGGTCGGCGCGGGCCGCGCGCAGCACCGCGAGGGCGTCGCCCTGGCGGCCGGTGCGGTAGAGGGCGAGCGCCAGCAGCCGCCGGCCCTCCTCCCGCCAGGGGTGTTCCGCGAGGTGGGCGTCCAGATCGGGCACCGCGTCGGCCGCCCGGCCCGCGGCGAGCAGCGCCGTGGCCCGCTGCTCGACCGCCCGCAGCCGCAGTTCGGTGAGCCTGGCCCGTTCGCCGCGGCACCACGGCTCGTCGGCGAACTCGGCGTAGGCGGGGCCCCGCCACAGCTCCAGTGCCGCGCGCAGCAGCCGGGCGGCCTCGGCGGGCTCCGCCTCCGCGGCGGTCTCCAGGGCCGCCTCGAACCGTCGGGCGTCCACCGCGTCCGTGCGCAGCGCGTAGCCGGGCCCGTCGGTGACCAGCAGCCGGGCCGGCGCGCGGGGCGGCCGGCCGGGTTCGAGGGCGCGGCGCAGGTCGCCGACGAAGGTGCGCAGGGCGCCGACCGCGGCGGGCGGCGGCTCGTCCCAGAGGTCGGCGACCAGGCGGGCGACGGGTACGACCCGGCCGCGGGCGACGATCAGCCGGGCCAGTACGGCCCGGTGCCGGGGGCCCTTCAGGGCGAGCGGGACGCCGTCGCGCTCGGCCGAGACCGGCCCGAGCACCGCGAAGGCGACCTGGTCCGTGCTCACCCGTCCACGGTACGTGCTGCTGATCGGCTGCTGATCCGGGCGGGGGAGGCTCGGCACATGAACATCCCCGGTTTCCAGACCCACCGTGTCGAGGTCGCCCACGGCGTCCGGCTGCACGCCTCCGTCGGCGGCACCGGCAGCCCGGTCGTCCTGCTGCACGGTTTCCCGCAGACCCGTCTGATGTGGCGGCACGTGGCGCGCGCCCTCGCGGACGAGCACACCGTGATCTGTCCCGACCTGCGCGGCTACGGCGCCAGCGACAAGCCGGCCGACACGGACGGGACGACGTACGCGAAACGGACCATGGCCGCCGACGTGGTGGCGCTCGCGCGGGAGCTCGGGCACGGGCGGTTCGCGCTGGCCGGGCACGACCGGGGCGCCCTCGTCGCCTTCCGGGCCGGACTCGACCACCCGGACGCGATCACCCGGCTGGCCCTCCTCGACGTGCTGCCCACGCTGGACATGTGGGAGGTGCTGCACGGCACCACGGCGGCGGTCGCCTTCCACCTCTATCTGATGGCCCAGCCGCCCGGTCTGCCCGAAGAGCTGATCGGTGCGGCCCCGGACGCGTTCTTCGGCCACTTCCTCGACCTGTGGTCCCGTGACCCGGCGGCGCTCCCCGCCGACGTCCGGGCCGCCTACCTGGCCGCCTGCCGGGCGGCCGTGCCGTCGATCGTGGCCGACTACCGGGCCTCGGCCGGTGTCGACACCGAGCACGACCGCGCCGACCGGGAGGCCGGGCGCACCCTGCGCATGCCGGTCACCGTGCTCCAGCAGGACTGGGGGGCCGCCCTCGGCTACGACGCGACCGCGCTGTGGCGGGCCTGGGCACCGGACCTGGAGCACCGCACGGTGGACTGCGGGCACTTCATGGCCGAGGAGGCCCCCGGTGAGGTGGTCGCCGCGCTGCGGAGGCTGCTGGCCCGCTGACCGGCCGCCCGGCCCCGGCGGCCGAGGGGCCGGGACCGGGCGGGTACGGGGGTCAGGCCTTGGCGAGGGTGATGTCCTGCTCCTTGGTGGCGTGGAAGTACGGCAGGGGCAGGCCGCCCGCGGGGCGCAGTTCCAGGACGGTGGCCTCCACCTGGGCCTTGCCGGGGGCCAGCTTCTCCGAGGCGACCTTGCCGGTGTTCTGCCACTTGTGCGTGGCGCCGTCGCACTCGGCCTGGGTACCGCCGATGCCGTGCCGGAAGGTGGGCGAGTCCTGGCTGATCGAGGAGCTGATGAAGACCGGCCCGGTGGCGTCGGTGCAGGTGTAGGTGCCGGAGAGGGTGACCGTGCCGTCGCCGGCGAGCCGGCCGGTCGTCTCGACGGTGACGGATTCGGTGGGGTCGGCGGTCGCGGACGCGGGGGCGACGGCGACGCACAGCAGGGCGGCGGAACCGAGGGCCGCTGCGAGGACGGGGCGTACGGGCATGGTTTCCTTCCCGGAATGCGGGGTGGGGGCATGCCCTGGATACCGGGCGGCCGGGCCTCGCGGCGTGACCGTCACCCCTTCGGTGGCGCGTCCCGTGGGGGTTCCGTGTCCGGCGGCGCGGCGACCGTCGTGGCGGCGTCCGAAGGTTGTCCGCGTGTTGTCACAGGTCGCGGCGGGCGGTTCGCATCGGCTCGGTCGTTCAGCTGGAGACCCAGCAACCGGCCTGCTGCGGTGGTTCCGATTCCTGTGGCTTCTGAACGTGACCTGGGACAAAGCGACAGAAGGGGAGGTGGCAGTGATAGGGGGATGGCTTCGTACGGCACCAAATCCGCAGCGCCGCCGCACCCGGCCGGACGCGCCGCAGTCGTGGTCACCAGCTTCTACGACTTCCACCGCGACCTGGGCAACGGCCCGTTGATGAATCCGGTGCCGGTCCCCGAGGCACGGCGCCGGGCGCTGGCCCACCGCAGCCCGGCGGAGGCCATGCCTGCCTTCCCCGTTCCCGGCTGCGCCGGCGTGTCCCGGGCACCAAGCCCCGGGCCATCCCCGACACGATGTGGGACGAGTTCGTCGCCGCCATGAACCACGGCCGGGACCGCGCCGTGGTGCTGCTCCACGTCTCCAGCGGCGCCCGCGCCTCCGAGTTGCTCGGAGTCACCCCGGCTGACATCGGCTCGACCCTGGCCTTCCTCCGCGCCAGACAGGCCGAGGCCGCTCGCCTCATAGCCCAGCCGCAAGTCCGACGGCCGGGTACCGGACCAGGGACTCCCAAGGCCCAAACTGCTCGACCAGTCACCTGCACCTTTAAGCCGCGAGACTCGACCGCGCCCATGTCCCGTCCTCCGTGAGGTACGTATCCACCTTCAGACCCACCTCCGCGAGAGCCCCCTCGAACTGCTCCTTCGTCAGCGGCCGGGACACGAACGTCTGGGTCCACGTGGCGTCCGGAAATTCATACTCCGCATACACCGAGTTCGCCCCATCACCAGTCGGCTCCGCCGACACGATCCGCACTGTGAAACCACTGGGGTCGACACGCTCACGCGGCAGGTTCGTGTGCCAGTCCTCACCCTCCCGTTGGATCAGCACGCAACCGCCCGCCGCGAGGTGCCGGACGCAGGTACGCAACAGCGCCCGCCGCACTTCGACATCTCCGGCGTGCACGAGGAACGACGCAAGCATCACCACGTCGAACGTCTCGCCCAGGTCGAGGTCCTCGATCGCACTGCATATCGCACGTGCCCCACGAATGCGATCGAGCATCTCCTGGGACTCGTCCACAGCAGTCACCATGAAGCCCCGCTCCAGGAGCGGGTGGGTCACGCGCCCCACACCACAACCCAGCTCCAGGATGTGCGCACCCGGCGACACGGCACCGGCGACGATGTCCGGCTCAGCCCCGACCGGCAGCCGCGAGTACAACTCGACCGCGCAGCCGTCCGGGGTGATCACCCCAGGCCCGGTCCCCTGATGTCCCGCTCGCTTGTTCAGCTCCATGCCTGTCCAACGGTCCAGACCACACCGCAGTTTCCGCGGCGAGATGGAGAGGCCGCGCACCCGTCCGGGTGAAGTGCAGAGAAGGAGTCTGCTGTGCGACGGGGCGATCGTCTTCGACGACACGGGTGAGCTGCGCGCCGACGGCAGTGCGGTCCCGCCGCGCCGCGCCCCGGCCGAACGGCTCGCCGTCGGCGCCTGAACCGCCCCGGTCGCCATCCGGAGGGGCACGGCCGCCGCCATCCGGCGGACCCGCGACGCTGACTCTCATTCAGCCGGGCACCAGAGGTGACCAGCAGCGATGCCTGGGACCTAAAATGATCAACGTGCCCGAGCAACACGCCCCGAGGTCCCTCATCGTCACGCTCTACGGCGCGTACGGCCGCTTCCTGCCCGGTCCGGTGCCCGTCGCCGAGCTGATCCGGCTGCTGGCCGCCGTCGGCGTGGACGGCCCCTCCGTGCGCTCCTCGGTGTCCCGGCTGAAACGACGCGGGCTGCTGGTCCCGGCGCGGACCGCGCAGGGCACCGCCGGGTACGAACTGTCCGCCGAGGCACGACAGCTGCTCGACGACGGCGACCGCCGGGTGTACGCCGAGGCGCCCCCTGAGCACGAGGGCTGGGTGCTCGCGGTGTTCTCGGTGCCCGAGTCGGAGCGGCAGAAGCGGCATGTGCTGCGCTCCCGGCTGGCCGGGCTCGGCTTCGGCACCGCCGCGCCCGGGGTGTGGATCGCCCCCGCCCGGCTGTTCGAGGAGACCCGGCACACCCTGCGCCGTCTCGGCCTCGACCCGTACGTGGACTTCTTCCGGGGTGACCACCTCGGGTTCGCGCCCACCGCGGAGGCGGTCGCCCGCTGGTGGGACCTGACGGCGATCGCCAAGGCGCACGAGGAGTTCCTGGACGCCCACGAGCCGGTGCTGCGCGGCTGGGAGCACCGCGCGGACACGCCTGCGGAGGACGCCTACCGCGACTACCTGCGCGCCCTCGACTCCTGGCGCCACCTGCCGTACACCGACCCGGGCCTGCCGACCGGGCTGCTGCCCGCGGACTGGCCGGGCATCCGCTCGGCCGCCGTCTTCCGGGCGCTGCACGAGCGGCTGCGGGACGCGGGAGCCGCTTTCGCCGGTCTGTAGCCGGGCGGGCCGCGGGTGGGCCGACCGGTCTCACCGGTCCCGGGGCCTCGGAGCCTCGGAACGCGTCACAAGGTCACGGCGCGTCCATAAGACGGTAACAGTGAGGGGGGATGTGCGAGAGGGGCGATCGGCCGGGGTAAGCCCCCTGCCGACGGCCCCCGGGACGGGGCCCGTACCATTCCTTCAGTTGAAAGCAGGACAAGCAGTGATCGCCTGCGCCATGAACGGACCAGCCGTGTACGAACCGCCTTCCGCCTCCCCCGCCTCCTGGCGCATCGCACTGCCGCACACCGTCGCGGCCGTGCCGGTCGCCCGTGCCCTGGTGCGTTCGGCGATGGAGGAGGCGGAGCACGCGGCGGACGCCGACACCGCCGAGCTGCTGACGGCGGAACTGGTCGCCAACGCGGTGGAGCACACCGCCGGCCGGGGGCCCATAGAGCTGGTCGTCGAGCTGCTGCCGGGGGGCTGCAAGGTCGAGGTGCACGATCCGGACCCGGCGCCGCCCGGCCATCTGACCCGGCCGGTGATCGAGGAGCCCGACCCCATGCAGGAGGGCGGCCGTGGCCTGCTGCTGATCCGCGCGCTCAGCTCGTCCTGCGGACACCGCCCCACCGAGTCCGGCAAGGCGGTGTGGTTCAGGCTTCCTGCAGTACCGCGTCAGTGGCGTCCGGCGTGACGCCCGCCGCGGTGGCCAGCGTGGAGTTCCGGCGCCCGTAGCCGAGGTAGACCAGCAGGCCCACGGCCAGGAAGACGGCGAACTGGAGCCAGGTCGCCCACCCGGTCTCGTACATCAGGTAGAGGCAGAAGCCGACGCCCAGCAGGGGCACGACCGGGTAGAGCGGGACCCGGAAGGTGCGGGCGAGGGCCGGTTCGCGGCGGCGCAGGGCGAGCACCGCGATGTTCACCACGGCCATGATCGCCAGGGTGCCGACGGTGCACAGGTTCATCACCGCGTCCAGCGAGGCGAAGGCCGCCGGCAGCGCGAAGACGGCCGCGACGATCAGGGTGCCGGCCACCGGGGTGGCGGTCACCGGGGAGACCTTCTCGAAGACGCGCGGGATCAGGCCGTCCCGGGACATGGACATCAGGATGCGGGTCTGCCCGTACATCACCGCGAGCACGACGGAGGCGATGGCGACGACCGCGCCGAAGGCGATCACCCCGCCGCCGACGGTGGACCCGGTGACCCGGTTGACGACGTAGGAGAGGGCGGCGGGACGGCCCGCGACCTGGCCGCCGCCGATGGCGCCGATCGCGGCGAGCGCGACCGCGCAGTAGAGCAGGGTGACCACGCCCATGCAGACGAGGATCGCGACCGGGATGTCCCGGCGCGGGTTCTTGGCCTCCTCACCGGCCGTGGTGATCGCGTCGAAGCCGATGTACGAGAAGAACGCGGCGGTGGTGCCCGCGCCGATGCCGCCGAGACCGGCCGGGGAGAACGGGACGAGGTTGCCGTCCTTGAAGGCGCTGAAGCCGATCGCGCAGAAGGCCAGCAGGATGGCGAGCTTCACGGCGGCCATCGCGGCGGTGGCCCGGGCGCTCTCCCGCACCCCGCGCACCAGCAGGACGGCGGCCATCGCGATGACGATCACCGCGGGGAGGTTCACGATGCCGCCGTCGCCGGGTCCCGCGGACAGCGCGTGCGGGAGCTGGAGCCCGGTGAGGCTGTGCAGCAATTCGTTGACGTACTGGCTCCAGCCGACCGCGACGGCCGAGATGGAGACGCCGTACTCCAGGAGCAGGCACCAGCCGACCAGGAACGCGGTGGTCTCGCCGAGGCCCGCGTAGGCGAAGGAGTACGACGATCCCGAGACCGGGATCGCGCCGCCCAACTCGGCGAAGGAGAGGGCGGTGAACACGCAGGTCACGGCGGCCAGGATGAAGGAGACGACGACCGCGGGACCGGCCTGGGCGACCGAGTCGGAGAGACCGACGAAGATGCCGGTGCCGACGATCGCGCCGATGCCGAAGCAGATCAGCTGGAAGAGGCCCATGGTGCGGCGGAGGCCGTGGCCCGCGCGGTCGGCGCCGGATTCGGCGAGCAGCAGGTGCGGGGACTTGATGCGGGGCATGCGGGTGGTGCTCTCTCTGGTGGTGCGGACGTCCTTCTTGAGGACGCGGTGGCGGCGTCGGCAGGGGTGGCGCCGGGCCGCCGGAAAGGATAGGGCCTTTTCGCGCTACTGCGCGCGTGCGAGCGTGGCCACCAGGACCGCCTTGATGGTGTGCATCCGGTTCTCGGCCTCGTCGAAGACGACCGAGTACTCGGACTCGAACACCTCGTCGGTGACCTCCAGCTCGGTCAGTCCGTGCCGCTCGTGGATCTCGCGGCCGACGTCGGTGCCGAGGTCGTGGAAGGCCGGCAGGCAGTGCAGGAACCTGACGTCGGGGTTGCCGGTGGCGCGCAGCACGTCCATGGTCACGGCGTAGGGGCCGAGCAGCGCGATCCGCTCGTCCCACACCTCCTTGGGCTCCCCCATCGACACCCATACGTCGGTGGCGACGAAGTCGGCGTCGAGCACCCCGTCCTTCACGTCGTCGGTGAGCGTGATCCGGGCGCCGGAGGCGGTGGCCAGCTGCTGGGCCAGCTCGACGATGGTCTCGTCCGGCCACAGCACCCGGGGCGCGACGATCCGCACGTCCATGCCGAGCAGGGCACCGGTGACCAGATAGGAGTTGCCCATGTTGTAGCGGGCGTCGCCGAGGTAGGCGAAGGCGATCTCGGCGAGCGGCTTGTCCGTGTGCTCGGTCATGGTGAGCACGTCGGCGAGCATCTGGGTGGGGTGCCACTCGTCGGTGAGACCGTTGTAGACGGGGACCCCGGCGAACGCGGCGAGTTCCTCGACGACGCCCTGGCCGTGGCCGCGGTACTCGATCGCGTCGAACATGCGGCCGAGGACCCGGGCGGTGTCCTTCACCGACTCCTTGTGACCGATCTGCGAGCCGGACGGGTCGAGGTAGGTGGTGACGGCGCCCTGGTCGGCGGCGGCGACCTCGAAGGCGCAGCGGGTGCGGGTGGAGGTCTTCTCGAAGACCAGCGCGATGTTCCTGCCGCGCAGGTACTGGGTCTCGGTCCCGGCCTTCTTCGCCGCCTTCAGCTCGGCGGCCAGCTCGACCAGCCCGCGGAACTCCTCCTGGGTGAAGTCCAGCTCCTTGAGGAAGTGGCGGCCGGCGAGGGCGGTCGGGACAGTCGCCATGGGGGCGCTCCAGCGGTAGGGGGTCGACTTCAGGGACTATGGAAGTCTATACGACATTCCACATTTCTATACAGTCACCCCCCCGTCATGCATGCGGTACCTCACACCGGGTCCCGCTGGACCGGACAGCTCATGCAGCGCGGGCCGCCTCTGCCCCGGCCGAGCTCGCTGCCCGGGATCTCTATCACCTCGATGCCCTGTTTGCGCAGGTGGGTGTTTGTGGTGGAGTTGCGTTCGTAGGCGACCACGACACCCGGTTCGACGGCGAGGACGTTGCAGCCGTCGTCCCACTGCTCGCGCTCGGCCGCGTGCACGTCCTGGGTGGCGGTCAGCACCCGGATCTCGCTCAGGCCGAGGGCGGCGGCGATCGCCCGGTGCATGTGCTCCGGCGGATGGTCGGTGACCTTGAGCTCCTTCTCGCCGGCGCCCGGTTCGATGGTGTACGAGCGGAGCATGCCGAGCCCGGCGTACTGGGTGAAGGTGTCGCCGTCGACCATCGTCATCACGGTGTCGAGATGCATGAAGGCACGCCGCTTCGGCATGTCCAGGGCCACGATGGACCGCGCGGAACCCGCCGCGAACAGCTTGTGCGCGAGCATCTCGACGGCCTGCGGAGTGGTGCGCTCGCTCATGCCGATGAGCACCGCGCCGTTGCCGATCACCAGGACGTCACCGCCCTCGATGGTGGACGGGTAGGCGGCCTGCCCCTCCGACCAGACGTGGAACGGCTCGGCGCGGAACAGCGGGTGGTGCCGGTAGATCGCCTCGAAGTGCACGGTCTCGCGCTGCCGTGCGGGCCAGCGCATCGCGTTGATGGAGACCCCGTCGTAGACCCAGGCGGAGGTGTCGCGGGTGAAGAGGTGGTTGGGGAGCGGTTCGAGGAGGAAGTCGTCGAGGTCCATGGCATGGAAGCGGACCGAGGTCGGCTCCTCGTGGGCGTCCAGGAACTCCCGCTTGGTCATGCCGCCGACCAGCGCCTCGGCCAGCTCCTGCGCCGACAGCGTCTCGAAGGCGGCGCGCAGGTGGTCGGTGGCGAGCGGGCCGTACTCCTTCTCGTCGAAGACCCGGTCCAGGACCAGGGCGCGGGCGGCCGGGACGTCCAGGGTCTCGGTGAGCAGGTCGCCGAAGAGGTGGACGGCGACCCCGCGGTCGCGCAGCACGTCCGCGAAGCCGTCGTGCTCGACCCGGGCCCGGCGCACCCACAGGACGTCGTCGAAGAGCAGCGCGTCCTTGTTGCTGGGGGTGAGCCTTTTGAGCTCCAGATCCGGCCGGTGCAGGATGACGCGGCGCAGCCGCCCGGCCTCGGAGTCGACGTGGAATCCCATGACTCCATCCTGACCACCCAAGACCGGGTTCACCCCCGGCTCGACCGTTTCCCCGCCCACTTGTTCGCCCCGGCCTCTCGTTCTCGCTGGACTCCTGCTCTCGCCGCCCCTTGTTCTCGTCCTCTTGACGACAAGCGCGTCCGAGATTATGGTCAAGATGACTCTAAAGATTGCCGCACACGACTGAGGGGGGCCTCATGGCCGACATCACCCGGCGCCTGGGCTGGCGCCATCTGCGCGGGGCTCCGACGGCGCACGTCAGACACCACCAGGCCGGGAAGCTGGCGCACGAGGGGGCGGGGCTGAGCTTCTGGTTCCGGCCGCTGTCCGCCGCGATCTCCGAGGTGCCGGTCGACGACCGCGAGCTGGCGATGACCTTCCA
Source organism: Streptomyces sp. NPDC021562 (assembly GCF_040640875.1). Classification (NCBI taxonomy): domain Bacteria; kingdom Bacillati; phylum Actinomycetota; class Actinomycetes; order Kitasatosporales; family Streptomycetaceae; genus Streptomyces; species Streptomyces sp. NPDC021562. The sequence goes on from NZ_JBFACN010000031.1 coordinate 37,671, forward strand.
CGCCCGTACGGCCGACTTCCAGGACGTGGCGGTCCAGGCGACGGTCACCTACCGCATCGGCGACCCGGCGGTGGCCGCCGCCCGCCTCGACTTCTCCCTGGATCCGGACACCGGCGTCTGGCGCGGCACCCCGCTGGAGCAGCTGGGCACGCTGCTCACCGAGACGGCCCAGCAGCACGCGCTCGCCGTGCTGGCCCGTACCGCCCTGGCCGAGGCGCTGGTCGACGGGGTGGCGGCGGTGCGGGAGCGGATCGCGGCCGGGCTGGCCGCGGAGCCGCGCCTGCCGGCGACCGGGATCGAGGTGGTGGCCGTGCGGGTGATGGCGCTGCGGCCCGAGCCGGAGGTGGAGCGGGCGCTGCGCACCCCGGCCCGTGAGCAGATCCAGCAGGAGGCCGACCGGGCGACGTACGAGCGGCGGGCGGTGGCCGTCGAGCGGGAGCGCGCGATCGCCGAGAACGAGCTGGCCAGCCAGATCGAACTGGCCCGCCGCGAGGAGCAGTTGGTGGAGCAGCGGGGCACCAACGCCCGCCGCGAGGCGGAGGAGCACGCGGCGGCGGACGCGGTCCGCGCGGAGGCGGAGGCCACACGGTCGGTGCGGCTCGCGGAGGCGGAGGCGGCGCGGTCCCTGAAGCTGGGTGAGGCGGAGGCGGCGCGGGCGGTCACGCTCGCGCGGGCCGAGGCCGCCGCGGCACGGGAGGTCGGCGAGGCACGCGCTGCCGCACAGGCGGCGTGGCTGCGGGTGCACGGCGAGGTGGACGTGGCCACGCTGCACGCCCTCACCGGTACCCGGCTCGCCGAGAACCTGCCGCGCATCGACAGCGTGACCGTCTCCCCGGACGTCCTGACAGGACTGCTGGCGAAGCTGGGCGCGACGGACCAAGCATGAACACGCCTCCCAGCCCCCCGCCCGGACACCGCACGACATCCCCACCCGCCCGGCCGCACCGGCTCGTGGAGGTGAGGGTGTGAGTCTCGCGCCGCGGGCCGTGGTCGTGCATCGCACCACGGAGTACGAGGAGTTGCTGGCCCGGCACGGCACGCACGGGCAGGCCGCCTTCTTCCTGGCCTCCCGGGGCCGGGACGTCGCGGAGGTCTCCGAACGGCACCGCCGGGCCCGCCGGGCGCTCGCCGAGGTCACCTCGGCGATCCCGCTGGCCTGGCGCCGCACCCAGGTCGAACGGGCCGATCTGGACCGCTTCCTGTTCGCGCCCGAGGACGTGGTCGTGGTGGTCGGCCAGGACGGACTGGTCGCGAACGTGGCCAAGTACCTGGACGGCCAGCCGGTGGTCGGCATCGACACCGACCCCGGCCGCAACCCCGGGGTCCTGGTACGGCACCGGCCGGAGCAGGCGTCCGTGCTGCTGCCCTCCGTCGGGAGCACGCACGCCGACGAGCTGACGATGGTCGAGGCGGTCGCCGACGACACCCAGCGGCTCGTGGCGCTCAACGAGATCTACCTCGGTACCGCCGGTCACCAGACCGCCCGATACCGCCTGGGCCTCGAGGACGACGGGGGTGCCGTCGAGGCCCAGGCCTCCTCCGGGGTGCTGGTGGGCACCGGCACCGGGGCCACCGGGTGGCTGCGCTCCCTGTGGCAGGAGCGCGGCGCCCGGTCGGCCCTGCCCGCACCCACCGAGGACCGCCTGCTCTGGTTCGTCAGGGAGGCCTGGCCGTCGCCGGCGACCGGTACCTCCCTGGTCGCCGGCGAGCTGACCGCCTCCGCGACCCTGACCCTCACGGTCGAGTCGGACCGCCTGATCGCCTTCGGCGACGGCATCGAGACCGACGCCCTGGAGCTGACCTGGGGCCAGACGGTCCGCGTCGGCACCTCCCGCCGCCGCCTGCGGCTGGTCGGCTGACCCCCTCACAGCCGGGGGTCGACCGGCTCCGACTCCAGGGCCAGCACCCCGAACACCGCCTCGTGCACCCGCCACAGCGGCTCGCCGTCCGCGAGGCGGTCCAGGGCCTCCAGACCCAGGGCGTACTCACGGACCGCCAGGGACCGCTTGTGGTTGAGGAACCGCTTGCGCAGCCGCGTGAGGTTGTCGGCGCGGGTGTACTCGGGGCCGTAGATGATCCTCAGGTACTCGCGGCCCCGGCACTTGATGCCGGGCTGGACCAGCCGGCCCTCCGGGCCCCGTACGACCGCGCCGACCGGCTTGACGACCATGCCCTCGCCGCCCCGGCCGGTCATCTCCAGCCACCAGTCGACGCCCGCCCGGACCGACTCCGGGTCGCCGGTGTCGACGTACAGCCGGCGGGTGGTCCTCAGCAGACCGCTCGGGTCGTGCTCCACCAGCCGGTCCAGAAGGGCGAGCTGCTCGTCGTGCGGGAGCGCGGCGAGGCTGCGGCCCTGGACCGCGAGGAGCTGGAAGGGGGCCAGCCGCACCCCGTCCAGTCCTTCCGTGGTCCAGCAGTAGCGGCGGTACGCGTCGGTGAACGCGCTCGCGTACGCGGCGCGTTCCCGCTGCCGGGCGAGCAGCCCGGTCACGTCGACGCCACGCTCCACCGCGCTCTGCAGGGCGGCCAGCGCGCTCGGGAACACCGCGCCGGAGGCGGCGCCCACGGCCGCGTACTGGGTGCGCAGCAGACCGCCGGCCTTGAGCGACCAGGGCAGCAGCTCCGCGTCCAGCAGAATCCAGTCGGTGGCGAGCTCGTCCCAGAGGCCGGCCGCGTCGACCGCGGCCCGGATCCGCCCGAGGACCTCCTCGGTCACCGTCTCGTCGTCGAAGAACGGGCGTCCGGTACGGGTGTAGAGGGAGCCGGTGGGGCCGGGAGCGACACCGAAGCGCCGGTGGGCGACCTCGGCGTCCCGGCACACCAGCGCCACCGCCCGTGAGCCCATGTGCTTCTCCTCGCACACCACCCGGGCGACGCCGTCCCGCGCGTACTGCGCGAACGCCTCCGCCGGGTGCTCCAGGTAGCCGGCGAGTTCACTGGTGGCGGTCGGAGCCATGGTCGGCGGCAGGTAGGGCAGCAGTCGTGGGTCGACCGCGAAGCGGCTCATCACCTCCAGGGCCGCCGCCGCGTTCTCCTCGCGGACCGCGATCCGGCCCTGGTGCCGGGTCTCGACCGTCCGGCGGCCCTGCACGTCCGCGAGGTCCAGCGGCCGGCCGTCCGCGCCGCCGGGCGCCTCGGGGCGCAGCGGCCGGGCCGGTTCGTACCAGACCCGTTCGGCCGGGACGTCCACCAGCTCCCGCTCCGGCCAGCGCAGCGCGGTCAGCCGGCCGCCGAAGACCGCGCCGGTGTCCACGCAGACGGTGTTGTTCAGCCAGGTCGCCTCGGGGACCGGGGTGTGACCGTAGACGACGGCGGCACGGCCCCGGTAGTCCTCGGCCCACGGGTAGCGCACCGGCAGGCCGAACTCGTCGGTCTCGCCGGTGGTGTCGCCGTACAGCGCGTGCGAGCGGACCCGGCCGGAGGTGCGGCCGTGGTACTTCTCGGGCAGCCCGGCGTGGCAGACGACCAGCCGGCCGCCGTCGAGCACGTAGTGGCTGACGAGCCCGTCGACGAACGCGCGCACCTGCGCCCGGAACTCCTCCGGCTCCCCGGCCATCTGCTCGACGGTCTCGGCGAGTCCGTGGGTGTGCTGGACCTTGCGGCCCCTGAGGTACCGCCCGAACTTGTTCTCGTGGTTGCCGGACACGCACAGGGCGTTGCCCGACCCGACCATGGACATCACCCGGCGCAGCACGCCGGGACTGTCCGGGCCGCGGTCGACCAGGTCGCCGACGAAGACCGCGGTACGGCCCTCGGGGTGCACGCCGTCCTGGTAGCCCAACTTGGCGAGCAGGGACTCCAGTTCGTGCGCGCAGCCGTGGACGTCGCCGACGATGTCGAAGGGACCGGTGAGGTGGGTCAGGTCGTTGTAGCGCTTCTCGGTGACGACGGTGGCCGACTCGATCTCCTCGGCACCGCGCAGGATGTGCACCTTGCGGAAGCCCTCGCGCTCCAGGTGCCGTATCGAGCGCCTCAGTTCGCGGATGTGCCGCTGCACGACCCGGCGCGGCATGTCGGCGCGGTCGGTGCGGGCCGCGTTGCGCTCGGCGCACACCTCCTCGGGCACGTCGAGCACGATGGCGATCGGCAGCACGTCGAACCGCTTGGCCAGGTCGATCAGCTGACGCCGGGAGTCCTGCTGCACGCTGGTCGCGTCCACGACCGTGCGGCGGCCGGCGGCCAGGCGCTTGCCCGCTATGTAGTGCAGGACGTCGAAGGCGTCCCCGCTCGCGCTCTGGTCGTTCTCGTCGTCGCTGACCAGTCCCCGGCAGAAGTCGGAGGAGATCACCTCGGTCGGCTTGAAGTGGCGGTGCGCGAAGGTGGACTTGCCGGAGCCGGAGGCGCCGACGAGGACGACCAGGGAGAGGTCGGTGACGGGGAGGACCCGTCCGGTGCTTTGTGTCTCGGTCATGCTGCCTTCGCCTCCTTCGCGGCGAACGTGAACGTGGCCATCTGGGTGGGCGGGCCGACCTCTGGGTCGTCCGGGCCCACGGGGGTGAACTCCACGTCGTAGCCGTGGCGTTCGGCGACCTGCCGCGCCCAGGAGCGGAACTCGGCGCGGGTCCACTCGAACCGGTGGTCACCGTGTCTGCGGTGTCCGGCGGGGAGCGTCTCCCAGCGGACGTTGTACTCGACGTTCGGGGTGGTCACGAGGACCGTGCGCGGGCGGGCGGCGCCGAACACCGCGTACTCCAGGGCGGGCAGCCGGGGCAGGTCGAGGTGCTCGATCACCTCGCTGAGCACGGCGGCGTCGTATCCCTTGAGCCGTCTGTCGGTGTAAGCGAGCGAGCCCTGCAGGAGCCTGACCCGGGCAGCCTGCCGCTCCCCCATGCGGTCCAGCTTCAGCCGCCGGGAGGCGATGGACAGGGCCCGTATCGACACGTCGACACCGACGACCTCGGTGAACGACGCGTCCGCCAGCAGCGCCTGCACCAACTGACCCTGGCCGCAGCCGAGGTCGAGGACGCGGGCGGCGCCGGCGCGCTTCAGCGCGGTGAGGATCGCCTCGCGCCGCTGTGCGGCGAGCGGGGTCGGCTTCTCCTCGCTCTCCGTCTCCGCCTCGACCGCGTTGTCGATGTCCTCGACCTCGCTGTCGTCGGTCTCGGCGAGCCGCACCAGTTCCAGCCGTTCCATCGCCTGCCGGGTCAGCGACCAGCGGCGGGAGAGGTAGCGGCTGGTGATGAGCCGCTGCTCGGGGTGGCCGGGCAGCCAGCCCTCGCCGGCCCGCAGCAGCTTGTCGACCTCCTCGGAGGTCACCCAGTAGTGCTTGGCGTCGTCGAGGACCGGGAGCAGGACGTAGAGGTGGCGCAGCGCCGCGGAGAGAGTGAGGGTCTCCGACTCCAGGACCAGCCCGACGTAGCGCGAGTCGCCCCATTCGGGGAACGCGCCGTCCAGGGCGACCGGTTCGGCGGTGACGGCCCAGCCGAGCGGCTCGAAGAGGCGCCGTACCAGGTCGGGACCGCCCCGGGCGGGCAGTGCGGGGACCTCCACGCGCAACGGCCTCGGCTGCGCGGGGGTCTCCGGGAGGGCGCGGCACACGCCGCGCAGTGCGCTGGAGAAGACGTTGCCGATCGCCACCGCGAGCAGCGAGGAGGCCGCGTACGGGCGGTCGTTGACGTACTGCGCGAGCGCCGCATCGGGGGCTCCGCCGCGTCCCTTGCCCTGGCCGCGCCGGACCAGCGCGACCGCGTCGACCTCCAGCAGCAGCGCCGCCGTGCAGCGCTGGGCGTCCGCCTCCGGGTAGAAGACGTGCGCGACGCCGTAGGAGGTCGAGAACTGCTGCGCGCTGTCGGGGTGCTTGTGCAGCAGGTACCCGAGGTCGGTCGCGGGGCGTGCGGGGGTGCCGGTGGTGGTGATCGTCAGGAACACGGTGGGTCGCCTCGGAAAGGGTCGGAAAGAGCGCGAAAGCGCTGGTCGTGCGCTTGTTCGCGGCTCCAACGTACCGAGGATCGCGGCAGGGGACGCGGGATTTTCCCCCGCCTACCGGTCGGCCCGTTCCCAGGCGCCGACGCCGAGTCGTCCCGTGGTGCCGAGGTCCAGGTCCGGGGTGACCGTCACGGGTGCGGCGCCCGGCCCGGCCAGGACGCGGACGTAGGGCACGGTCACCGTGGTGCCCGCCAGTGTCGTGTTGCGCCAGACCAGGCCGGAGCGGGCGGCCTGGCCGGGCTTGAGGGTGAAGGGGGCGGGCGGGTCGTCGTAACCGGTTCCGGAGGCGATGGCGGCGCCGCCGTGCAGGATGCGGACGCCGGGGACGGGCTCGCGGTTCTCGTCCAGGAGGCTCAGCCGCGGATAGCCGTCGAGCGCGTAGTCGCTCTTCCCGCAGTTCTCCAGGTGGAGTCCGACGACCCGCAGGCCCATCGCGGCGTCGCCGTCGTCGGCCCACAGCCGCAGACCGGAGGCCGGGCAGGCGCCGGTGCGGGCCGGTGCCTCGGCGGCGGGCACCTTGCTGACCTTCTCGATCTTCACCCTGGTCACCGGGGAGGCGCCGGGGGCGAGCACGCCGAGGTCGACTCTGCCGCTCCTGCTGCTGCCGGGCGCGACCCCGCTCACGGTCACCTCCCTGTTGTCCATCACCCCGCCGGTGTCCGTCGTGAAGGCGAAGAGCACGGTGTAGGTCATGGCCTCGTCGCCGTCGTTGCTGACCTGGTAGGCGGCGAAGACGCCGGAGTCGCCGGGCAGCCGGTCCGCGTGGACCGGACCGTGGGTGGCGGGCGGGGTCGGGGAGGCGGACGGGAGGGTGACCGAGGTGATCCGTACGCCGTCCACCGGCGGGTCGGTGACGGGGGCGCGGGGCGCCGGGACGGCCGCTCCGGCGCCGCGGCCCTGGTCCGCGCGGTCCGCGCCGCACGCCGTGGCGAGGAGCAGGGCGGCGGCGGGGGCGAGGAGGCGAAGGCGGGAGCTGCGCATCCGGCCACCCCATCAGGACGAACCCCGGGGCGACTGTGGCGGAGGCCATACCTCCGGTCACAGCCGTGTCACAGCCTGCCGGATGCGCGGGTCCCTGCCGGTTACGACAGCTGGGACTGGACCTGGGCGGAGATCAGCTCCAGGTGGTCCAGGTCGGAGAGGTCGAGGATCTGGAGGTACATCCGGCGGGAGCCGACCTCGGCGTAGCGGCCGATCTTGTCGACGACCTCGGCGGGGGTGCCGGCCAGGCCGTTCGTCTTCAGCTCGTCGACCTCGCGGCCGATCGCGGCGGCCCGGCGGGCCACCTCCTGGTCGTCCTTGCCCACGCAGACCACGAGGGCGTTGGAGAGCACCACCTCGTCGGCCTTGCGGCCGGCGGTCTCCACGGCGGTGCGCACCCGGCCGAACTGGGCCTTGCTGTCCTCGACCGAGGCGAACGGCATGTTGAACTCGTCGGCGTACCTGGCGGTCAGCCGGGGCGTGCGGGTGGCGCCGTGACCGCCGATCAGCACCGGGATCCGGGCCTGGGCGGGCTTGGGCAGCGCGGGCGAGCCGGTGAGGTCGTAGTAGGTGCCGTGGAAGTCGAAGGTCTCGCCGACCCGGGTCTTCCACAGGCCGGTGACGATCGCGAGCTGCTCCTCCAGGCGGCCGAACTTCTCCTTCGGGAAGGGGATGCCGTACGCCTTGTGCTCCTCCTCGAACCAGCCCGCGCCGAGGCCCAGTTCGACCCGGCCGCCGGACATCTGGTCGACCTGGGCGACCTGGATGGCGAGGACGCCGGGCAGGCGGAAGGTTCCTGCGGTCATCAGGGTGCCGAGCCGGATCCGCTTGGTCTCCCGGGCGAGGCCGGCGAGCGTGATCCAGGCGTCGGTGGGGCCGGGCAGGCCGTCGCCGTCGCCCATCCTCAGATAGTGGTCGGAGCGGAAGAAGGCGTCGAAACCGAGCTCCTCGGTGGCCTTGGCGACGGTGAGGAGGGTGTCGTAGCTCGCGCCCTGCTGGGGCTCGGTGAAGATGCGAAGGTCCATGCGTCCATCCTGCACGGCCCCGGCCCCGGCAACCGCATCGGCACCGCCCGCCGCGCCCCTCGTCGAGCGAGGGGAGCCGGACCGCCCGGCACCCGTGCCGGACGGCCTTCGCCGTCGCGCGTGGCCGTGGCCCGTCGACGCGGGCGCCGGGGGCCGAGGAGGCCGTCTTGTCCTTGCCCGAGGAGTCCGTTCCACCGCCGGGCGGCCCGGCCGGTCGACCGGCGGGGCCGCTCCGGCAGATGGAGGAAATCATGGCCGCCCTGAACGCCGACCTGTCCGCGGTGGACGCAAATCTGCAGCGGGGCCCGGAGACCGAGGCCGGCCCGGGCCGGGAGATCGCCGGCTAGCCGTCGCGGACCTCCTCGCGGGCCGCGAGTTTGCGGAGCATCTCCAGGACCCGGTCGCGGGACTCGTCGGCCGCATCGATGGCCTCCATGCACTGCCAGTACGTCGTCTCGTCGGCCGCGGCGCTGGCCATGCCGACCAGCGCGATGCCGGCCTCGGCGAGCAGGGCGCCTAGGGAGAGCAGCGTCACGCGGGCGTCGTCCAGTTCGGTGAGCTGGGCGGCGCGCAGGGTGCCCGGGTCCAGGTCGGGGGTGGTGAGGACGCCGCAGCCGCGGCCCGCCAGCTCGGTCAGGCCGAGGGCCTCGCCGCGCAGTTCGGGCGGCCCCGAGACGGCCAGCCGGCTGCCGATCGCCTGGGCCAGGGCCTGGGCCTGCCACACCTCGGTCATCAGTTCCGCCATGCCCGCGCCGTGCGCCAGCGCCCGTCTGCTCGCCATGATGAGCCGCGTCGCGTCCATCCGTCGCCCCGTCCCCGTCGGTCCGAACTGCCTTGCCGCACTCAGTAGTTCACTACCCAGAGTGAGGGCGCGCGAGACACGAAGCCAGAGGAAGGCGGAAATCTGTGGACAACGATTCGGATTCGGGCGAGGTTTTGGTTACCGAGCGTCAACCCCGCGCGCGGGTCGCCGGGGCCGACGGGGTGTCAGGAGGGCGGGAACCGGTTCTCGTTGCGGTCGATCTTGGCGGCCAGCGCGGCCAGCGGGTCGATGTCCAGGACGTCGCAGAGCTGGAGCAGATAGGACAGGACGTCGGCGACCTCGTCCGTGACCCGGTGCGCGGTGCCGGGGTCGGCCATCACCCGGGACGACTCCTCCGGGGTCAACCACTGGAAGATCTCGACCAGTTCGGAGGCCTCCACACTGAGGGCGGCCACCAGGTTCTTGGGGGTGTGGTACTGCCGCCAGTCGCGGGCGGCGGCGAAATCGGCCAGTCGGCGCTGGAGTTTCGCCACGTCGAGGGGTTCGTCGGTCACGCGTCCAGGTGTACCACTGTGATCGCCCCGGCTCCGTCCGCCCACGACGCGTCGCCGACCGCGCCGACGAAGCGGATGTGCCCGCGTTCGCCCATCAGGACCGCCGTGCGCAGGAGTTCGGTGCGCTGGCGGGGGTCGAGGCAGCGGTCGAAGCCGTCGGTGAGGACGGTGAGGCCGCGCATGGCGTCGGGGACCTCGCCGGGGGCGTCGACCTCGAGGACGCCGGGGCCGGTGAAGAGGACCAGGGCGAGGGCGAGGTAGCGCAGTTCGCCGTCGCCGAGCCGCGCCAGCTCCGTACGGTGGCCGTCGCCGCGGTCGAGCAGCGCCCGTACCGTGCCGTCACCGAGCAGCTCGGCCACCAGGTCGGTCACCGGTCCCGCGCAGCCGGTGCGCACGGCGTCGACGAGAAGCCCGTGCCGTCGGCCGCATTCGGCGCGGGTGCGCCACAGGACGTCGGCGAGGTTGTCGCAGCCGCGCAGCAGCCGGCCGGAGCCGGTGAGGACCGGGGTGCGCATGCTCTCGGGCCGCGGGTCGCAGGGGAACACCGACCGCAGGGCGACGACCATCTGCTCGGCGGCGGCGAGGACCCGCCGCTGACCGTCCGTCTTGCCGGCGACGCGCAACGGCAGCAGCGCGGTGCCGAGGCGGTCGTCGGGCAGCGGGGCCCTGGTCACCGGTGCGGTGCCCGCGGTGTGCCACGCGGCCTGGACGGACCGGCGGCCCGGGTCCCGCAGGGCGGTCTCCAGGAGGACCAGTCCCCCGGCGGTCAGCCGCTCCCCCACGACGCGCAGTTCCGGCTCGGCCTGCACGGCGACGTCGAGCCGGACCGGCCCCTCGGCGCCGTCGGCCGTACAGCCGATCCGGAACCCGCGGCGGCGCTGCGCGTCGGGCCGGGCCCGCTCGGGTACGAGCGCGCCGGGATCCGGGAACACCTCGGCGAGCGCGGCGCCGCCGCCGAGCCGGGCGAGCGCCTCGTAGGCCGCGAGCACCGTGCTCTTCCCGCTTCCGCTGGGCCCGGTGAGGAGGGTGACACGGCCGACCGGAAAGGCGGCGCCGCGGTGCCGGGCGAAGGCGGAGAGCCGCAGTTCGGTGACCCGGGGGCGGGGGTCGCGGCGGAGGGGGGCGACGGCCGGGGGGCCGGGGGCGGGAGGCGATGACGGCGCGACCGGGGATTCGGCGGCGCTCCGGGAAAGGGCGTGCGCCCCGGCGGAACGGCGGGGATCAGTGGCGGCGGGAGAGGCGGGCGGCGGGGAGGAGGCGGAGGGGGCGGCCATATGCGGACCGTAGGACTCCGCGCGTCAGCCGAACCGTTCCGCCCGCCGCCCCTTCCTCCGATCGAGTGACACCGGGCAGAGCCACCCGGGCACCCACCCCGGCACCGCCCGCCCGCAGCCCACCGCACCGGACCTTGAAACACCGCCCCGTCGGTACCGGCCCCGCCTCGTCCCGGCGGGACGCCCCTCAGCCGCCGGAGGCGCCCGCGTCCTGCATCAGGCCGCTCACCTCGGTGCCGGGCGGGGTGAGGAGGAAAACGTTGCGGTCCACCCGGTGCATCCCGCTGGCCAGGCCGAAGACCACGCCCGTGCTGAAGTCGAGGACGCGCTTGGCGACCTCCGTCTCCGCACTGGTCAGGTCGAGCAGGACGGGTATCCCGGCCATCAGTGTCTCCGCGACCTCACGGGCGTCGGCGAAGACGTTGACCCGCAGGACGACGAACCGGCGCCGGGTCTCGGTCTCCGCGTCCGGCAGCGCGCGATGGTCCACGGCCGACGGCCAGGCGTCCCGGCCCCGTAGCGGCACCACCTGGGCGAGCCCCTCCCACTGTTCATCGGTGACGTCGTAACGGCTCACCGGCTCCCCCTGACCTGACTCGCACCCATTGCATGCACCAGCCAATTCTTACGCCAAGTCACCCGTTCGGCCCAACAGCGACACGAAGCGCGCACGCATGCGCAGGCCACACCACCGCAGAAGGGAGATTTCCGTACCATCACGTTTATTGCTGCGCATAGGAGGCTTCTTACTGGCCTCACACCGGACTCTTCACCTCCGGTGACGCCCCGTTCACCGCCCGCGCATACCGTCCGGTGCGTGCACTTGGCAGAATCTCAGCAGGTGGCACCCGGCCGGCGGACACAGTCGGCGGTGTCCGCCGCTCCGGGGGACACCGGTGCCCCCGCCCCCTGGCACCGCGTCCTCACCCTCCTCGCCGACATCGGCCTCTTCATCGGCACCCGGTCGATCTGGACCCAGGCCGCGACGCACCACCTGGTCCTGGCCGCCCTGATCTCCCTGTGCTACGTCTCGATCCTGGTCACCGGGGTGCTGACGCTGACGGTGCGCAGGACCCGCTCGCTGGCCCGACTCGACCTGCTGGTCCTGGTCACGGCGGTGGTCCTCGCCCTGTGCGGCTGGGCGCTCAACCACGCCGGCGGCGACGAGGGCGCCCTCACCACCCAGGCCGCCAGGGAACTGGTCGCCGGCCACACGGTCTACGGCCGGCCCTGGCCCTGGCTGTTCCACGGCACGGGGATCGCGCTCACGCCGACGACGAGCGGCGGTTACGACTACACGTACGGCTACCCCCCGCTGGCACCGCTGCTCACCGCCCCGTTGCTGTGGCTCGGCCACCAGGGCGCCCCGGCGACGGCGGCGTGCACGGGTGCCCTGATCGCCGGCACGATCGCGCTGTGGCGGCTGCTCCCGGTGCCGTGGCGGTCCGCGGCGACGCTGTCCTGCCTGGGCTTCGGCCTTCTGACGGGGTACGCCCGGGTCGGCTACCCGGCGGTCATGGCGCTGGCCCTGCTGATCCCGGTGGCGGTGCGCTGGCCCCGGATCGGGCGGGGCGGCCGGCTGGGCGCGCCCGGGATCGCCCGGGCCGCGTGCCTCGGCGCCGCCTGCGCGGCCCAGCAACTGCCCTGGTTCTTCGTCCCGTTCCTGCTGGCCGGGATCTACGCGGTACGGCGCGGTGAGCTGGGCGGCCGGGCCGCCGCCGGGGTGGTGCTGCGGGTCGCCGGGGTGGCCGTGACGGTGTGGCTGCTGATCAACGCGTACTTCATCGTGTCCGAGCCGGCCCGCTGGCTGCGCGGGATCGCGCTGCCCCTGATCCAGGGCGCCGTGGTGCACGGCCAGGGTCTGGTCGACGTCTCGCTCTACTACACGAACGGCAGCGACCGGCTCGACTGGTACTCGTACGCGAGCCTGCTGCTCGCGGCGGCCCTGCTCGCCCTGTTCGTGCTCTTCGTGCGGCGGCTCGGCCCGGCCGCGACCGTCCTGCCGTGGCTGGCCTTCTTCCTCGCGACCCGCTCCCAGGACGGCTACTACCTGCTGATGACCCCGCTGTGGGTGGCGGCGGCGGTGACCGCTCCCCTGACGGAGTTCGAGCGGGCCTGGCAGCCGCGCCCGGCCGTGCTGACGGGCCCCCGCCGCCGCCCCGCGCTGGTCGCCGCGGTCGTGCTGCTGCTCGTCCCGGCGCTGGGGAGCGCGGCGCTCGCGGTGACCGGCGGGCCGCCGCTGCGGATGGAGATCACCTCGCTGCGGCGGGCGAAGCACCACGACGCGGTGGTCAGGTCGATGACCCTGAAGGTGGTCAACACCGGAAGCGTGCCGCTCACCCCGCACTACACACTCACCACCGGTCAGGGCATGAGCATGTACTGGCTGCTGGTGCGGGGCCCGGCGACGATCCCCGGGCACGGCACGGCGAGTGTCGAACTGCGTCCGGCGAACGGCCGGTTCGACATCCCCGCCAGGCCGGGCACCCGGATCCGGCTGCGCGCCTTCACCGCGGACCCGCAGACGCTCTCCAGTCAGAACGTCGGGCTGCGCAGGACGGCGGGTTAGCGCGTCGTGCCCGCGGTCCCGGGTCGCCCGGCGGGTCGCGGGTCAGGCCGCCGCACGCGTGAAGCGCAGGGTGGCGGTCACGGTGGTCGGGCCGCCCATCATGCGCAGCTGGTTGAAGGTGACGCCGAACTCCTCGCGGATCACCTGGAACTCGGTCTCCAGCGTCAGCCCCTCGGCATCGGCCGCGACCAGCTTCGCGGTGACCTGCTGGGGGCGGCTGATCCCCCGGACGGTCAGCAGGCCGTCGACCCGCACCGCGTCACCGGCGCCCCGCTCGGCACCGCGCACCGCGAAGGTGATCTCCGGGTGGTTCCCGGCGTCGAGGAAGTCGGCCGAGCGCAGGTGGTCGTCGCGCTTCTTGTTCTTGGTGTCCAGCGAGGCCGCGTCGATCACCATGGTGCCGGCCGCGGTGCCGTCGGGGGCCACCTCGCCCCGGCCACTGACGCCGGTGAAGGTGCCCTTGACAGTGACCAGACCCCAGACGCTCTTGTGCCGGATGGCCACGGCGGAGGCGGTCGGGTCGAGCTGCCAGAGGCCGGTTTCCACGGTGACGGTCATGGCCGTGCTCCGATCGATCGTGATGTTCAAATTTGGATGACTCTCACGCTAGCCCAATATCCAAATTTGGACAACGGGTAGGATCGATGTCATGGCCGCATCTCAGGAACACCTCGTCGAGCTGCCCGAATGTCCGTCCCTGGCGGGCGGCGGCCTGCTCCCGGCCGAGCTGCGCGCCTGGATGGTGCTGCTGGCCGCGACGGGCGCGGCGGAGCAGCGGCTGCGGTCGGTGGTGAAGGACTCGCTCGACGTCTCGCACGACGAGTTCCTGATCCTGTGCCTGCTGGCCGAGCAGCCGCACGAGGGCCTGCGCATGACGCGCGTCGCCGAGCTGCTGGGCCGCCCCAAGACCCGCCTCACCTACCAGATCGCCTGCCTCCAGCACGCCGGCCTGGTCACCCGCAGGTCCGTCTGCGGCGACAAGCGGGGCATCGAGGTCGCCCTCACCGACAAGGGCCGCCGGCAGCTCCAGGAGGCCTCCGCCGACCTCGCGGAGACGGTCCGCGACGCCGTCGGCCACGTCATCGGCCCGGAACAGCGCGAGGCACTGTGCGCACTGGTCCCCGACCTCGCGAACCAGCCAGATCCGCTGTCCGAATCAGGCCACTTCCCCCCACGAGGCCCAGGTCACAGCGACGGCGAGGGCAAGGTCACAGCCGTGCCGCCGGGCCCGTCCGGGCAGTCTGCCCTAGCATCCGAGCATGACGGTCCTGCCTGACGACGGGCTCTCACTGGCCGCCGAGTTCCCTGACGCGACGCACGAGCAGTGGCAACGCCTGGTCGAGGGCGTGCTGCGCAAGTCCGGCAAGGAAGTCTCGGGCGAGGCAGCCGAGGACGCCCTGTCCACCACGCTGGAGGACGGGCTGCGCACCCGCCCCCTCTACACCGCGCGCGACACCGCGCCCGACCCCGGCCTGCCCGGCTTCCCCCCCTACGTGCGCGGCGCCCGTCCCCAGGGGAGCGCCGCGGGCGGCTGGGACATACGGCAGCGGCACGCGGCGGCTCCCGACGGCGCGGTCCTGGCCGACCTGGAGAACGGCGTCACCTCGCTCTGGCTGCTCGTGGGCCGGGGCGGCATCCCGGTGTCCGGCCTCGCCCGCGCCCTCGACGGTGTCTACCTCGACCTGGCCCCGGTGGTCCTGGACGCGGGCCGCGACACCGAGGCGGCGGCGGCCGAGCTGCTGCGGCTGTACGACGCGAAGGGCGTCGCCCCCAAGGCGGTGCGCGGCAACCTGGGCGCCGACCCGCTCGGGTACGAGGCGCGTACGGGTGAGCCGCTGGACTTCGCCCCCGTCGCCGCGCTCGCCCGGCGCACCGCCGAGGAGTTCCCGGGGCTGCGGGCGCTGACGGTGGACGCGCTGCCGTACCACGAGGCGGGCGGCTCGGCCGCGCAGGAGCTGGGCGCCTCGCTGGCCACCGGCGTGGCCTACCTGAGGGAGCTGACCGAGTCCGGCCTCGGTGTCGAACAGGCGCTTGGGCAGCTGGAGTTCCGGTACGCGGCGACCGCGGACCAGTTCCTGACGATCGCCAAGCTGCGCGCCGCGCGCCGGCTGTGGGCGCGGGTCGCCGAGGTCAGCGGCGCGGCCGACGCGGGCGCCCAGGTGCAGCACGCGGTCACCTCGCCGGTGATGATGAGCCGCCGCGACCCGTGGGTGAACATGCTGCGCACCACGATCGCGACGCTGGCCGCCGGGGTGGGCGGTGCCGACTCCGTGACCGTGCTGCCGTTCGACCACGCGATCGGTCTGCCCGACGCGTTCGCCCGGCGCATCGCCCGCAACACCTCCACGATCCTCGTCGAGGAGTCGCACCTGGCCCGGGTGATCGACCCCGCGGGCGGCTCCTGGTACGTCGAGCGGCTCACCGACGAACTCGCCCACGCGGGCTGGGAGTTCTTCCGCACGATCGAGCGCGACGGCGGCCAGGCGGCCGTGCTGCGCTCGGGCCGGCTGCGCACCGACCTGGCGGCCACCTGGGCCCAGCGCTCCAAGAAGCTGGCCAAGCGGCGCGAACCCATCACCGGCGTCAGTGAGTTCCCGCTGCTCGCCGAGAAGCCGGTGGAGCGCGAGCCGGCGCCCGAGCCGCCGTCGGGCGGTCTGCCCCGGGTCCGCAGGGACGAGGCGTACGAGGAGTTGCGGGCCCGCTCCGACGCCCACCTCGCGGCGACCGGCGCCCGGCCCCGGGTCTACCTCGCCACGCTCGGCTCCGCCGCCGAGTACACCGGCCGGGCGACCTTCGCCTCGAACCTCTTCCAGGCGGGCGGCATCGAGCCGGTGACCGGGGGGAGCTTCGAGGAGAGCGGCGCCGACGAGGCCGTGCTCTGCTCCAGCGACGACCGGTACGCCGAGCAGGCCGAGTCCGCCGCCGAGTCGCTGAAGGCGGCCGGTGCCCGGCACGTCTTCCTCGCGGGCCGCGGCGGGTACGCGGGCGTCGACTCGTACGTCTTCGCGGGCTGCGACGCCGTGGCCGTGCTGTCCGAGACCCTCGACCGCATGGGAGTGTCCTGATGGGAATCCCCGACTTCTCCGGCATCGAGCTGGGCACCCCCGTCACCGAGGGCAGCGCCGACCAGTGGCGGGCGGCCGGCGGTGACCTGCCGGTGTGGGAGACCCCGGAGGGCATCGGGGTCAAGCCGCTCTACACCGGACGCGACCTGGAGGGCCTGGACTTCCTGGGCACCTACCCGGGCATCGCGCCGTACCTGCGCGGCCCCTACCCGACGATGTACGTCAACCAGCCGTGGACCATCCGCCAGTACGCGGGCTTCTCCACCGCCGAGGAGTCCAACGCGTTCTACCGGCGCAACCTGGCGGCCGGCCAGAAGGGCCTGTCGGTCGCCTTCGACCTGCCCACCCACCGGGGTTACGACAGCGACCACCCGCGCGTGACCGGTGACGTCGGCATGGCGGGCGTGGCCATCGACTCGATCCTCGACATGCGCCAGCTGTTCGACGGGATCCCGCTCGACCGGATGACCGTGTCGATGACGATGAACGGCGCGGTGCTGCCCGTACTGGCGCTGTACATCGTGGCGGCGGAGGAGCAGGGCGTACCGCCCGAGAAGCTGGCCGGGACCATCCAGAACGACATCCTCAAGGAGTTCATGGTCCGCAACACCTACATCTATCCGCCGAAGCCGTCGATGCGGATCATCTCCGACATCTTCGCGTACACCTCGCAGCGGATGCCCCGCTACAACTCGATCTCCATCTCCGGCTACCACATCCAGGAGGCGGGCGCGACGGCCGACCTGGAGCTGGCGTACACGCTCGCGGACGGCGTCGAGTACATCCGGGCGGGCCGGGAGGCGGGCCTGGACGTGGACGCGTTCGCGCCGCGGCTCTCCTTCTTCTGGGCGATCGGCATGAACTTCTTCATGGAGATCGCCAAGTTGCGGGCGGCCCGGCTGCTGTGGGCCAAGCTGGTCGCGCAGTTCGAGCCGAAGAACTCCAAGTCCCTTTCCCTGCGCACCCATTCGCAGACCTCGGGCTGGTCGCTGACCGCGCAGGACGTCTTCAACAACGTCACGCGTACGGCCGTGGAGGCGATGGCGGCGACCCAGGGGCACACCCAGTCGCTGCACACCAACGCCCTCGACGAGGCCCTCGCGCTCCCGACCGACTTCTCGGCGCGCATCGCCCGCAACACCCAGCTGCTCATCCAGCAGGAGTCGGGCACCACCCGGGTCATCGACCCCTGGGGCGGCAGCGCCTATGTCGAGCGGCTGACCTACGACCTCGCCCGCAAGGCCTGGGCGCACATCCAGGAGGTCGAGGCGGCGGGCGGCATGGCCAAGGCGATCGACGCCGGCATCCCCAAGCTGCGCATCGAGGAGGCGGCGGCCCGCACCCAGGCCCGGATCGACTCCGGGCGGCAGCCGGTGATCGGCGTCAACAAGTACCGGGTGGACAGCGACGAGCAGATCGAGGTCCTCAAGGTCGACAACTCCTCGGTGCGCGCCCAGCAGATCGAGAAGCTGCGGCGGCTGCGCGCGGAGCGGGACGAGACGGCCTGCCGGGACGCGCTCGACGCGCTGACCCGGGCCGCCGACGGCGACGGCAACCTGCTGGAGCTGGCGGTGAACGCGGCGCGCGCCAAGGCCACCGTCGGCGAGATCTCCGACGCCCTGGAGAAGGTGTACGGCCGGCACGCGAGCCAGATCCGTACGATCTCCGGTGTGTACCGCAACGAAGCAGGCGAGTCGCCGAACGTGGACCGCACCCGGGCCCTGGTCGACGCCTTCGACGAGGCCGAGGGGCGCCGCCCGCGCATCCTGGTCGCCAAGATGGGCCAGGACGGCCACGACCGCGGCCAGAAGGTGATCGCGACCGCCTTCGCCGACCTCGGCTTCGACGTCGACGTCGGCCCGCTGTTCCAGACCCCGCAGGAGGTCGCCCGCCAGGCGGTGGAGGCGGACGTCCACGTGGTCGGCGTGTCCTCGCTGGCGGCCGGCCACCTCACCCTCGTACCGGCGCTGCGCGAGCAGCTCGCCGAGGAGGGCCGGGCGGACATCATGATCGTGGTCGGCGGGGTGATCCCGCCGCAGGACGTGCCGACCCTCCTGGAGATGGGCGCCACGGCCGTGTTCCCGCCCGGGACGGTGATCCCCGACGCGGCCTACGACCTGGTGAAGCGGCTGTCGGCGGAACTCGGGCACGACCTGTGATCGATGTCGACGCCTATGTGAAGGGTGTGCTCGACCAGAAGCGCGCGGTCATCGCCCGCGCGATCACCCTCGTCGAGTCCACCCGCCCACAGCACCGGGCGCTGGCACAGCAGTTGCTCACCGAGCTGCTCCCGCACAGCGGCCGGGCCCGGCGCATCGGCGTCAGCGGGGTGCCGGGCGTGGGCAAGTCGACGTTCATCGACGCGTTCGGCACCCTGCTGACGGGGCTGGGACACCGGGTGGCGGTGCTCGCCGTGGACCCGTCGTCGACGCGGACCGGGGGCTCCATCCTCGGCGACAAGACGCGGATGGAGCGCCTCGCCGTCGATCCGAACGCCTTCGTCCGCCCCTCCCCCAGCGCGGGCACGCTCGGCGGAGTGGCGAAGGCGACCCGCGAGTCGATGGTGGTGATGGAGGCCGCCGGGTACGACGTGATCCTGGTCGAGACGGTCGGCGTCGGGCAGTCCGAGACGGCGGTCGCCGACATGGTGGACTCCTTCCTGCTGCTCAGCCTTGCCCGCACCGGCGACCAGCTCCAGGGCATCAAGAAGGGCGTCCTGGAGCTCGCCGACGTGATCGCCGTCAACAAGGCGGACGGCCCCCACGAGCGCGACGCCCGGTCGGCGGCCCGGGAACTGGCGGGCGCGCTGCGGCTGATGCACGGCAAGGAAGCGTTCTGGACCCCGCCGGTGCTCAGTTGCAGCGCCCGGGAGTCGACCGGCCTGGAACTCGTCTGGGAACGGCTGGAACAGCACCGGGCGCTGCTCGACTCCACCGGGCGGCTCGCCGCCAAGCGCCGGGACCAACAGGTGGGCTGGACCTGGTCGATGGTCCGCGACGAACTGCTGGGTCGGCTGTACGCGCACCCGGCGGTGCGTGCGGCCGCCCCCGGCCTCGAACAGCGGGTCAGGGACGGCTCGTTGACGGCGACGCTGGCCGCCGAGGAGATCCTCCGGGCGTTCGAGGGCCCTCAGGACAGCTGATCCCGGAGCGCCTCCCGGGCCCGGGCGACACGGGAGCGGACCGTGCCCACGGGGCAGTCGCTGACCTGGGCGGCCTCCGCGTACGGCAGTCCGAGCAGCTGGGTGAGGACGAACGCCTCCCGCCGCTTGGCGGGCAGCGCCGCCAGCAGGTCGAGCAGCGCGACCCCGTCCTCGAAACCGGGCAGCCCGTGCGGCTGGGCGTGCTCCACGGCGAGCTGCCAGTCCGGGACGTCCGCGGCCCGCGGGCGGGCGGCGGCGTACCGGTGGCTGTCCACGACCGCCCGGCGGGCGATCGACAGCAGCCAGGACCGGGCCGAGCAACGGCCCTCGAACAGGTGCAGGCTGCCCAGCGCACGCAGGAACGTGTCCTGCGCGAGGTCGTCGACCGCCTGCGGGTCGGCGCACAGATGGGCGACGAAACGGGTCACGTCACGGTGCAGGGCCCGTACGAAGGCGTCCACGGCGGCCGGGTCGCCGGACCGGGCCGCGAGGGCCCAGGCCGTGATCGAGGCGTCGCGTTGCGCGTCCGGCGCGGGGCGTGCGGGCAGGACGGAAGTGGTCACTCGGTGTCCTCGGGAGAAAGGTGCGGGGGCGGCGGGCCGCCGTGCGGCGCCCACGCGGCGGACGCGGACTCAGCGGGCCGCCGTGTTCGTCCGGGGCGCGCAGGGGCGCCCCGGACCACCGGCTGTCGTCAGGCGACAGCGGTCCCCGCGGGCGGACCCCGGGTGGTGATCGCATGGCCGAGGAGCAGCAGCCGCGGCGCCCGGTCCGAGCGGCGGCGGTACGGCCGGGGGCGCGGCGGCCCGGCCGGGGCGGGCCGGGCGAGCAGCAGCCGCAGCGGGGCGGTGAGCCGGCCGGCCACGGCCCGCAGGACACGGAACGCGGCGCGCTCGCCGTGCCCGAGCCACAGTCCGCACAGCAGCGCGGCGAGGAGGTGGGCGGCGAGCATGCCGGTCGCGCCGGGTCCGGTGCCGCCGAAGCCCAGGTACCCGAGGGGGTCCGACGGCGCCGCGGCCATGTGCATGCCGGCCATGCCGCCGGTCGCGGCACTCGACGTGCCACCGGTCATGTCCATGTGCATGCCGGTCATGGGGGCCGTCGGGGCCGTCCACGCCTGGGCCGCGGAGAACCCGGAGTGCAGCGCCGTCTGGGCACCCAGCGTGGCAAGGACCACCAGCGGCAGTCCGCGTTCGCGTCCGGCGAGCGACCAGCCGACGGCCGTGGTGGCCACCAGGCCGGTGGCGAGCGCGGCGGCCGGCACCGGACTGCCGGACATCAGGACGTGCCCGACGGCGGCGAGCAGCACGCAGACGGCCGCGAACACCGCGGACCGTAGCGTGCGCGCACACCGACCTGCCGTCATGGCGCCTCATCCTTGCATCCGGCGCTGGGTTGTCAGGGAGTGGTACGCAGACGCACAGGCGGCGTGCTCAACTCACAGGTCGGCCGATCCGGTTCACAGCGGGCCGCGGGGCCGTCAGCCCGTGCCCACGGGCCGTCCGGCACCCCTGGGCGTACCCGGGTGGCCGTCATGTCCACCATGATCGTGCGGTCGTCGTCCAGGTCCTCCCTGACGCGCCGCAGCCGGCCCGTCCCGTCGACCCAGAACCGCAGTGAGGGGGGCGCGGAGAAGATGTCGTAGCGGCGGCCGCCGATGCGGTCCTGGCCCACGTGGCGCCGGGCCGAACGGGCGAACAGGCGGGCGCTGTCCGGGCGGTCGGCGGCCAGGGACAGGGTCAGCCGCAGGGCCGTGTCCAGGGACGCGGGCCCGTAGGCCCGGCGGATCCACACCCCGCGCCGCAGCCGCCCGGCCTCCGCCACCGCCTGGGCCAGGGACGCCGGCCGGGTCAGCGGCGCCGCGCTGCCGTCGGTCCTCGGCCGGGCCACCGCCAGGCCCCGGGTGTCCCACGCCAGCAGCCCGCGCTCCGCCGCGTCGCCCGTGTCGAACCAGCCCACCGCCCGCTGCCGGTGCTCGTCGACCACCGCGCGGACCACGGCCGTGCCGCCGGGCAGCGGCGCCCGTACCGTCACCGCGGCCGGACTGTCCCGGTAGGCGCGGAACCGGGTGAGGGCCAGCCGCCGGGCCTCGTCGGCCGTGAGCGGCCGGGGGGCGTCGCCGCCTGCCACGGCGTACGGGAGCACCCCGCACACCGCCGTCACGACGGCGAGGGCGGCCCAGGTCCAGGGGGATCGCATCGGTGTCCGCATGGTCACGTACCTACACGGGGACGGGCCGCGCCCGGTCGACACCGGTACGCGGCCCGCGTTGCGTCACCCTTGCGGGGTGCGTGGTGTACTCCGTGCCTACGCCGTGGCTACTCCGTGGCGAGGGACAGCACGGCCGCGCGGATCACGTCGGCGACCTCCCGCGGGTGCGCGAGCATGACCAGGTGCGACGAGTCGACCTCGACGGTCGTCATGCCGGCGCGCGCGTAGCCGTAGCGCTCGACGTCCGGGTTGATGGTGCGGTCCGAGGACGACACCAGCCCCCAGGACGGCTTGGTCCGCCAGGCCGCGACCGGTGCCGCCTCGGCGAAGGCGGCACCCGCCAGCGGCCGCTGGGACACGGCCAGCACCCTGGCCAGGTCCGGCTCCACGTCGGCGGCGAAGATCTCCGGGAACCGGTCGGGGTCCACCGTCACGTCGGTGCCGGGCTCGTCGGAGCCCTCGACCGGGAACGGCGTGTACACGAGGGCCGAGGCGAGCTCCGAGTCCGGGAAGCGGCCCTGCAGCTCGCCGAGGCTCTCGCCCTCCGCCAGGGCGTACCCGGCCAGGTAGACCAGGGCCCGGACGTTGGGTTCGGCGCCCGCGACGGTGATGACGGCACCGCCGTAGGAGTGGCCGACCAGGACGACCGGGCCGGGGACGGCCCGGACCACCGAGGCGATGTAGGCGGCGTCACCGGTGAGACTGCGGTTGGGTACCGCGGGCGCGAGCACCTTCAGGCCGTCGGCCTGGAGTTCCGGGATCACCCGGGCGAAGCTGGAGGCGTCGGCGAAGGCCCCGTGCACCAGGACGACCGTCGGCAGCGAGTCGGTCATGTCAGGCGCCGTGCAGGGCCGTGTGCAGGGTGCGTGCGGCCAGCGAGATGGCGGCCTCGGCGGCGTGCGTGCCGCGCAGCGCGTTGAGCATCACGAAGTCGTGGATGATGCCCTGGAAGCGGACCGCGGTGACCGGGACGCCGGCCTCGCGCAGCTTGTTGGCGTAGGCCTCGCCCTCGTCGCGCAGCACGTCCGCCTCGGCGACGATGACCAGCGCCGGGGGCAGGTCCTTGAGCTGCTCGGTGGTGGCGCGCAGCGGGCTGGCGGTGATCTGCGCGCGCTCGGCCTCGTCGGTCGTGTACTGGTCCCAGAACCAGAACATGCCGTCGCGGCGCAGGAAGTAGCCCTCGGCGAACTGGTGGTAGGAGGCGGTGTCGAAGCTCGCGTCGGTGACCGGGTAGAACAGCACCTGCTGGAGCAGCGGGACCCCGCCGCGCTCCTTGGCCATCAGGGTGAGCGCGGCGGTCATGTTGCCGCCGACCGAGTCACCGGCGACGGCGATCCGGGTGGCGTCCAGGTCCTTGGCCGCGCCCTGCTCCACGACCCACTTCGCGACCGTCCAGTTCTGCTCGATGGCGACCGGGTAGCGGGCCTCGGGCGAGCGGTCGTACTCGGGGAAGACGACGGCGGCCTGCGCGCCGACGGCGAGTTCGCGGACCAGGCGGTCGTGGGTGTGGGCGTTGCCGAAGACCCAGCCGGCGCCGTGGATGTAGATGATGACCGGCAGGGTGCCGGTGGCGCCGGCCGGCTTCACGATGCGGGCCCGGACCGTGCCGGTGGGACCGCCGGAGACCGTGATCCACTCCTCGTCCACGGCCGGCTTGGCGATCTCGCCGGACTGCACCTCGTCGACGGCCTTGCGGCCCTCCTCCGGGGCGAGGTCGAAGAGGTACGGCGGGTTGGCGGTGGCCTCGACGAAGGCCTGCGCGGCGGGTTCCAGCACCGGCTTGACGGGCGAGGGGGCTTCGGACATGCGAGTCTCCTGGGATTGCGTACGGCGCACCGGTCGGTTCCGGTGCCGCCGGGCCCCACGGTAGGAGCGTGCCGGGCACGGCAGTTGACCGCGAGCGCACATCCGGCGGCCCCGCAGCGCACGCCGGGCGACGCGCCGCTCATCTCCGTCCGAGATGACTGACATCCCGGATGATCGCCGCGTGCCGGGAAGTACGGCGGTCGGTGCGGCGCTGTGGGGTACGTGCATACCGAGCCTCCTGTGAGGAAGGTCCCCGTGTCCCAGTCGTCGTCCGAAGTCAGCTCCCCGCGCCGGGAGGCGCCCGCCGGGTCCGCCCACGGGGTGCCCGGCTGGCTGATCGCGCTGTTCGCCGTCGCCTCCGGGATGACGGTCGCCAACCTGTACTACGCCCAGCCGCTGCTGTCCGAGCTGCGCGGTGTCTTCCACATCGGCGAGTCCGCCGCGGGCGCGCTGATCACGCTCACCCAGGTCGGCTATGTGATCGGCATGGTCTTCCTGGTCCCGCTCGGTGACCGGCTGGAGAAGCGGAGCCTGGTCACCGCCCTGCTGACGGTGACCACGCTCGCCCTGGTGGCGGCCGGTCTCGCGACCGGGTTCCCCATGCTGCTGGTCGCCTCGCTGGTCAGCGGTGCCACGTCCGTGGTGGCGCAGATCCTCGTGCCGTTCGCCGCGAGCCTGGCGCCCGACCACGCCCGGGGCCGGGTCGTGGGCCGGGTGATGAGCGGCCTGCTGACCGGCATACTCCTGTCCCGCACGCTCAGCAGCCTGGTCTCCGGGATCGCCGGCTGGCGGGTCGTCTACCTCGGCTCGGCCGTGCTGATGGCGCTGCTGGCGGTGGCCCTGCGCGCCGCCCTGCCGCGGCACGCGCCGACCACGTCCGTGCCGTACCACCACGTGCTGCGCTCCACCGTGGCACTGGTGCGCACGCATCCGGTGCTGCTGCGCCGCGGCCTCTACCAGGCGGCCATGTTCGGCGCCTTCAGCGCCTTCTGGACCACCGTCTCGTACGTCCTGACCGGGCCGCGATTCCACTACTCCGCCGTCGGCGTCGGGGTGTTCGCGCTGGTCGGAGCCGCCGGTGCGGCCGTGGCCCCGTTGGCGGGGCACTGGGCCGACCGGGGGCTGACCCGGCCGATGACCGGGGCCGCGTTCGGCGTCGCCGCGCTGGCCTTCGCCGTGGCCGGTCTCGGTCAGCACAGCGTCGTCCTGATCGGCCTGGCGGCCGTCGCCCTCGACATGGCGGTGCAGACCAGCCTGATCCTCGGACAGCACACGGTCTACCAACTGGACCCCCTGGCCCGGGCCCGCCTGAACAGCGCCTTCATCGCGATCTTCTTCATCGGCGGCGCCATCGGCTCCCAGGCGGCCTCCCTCGCCTTCCGAGCGGACGGCTGGACCGCGGTGACCCTGCTCGGTGGCGCCCTGCCGATCCTGGCCCTCCTGTACTGGCTGACCGAACCTCGACGGGGGGTGACGCGGTCGGCGTAGGGCCCTGGCGCCGGGAGCCGGGGTGAGGGCGTGTCTAGGATGCGGCGGAGGTCGTCGCCCGGCTCGGACGGGCAGCTGTGTCGGTGGGAGCGGATGATGGACCTGCGGCAGATGGAAGTCGTGGTCGCGGTGGCCGACGCGGGCGGGTTCACGGCGGCGGCGCGGCGGCTGCACGTGGTCCAGTCCGCCGTCTCCGGTACGGTCCGCGCCCTCGAACGCGAGCTGGGCACCCCGCTGTTCACCCGGACCACGCACCGGGTCGGCCTCACCCCGGCCGGCGAGGCGTTCGTGCCGGCGGCCCGGCAGGCGCTGCGCGCCGCCGAGGCGGCCAGGGAGGCGGTCGACGCGACGAGGGGTGAGCTGCGCGGCCGGGTGACGGTCGGCACGATGCAGGGCGTCTGGGCGGACCTGCACCTCGCGCTGGCCGCGCTGCGGGCGGAACATCCCCGGGTGGGCGTCCGGTTGCGGCAGGCGGCGGTCGCCGACATCCGGCAGGCGCTGCGCGAGGGCACGGTGGACCTGGCGGTGGTGGCACTGGACCGGCAGCAGCAGCGCGGGCTGGTGACCCGGCTGCTGTCCCGGGAGGAGATGGTCCTGGTGGCCTCGCCCCGCCGTGGTCTCCCCGTGAGCGGCCCGGAGGACACCGTCGACCTGGCCGACGTCGCCGAGCTGCCCCAGGTGGAGTTCATCCCCGGGTGGGCCATCAGGGACGCGGCGGACCGCGCGTTCCGGGCGGCCGGCGTCGAACGCGCCACGACCTTCGAGGTCAACGACATCGTGGCCGCGTCCGAACTGGTCCGGGCCGACCTCGGCGTCTGCATCATGCCGCCGACCATCGCCCGCCGCTTCCCGGACCTGAGGGCCTACCGGTTCACCCGGCACGCGCCGAGCTGGAAGGTGATGGTGGTACGACCGCCCGGCGAGCCCCCGGCGGCGGTCGCGGCCCTGCTACGCCACCTGCACCGGCCACCGGACCCGAACCGACCACCGGCCGCGAGCGAACCGTCGGACGTCCACGGTCCCTCGGACCCGAACTGAGCAGAACCTGAACAGAGCACCGGACCCGAGCCGACCTCGAACCCGAGCGACCTCGGACCCGAGCGACCTCGGACCCGAGCGACCTCGAACCCGAGCGACCTCGAACCCGAGCGACCTCGAACCCGAGCTGCTACCGGACCCCTACCGACCACCGCACCCGGCCCGGTCTGGCACACCGGGCTGATCCGGCACACCGGGCCGATCCGGCCGACCAGGCCGATCCGGCCGACCAGGCCGATCCGGCCGACCAACCCGGACGGGCCGCCCAACCCGAGTCGGCCGACCGGGCCGGGCGGGCTGTCGGGGCGCGCTCGGATGCGCCCCCCGCCACGGGGACGGAAGGGGCGGCGGTCGAATCAGTAGGTGTCGGGCTCCGGGATCACGTGCATCGCGGCCTCCTCCGCCGACGCGCCCGCGCCGTCCAGGCCCCGGTCGGAGGCGAACAGGTCGGAGTCGGTGACCTCGTGCGTCCCCTCGTCCGGTGCGAGGAGCCGTCCGGCACGGTAGTCGCCGACCTCGTCGTCGACGAGTTCGCCGTCCGTGTCCCAGGCGTCGCCGATACCGTCGCCCTCCGGGACGCCGAGGTCGGGCACCTCCTCGGCGAGACGCTCGTCCAGGGTCTCCCCCCGCCGCCCCTCCGCCGCCGTCACCCCGGTGTGCTCCACGGCCCAGGGCCGCTCCGGCGGCGAGTAGCCCTCGTCCAGGGCCTCCTCGCCGGCCCGGTAGTCCAGGGTGTCCGCGGCGTCCAGCAGCCCCGCGTCGTCCTGCACCTCCGAACCGTCCGGCTGGTAGACCTCGTCACCCATCGCCTCGTCGGTCATGTCCGCTCCATCGTTCCCAAGGGGCAGTTCCGAAGGGACGGATCCCCGGCGGCAGCCCCACCCCATCGACCCCAAGTATCGGGGCGCGGGCCCCCGTCCCGCCCGCCGATCGTGAATCTGTGCGCTCCCGGAGCACGACAGGGCACTGTCGTCACTGTTCCTCGGCCGCCACCCGCCGCCACTGCGCCGGTGACATCCCGTACGTCTCGCGGAACGCCCGGCTGAAGTGGGAGGCGCTGGTGAACCCCCAACG
Source organism: Streptomyces sp. NPDC021562 (assembly GCF_040640875.1). Lineage (NCBI taxonomy): Bacteria > Bacillati > Actinomycetota > Actinomycetes > Kitasatosporales > Streptomycetaceae > Streptomyces > Streptomyces sp. NPDC021562. The sequence continues at coordinate 64,583 of NZ_JBFACN010000031.1, forward strand.
GGCGGCCACCGCGGCGATCGACCGCCGGGCGGCGCCGGGCCCGGCGAGTTCCGCACGGGCCGCGGCCAGCCGGCGGGCCCGCACCCACGCACCCATGGTGGTGCCGTGCCGCTGGAAGAGCCGGTGCAGGTAGCGCAGCGAGATGGCGTGCTGGTCGGCGATGTCCCGCGGGGCGAGACCGGGTTCGCCGAGCCGGGCCTGGACCGACGCCGTGATCCGCTCCCACAGGGCCGACTCGGGCGGCTCGCCGATCCGCTCGACGGCGAGGGTGGCCAGGATCTCCGGGACGGCACGGGCGAGTTGCTCGCGCCGGGACGCGCCGGAGCGGGCGACCTCGTCGAGGAGCCCGTCGAGCAACGGCAGCAGCAGCGCCGCCGCTCCCCCGGCGGCATCGTCCACGACGGTGGCCGTGAGGGTGTGCAGCTGGCGTTCCTCCAGCCGCAGCAGGGCGCGGGGCAGCATCAGGATCCGCGCCCGCTGCCGTTCGGGGAGCACGACGCGGAACGGGCGGCGGGCGTCGAGGAAGGCCAGCCGGCCGGGCGCGAGTTCCGCGGTGCGGCCGTCCTGGAGCAGCAGGGCGGTGCCCGCCAGCTGCCGTCGGACCAGGATGTGGGTGCGCGGGTCGGCGGCGACGGTGCGGGCGTCGCGCAGGATCGCGCCGGGGCCGAACTCCTCGGTGGCGATCTGGAGGGCGCCCAGCCGTTCGGCGGCCAGGGTGCCGGTCCACGGGCGGTCCCGCTCCACGCCGACCTCGACGTCCACGAAGGTCCGGGAGAGGGCGCGCCGCCAGGCGGCGAGGCGCTCGTCGGCTGCCGGTTCCCGGGTGGCGCGGGTGACCGCGGTCAGCACGGCGCCCCGCCCGCCCGTACCCGGTCCAGCCAGTCGGTCGGGGACAGTCCGTAGGCGGTGCGGAAGGCCTTGCCGAGGCCGGCGGGGCCGCTGAAGCCCCAACGCCGGGCCACCCGGCCGAGGTCGACGGAGCCGGGCGGCTGCGCGGCGAGTTCCCTGCGGCACTCCCGCAGCCGCAGTTCGCGGATGAACCGGCACACGGTGGTGTCCTCGTCCTGGAACAGCCGGTGCAGGTAGCGGACCGAGATGCCGTGCGCCCGGGCGATGCCCGCCGGGGTCAGCCCGGGGTCGGACAGCTGCCAGCGGATGTACGTCCTGACGCGCAGCAGCAGGACGCCGTCGGCGCCGGGCAGTTCGGCGGGGTCCTGGGCGAGCTGGTCCGCCGCGGTGGCCGCCACCAGGTCGACGACGCTTCCGGCCAGCCGCTGGGCCGTCGGGGCCGGGTACGACTCCGAGGTGTCCGCGAGCCGTTCCAGGAACGGCGCGAGCAGGGCGGGGAGTCCTCCGCCGGGGCTGATCGCGCGGCCGGTGAGCCGCCGCAGGTCGGCCTCCGGGAGGTCCAGCAGGCGCCGCGGCACCGCGAAGATCTTCATCCGGAAGCGTTCCGGGAAGGCGGTGCGGAAGGGCCGTACGGTCTCGAAGAACCCGATGTCCCCGGCCCGCAGTTCGGTGCTGCGGCCGTCCTGTTCGACCCGGGCGCGGCCGGTGCTCTGGACGGCCACGAAGACCTGCTGCCCGTCGCCGCGGGCGATGAAGCGCGGCGCGCGGTGGACCGTGCCGGGGTCGGCCTCCACCGTGGTGATCTGCAGCTCGCCGAGGCGGTCGGTGCGCAGGGTGGCGTCGTAGGTGCGGCCCTCGGTGGTGATGTCCATCCCCACCAGGGTGTCGAGCACGGCGTCGTGCCAGTAGTCCAGGCTCTCGCCCGGCGGCACCGAGCGCGTGGTCAGCACCCTGGCGCGGGGGCTCTCCTCGGGGGAGTCGATGACGGTCGGCATGGTGTCAGCCTCACCCGGCGACGGGTGCCGGCGCATCAGTCGCCCGACTGGTCCTCGGTGGCCGCGACGGCCGCTGGGGTGGCGGTGCCGGGCTCCGTGCGGGGTGGCCGCGCGGGGTCGAGGCGGGTGCGCAGGAAGGAGCCGCCCGTGCGGATCGCGGCCCTGGTGGTCTCGCTGTCGGCCAGGGCGTGCAGCGCCACGAAGTCGTGGACGGTGCCGAGGAACCGGACGGACAGCGCCTCGACGCCCGCCTCGGTGAGCAGCCGCGCGTACTGCTCGCCCTCGTCCCTGGCCACGTCGGCCTCGGCGGTGACGACCAGCGCGGGCGGCAGTCCCGCGAGCTCCTGCGGGCGGGCGCGCAGCGGCACGGCGGTGGGTTCGGCGCGCCCGGCCGGGCCGGTGACGTACCTCGCCCAGTAGGCGCGCAGTGCCCGGCGGGTGAGCAGGTGGCCGGTGGCGAACCGGCGTTGCGAGGCGCTGTCGCAACGGGCGTCGGTGAGCGGGTAGTAGAGGAGCTGCGCGGCGATCTTCGGGCCGCCGCGGAGCTTGGCGAGCATGGTCACGGCGGCGGCGAGGGTGGCGCCCGCGCAGTCCCCGGCCACCGCCAGCCGGCCGGGGGCCAGGGCGAGTTCGCGGGCCTGGGAGACCGCCCAGGTCAGCAGGGCGTAGCACTCTTCGAGGGCCACCGGGTAGCGGGCCTCGGGGGTGCGGCTGTACTCGGGGACGACGGCGCACACGCCGGCGTCGGTGACGAGTTCGCTGATGAGCCGGGCGTGGGTCTGGGCGTCGCCCAGGGTCCAGCGGCCGCCGTGCAGGTACAGCAGGACCGGGAGCGGTCCCGGCACCCCCGCCGGGCGGACCGTCCAGAAGCCGAGCAGCCCGGACGGACCGACCGGTGCGGTGCGGAAGACGGCGTCCACGGCGAAGTCCTCGAACCGGTCGGCCTGGGTCTCCCGCAGCGCCTGCCGTGCGCTGTCCGGGCCGAGGTCGTCGAGGGCGGGCGGTGCGGCGGTGGCGCCGAGCAGGCGCCGCACGGCCTGGTCGAGGACGACGGCGGTGGCCGGCCTGCCGGGTGTCACGGGCACTCCCGCGACCGGTGTCCCGATGTCATGAACGTCCGTCCGGCCGGGCTCCTGGTGTCACGGGCTGTCCTCCGGCCGCCGTCCGTCGGCCCGCTCACCGGCCCTGCACCAGGTCACGGAGCTGGTGGCGGCTGCTGATGCCGAGGAGGGGATACACCTTGTACAGGTGCGAGCCCACGGTACGCGGCGAGAGGAAGAGCCGCTCGCCGATCTCCCGGTTCGACAGGCCGCCCGCGACGAGCTGGACGATCTGCCGCTGCTGAGCGGTCAGTCGCTCCAGCGGACCGGCGTCTTCGGGGGCCGGTGCGGCGCCGCTGGCGCGCAGTTCGCGCTGGGCGGCGTCCGCGAGGGTGCCCGCGCCGAGGTGTTCGGCGGTCTCCAGGACGGTGGTCAGCTGGGCGCGCGCCTCCCGGGTGCGGCGGGAACGGCGCAGCCAGATCGCGTAGTTGAGGCGGACGTGCGCGCACTCCCACGGCCAGCGGTTCGCGGCGTGGTTGACGAGGGCGAGCTGGTAGTGCTGCTCGGCCTCGCGCTCCGGGCCGACCAGGGCGGTGGCGTGGTGCAGCAGCAGGGTCATCCTGGTACTGGGGCGGTCGCCCTGGTCGGCCCGGACCCGCTCCAGGACCGGCAGGGCCTCGGCCGGGCGGCCGGTGCGCTGGGCGGTGACGGCGAGTTCGGCGATGCCGCGGGGCGACAGGTGGGGGTGCAGGGGTGCTCCGTCGGCGGTGAACAGGCCGCGCAGGTGCCGCCAGCCGTCCTCCATGTCCCCGCGCAGGACGGCGACGAGGCCGCGGGCGCGCAGCAGCCGGGCGTGGGTGGCCCGGTTCTCCTGGAGGCAGACGGCACGCCAGACGGACGGCGTGAGCCGGGGTTCCGGGGACGGGGCGCCGCGCAGCGCCCACAGGGTCAGGGCCTGTGCCTCCAGGTCGGCGGTCAGGCCCGGCAGCCGCAGTACGGCGGCCTCGGCGCGGGCGTCCTCGATGACGGACCCGGCCTCGGTGAACCGCCCGACGGCCAGCAGGGTGTCCACGTGCGGGACGACCGACCAGCCGCGCAGTCCGAAGGCGCGGGCGGCCCGCAGCCGGTCGTCGGCCGTGCGGGACCGCCCCAGCTCCGCGTCCGCCTCGTCGGCGTGGTGGGCGACCGCGGCGAGAACGGTCCGGACGACCGGCGCGTCCGGACCGCCGAGCGGGGCCCGCGGCCGCCCGAGGCCGGCCCGCGCCCCGGGGGCGGTCCCGGGCCGCGCCACCACACCGACCAGCGCCGCCATGGCGCGCCGGGCCCCCGCGGAGTCCAGCCCGGCCAACGGCCCCTCCCCCTGGAGCGGCCGAGTCACATCGCCCACCCCGGCCCCGCCACCCTGCCCGGTCCTGCCGGCCCCCTCGCCCCCGGGCGTCAGGCGTACCCGGTCGAGCAGGGTCGGCAGGGTCGCCCTGTGGTCCGGCAGGCCCGAGCGGGCGGTGATGCCGGCGGCCAGGGTCGTGAGGGCGAGGGCGAGGGTCGGGTCGAGGGCGGGGAAGTGCTCCGAGGCGGCGGTCAGCAGCTCGAACGCCTCGCGCTGGGCGGACTCGTGGGACAGGGCGGAGGCCAGGGCCCCGGCCGCCACGCACAGGAGTTCCGGGTCGGCGTCCTCCTGGACGAGCCGGCCGTACAGCTCCCGGGTCCAGTCGGGGTCCCCCACCGCGAACGCCGCCGTCAGTGCCGCGGCGAGCCGGCGGGCGCGCTGCGAACGCCCGGGACTGAGCCGCGCCGCCTGCTCCAGGTCGCGCGCGGCCCCCACCGCGTCCCCGCGCCGCCAGGCGGACCTTTCCAGCGCCGCGGCGACGGACGCGTCCGTGCCCACGGTGGCCGCGGCCCGGTGGCGTGCCCTGGCCTCGGGCCGGGCGGCGACCTCCGCGAGGTCGCGGTGTGCCCGCTGGCGTTCGGCCGCGGGACGTCGCAGCCAGGCGGCCGACCGCGCCAGCGGATGCCGGAAGTCCAACCGGTCCTCGGCGAGCACGACCAGCCCGGCCGCCTCGGCCGGCGCCCACACCGCGAGGTCGGCGGTGCCCAGGGCGGCCATGACGGCGGCGACGCTCTCGTCCGGTTCCGCGGCGGCCGCGTACAGCAGGGCCCGGCTCGTCGCGGCGGGAAGCGCGGCGAGCCGGGCGCCGAAGACGTGCTCCGCGGGGGCGTGCCGCACCGCCTGCGCGGGGCCCGGCGCGGCGCGGCCGAGTTCGACGAGGGCCAGCGGGTTGCCCGCGGCCTCGGCGAGGATCTCCAGACGGTGCCTGCCGGTGGGCGGCAGCGGCAGCCGGTCGAGGAGGGCGGCGGCCGCGGCGGCGTCCAGCGGGCCGAGCCGCAGGGTCTCGGTACCGGGTGGCGGCACGGGCAGGGCCGCCTCGTGGCGGGCGCCGAGCAGTATCGTCAGGGCCCGGGCGGGCGGCAGCCGGGCCGCGGTGAACAGCGTCTCCAGGAAGGCGCGGTCGCACAGGTCGGCGTCGTCCACGCACACCAGCACCGGCCGGTCGGCACCGAGCCGGTCGAGCAGTGCCGTCACCGCCGCGGGCAGGTCGTCCTCGTCCGGTCGCCCGTCCCCCGGCGGCACGGCCGACGACGCGAGGAGCTGCTGGGGACCGGCGGACGCGGGGCGCGGGTCCCCGGCCCAGCCCTGCGCGGCCAGCACCCGTACACCCTCGGCCCCGGCCCGCTCCCGGACGTGCCGGAGCAACGTCGTACGCCCGATCCCCTCGTCGCCGACGAGCAGCAGGGTTCCCGGGGTGCCGGGTGCGCGCCGTACACACCGCAGGATCCGCTCGATCTCGCCGTCCCGGCCCAGCGGGGCGGCCCCCGTGGCCCCCTGGAGTGGGTGGACCGTCATTCACGTACTCCCGTGGCGGTGCGTTCTGCCTGGCCAGGGGAATCCTTCACGGCGTCGCGGCCGGTCCGCTTCCGTCATCTGACCAGTCACCGCGGTACCGGTCGCCCCGGTCGCCACTGGCAGGATGGTCGTACCAGCGCGCACACCTCGACCCGTGGCGGCGCACCGACGAGAAGGACGTTCATGCACGGCGGCACCGACCACCCCCGCGAACCACGCATCCTGGGCCGGACCGCCGAACTGGGCCGCATCGACCGGCTGCTCGCGGCGGTGGACGGCAGCGGTCCCCAGGTGCTGGTGCTGACCGGGGAGCCGGGGGCGGGCAAGAGCACCCTCGTCGACCGGGCGGCCGAGCGGGGCCGGGAGCTGGGCCTGGGGATCCTGCGGGTGCGCGGCAGCGAGGGGGAGGCGGGCCTCGGTCTGTCGGGGGTGCACCAGCTGCTGCATCCGCTGCTGCCGGGCGACGGGCTGCCCGCGCCCCAGCGGGAGGCGCTGGACCGCGCCTTCGGTCCGGACGGGGCGGGGTACGAGCTGAAGCTCGATCAGCTGTCCCTGTGCGTCGGTGTGCTCGCCCTGGTCACCGCGGCCGCCGCCCGCCGGCCGCTGCTCCTGCTGGTGGACGACGCCCAGTGGCTGGACCTCGGTTCGGTGGACGTGCTGGGCTTTCTCGCCCGGCGGCTGGAGGGCAGGCCGGTGGTGCTGCTGCTGGCCGCCCGCGAGGACGGCGTACCGGCCCGCTTCGACCGGGACTTCCCCCAGGTGAACGTGGGTCCGCTGAGCCGGACCGCGGCCGGGCTGCTGCTGGACGCGCAGCCGGATCCGCCCCGGGGCAAGGCACGGGCCGAGATCCTGAGGCAGGCGGCCGGCAATCCGCTGGCCCTGATCGAGCTGCCCCGCGCGCTGGCCCGCGGCCGGAGCGCGGACGGCGGCCAGGGCGCCGCGGGTACCGCGCTGCCGCTCACCGCGCGGCTGGAGAACCTGTTCGCCGCCGACCTGCCCGCGCTGCCCGCGCCCACCCGCCGGGCCCTGCTGCTGGTGGCCGCGGCCGGCGCGGCCCAGCTGGCCGACCTGATACGGGCCGCGCCCGATCTGGACGTCGTACAGGCGCTGGACCCCGCCGAGCGGGCGGGGCTGGTGCGGGTGGCGGACGGCAGGGTGCTGCCGCGGCATCCGCTGGTGCGTTCGGCCGTCTACCACGCGGCCTCCTTCCACGAGCGCCGGCAGGCGCATCTCGCGCTGGCCGCCGCGCTGACCGAGGAGCCCGACCGCCGGGCCTGGCAGCTGGCCGCGGCGGCCACCGGCCAGGACGCGGAGGTCGCCGACGCGCTGGCCGAGAGCGCCGAACGGGCCCGGGACCGGGGCGGCTACGCGGCGGCCGCGACCGCACTGGAACGCGCCGCCGAGCTGACCCCGGTGCCGGACCTGCGCGCCCGGCGGCTGCTGACGGCCGCCCAGGCGGCGATGTTCGCCGGCCATCCGCAGTGGGTCGGCGAGATGAGCGGCCGGGTCGGCGGGATCACCGAGGATCCCCGGCTGCGCGCCGAGGCCTCGCTGCTGGGTGGCTGGGCCCTCGGGGTGACGCTGCGGCACGAGGACGCGCTGACGCTGCTGCTCGGCGTCGCCGAGGCCTGCGCGGCGCCGGCTCCGGGCCTGGCCCTGGACGCCCTGAGCACCGCCGCGACGTCCGTCTACAACTCCGGTGCGCCCTACTACCGGGAGGAGCTGCGCCGGATCGGCGGCCTGATCGACACGGACGGTGACCCGGCGGGCCGTGCCTGGGTCCTGGCGGTCGGCGATCCGCATCGTGAACGGACGCTGCTGGCAAGGCACTTGACGGAGGGACTGGCCGCGCTGGCGCGGTCGGAGACCCTCGGGAACCTCACCGCGCTGGGCGGCACGACCTGGATCCTGGACGAGACCGCGCAGGCGGTGCGCATCCTCGGGCGCACCATGGACCTGCTGCGGCGGGCCGGCAGCGCGGGCACCAACGCGACCGTCACCCAGGCGCTCGCCCTCGCCCTGTTCGAGAACGGCTCCTGGGCGGCGGCGAAGGACGCGGCGGACGAGGCGTTCTGGATGGCGACGGAGGCGGGTGCCGACAACGTGACGGTGGGTGCCCGGGTCCTGCGGGCCACCCTGAGCGCGCTGCGCGGCGACCACGCGGCGGCCCGGACGCAGGCGGCGGAGGCCGTCCACGGCGTGGACCTGCGCCGCTCGCTGGGCCTCCAGGTCCGGCACCGGTACGCCGTGGGCATGGCCGCGTTCGTCGCGGGCGAGCACGAGGACGCCTACGAGCAGCTGCGGGCGACGTTCACCCGGGACTTCCGCCCGGCGCCCGTCCACTACCACGCCTCGCTCTACCACCTCGGCGACCTGGCGGCCGCGGCGGTCCGCGCCGGACGGGCGGACGACGCCCGCACGGTGGTCGACGCCGTGGCACAGGCCCTGAAGCCCGACCCCTCGCCCCGGCTGGCAGCCGTGCTGAGCCGGGCCGCCGCGCTGCTGACCGACACCGACGAGGCGGAACGGCACTTCCGCGCCGCACTCGACGACCCCGCCACCGACGCCTGGCCGTTCGAGAAGGCGCTCACCCGGCTCGACTTCGGCGAATGGCTGCGCCGGCGCCGCCGCAGCGTCGAGGCCCGTGCGCAGCTGGCCGCCGCCCTGGAGTGCTTCCAGCGCCTGGACGCCCGCCCGTGGACCGAACGGACGGGCGCGGAGCTGCGGGCGGCGGGGGCGGCCACGGGTCCCTCGGCCGGCGGTGAACTCACCCCGCAGGAGCGGCAGATCGCCGAGCTCGCCGCGCAGGGCCTGACCAACCGCGACATCGCGGCCCGCCTGTACCTCTCCCCCCGTACGGTCGGCTACCACCTGCACAAGGTCTTCCCGAAGCTGGGCATCACGGCCAGGGCGCAGCTCCGGGACGCGCTCTCGGCCGACGTGCCGCGGTGACGGTCCGCCGGCCGGGCACAGGACGGGCACCGGTCACCCGGTACCGGTGGACCTCCCGGCGCACAGCGCGTGGTCGACGAGGGCGCCGGTGGCGCGGTTGAGGGCGGGCAGGTCCGGTGGCGCGGTGGTCGTGGTGATCGAGACGGTCACCGCGCGCCTGCCGTCCGCGCTCACCGCGGGACGGGTGTTGACACCCACCCCGTCGCCCTCGTGGGTGTAGTAGTGACCGCCGCAGGAGAGCGGGATCTTGCGCAGCCCGAGGCCATAGGTGCCCTCGGGCATCTCCGCGACGTCCTCCGGGTCGTCGGTGCGCTCCACCGTGCGCCGCATCTCGCGCCACTGCGCGGCGGGGAGCAGCCGGCCGCCCGCCAGGGCGCGGAAGAAGGTGTCGAGGTCGGCGGTGGTGCTCACCACCCCGGAGTCCGCGGTGTGCTGGAGGCTGTGCTCGGTGACGTCGAGGCGCCTGCCGTCGGGGGCGGTCAGGTAGGCGTTCACGTGGGGGTCGGGCAGGCGCGGGTCGAGTCCGGGCACGGAGGTGTCCCGCAGCCCCAGCCGGTCGATCACCCGGCGCTCGACGAGCTCCTGCCAGCTCGCCCCGCCGGCCTTCTCGGCGATCATCCCGGCCAGCAGGTAGTTGGTGTTGGAGTACGCCCACCGGGTGGCCCCGCCCCGCTCGGGCACGAACAGCGGGGGGTGCCCCATGGCCACCGCGACCAGGCCGGCCGCGGGTGTGGTGTCGTACCGGTTCTCGTCGAAGTGGTGGAGCAGCCGGTCCTGGATCTCCGGGTCGTCGACGTAGTCGTACAGACCGCTGGTCTGGCGGAGCAGGTCGCGGACGGTGATGCGGCTGCCGTCGTTGCCGTGGCCCGCGACGACTCCCGGGAGCCAGTGGGCGACGGTGTCGTCCAGGGACAGCCGTTTTTCCGCCGCGAGTTGGAGGACCACGGTCGCCGTGAACGTCTTCGTCGTGCTCGCCACCCGGAAGTGGGCGTTCCACGGGACCGGTTCCGCGGAGCCGGCCGTCCGGGTGCCGATCCGTGCCATGAGCGGGCCGCCGGCCGTCCCGTCGACCCGAGCCAGCACGTTCACGTCGCCTCCCCCGGCCTGCCGGACGGCCGCCAGGTCCCGCCGGAGCACGTCCTCGCCGTAGTGCCGCGCCGGTCCCGGCGGTCCGGCGGTGGCCGCCGTCGCGGTCACGGGCGGCACCAGCGTGAGCAGCGCGGCGGTGAGTACGACGGCTCCGGCCCTCTTCGGCGTCGGCATCCGCATGGTCGGTCCCCCGGTCGTGAGTTCTGTGGTGAGTTCTGTGGTGCGCTCTGTCGGTGACGTGCACCAGCCAACCGGAGCCGGGGGCGCGCGAGAAGGGGGCGCTCCGCAGGATCCGGGGTGTACCCAGCCCCCCTACGGGTGCGCACGGCCCCCGCCGCTCAGGTTTCGAGGGCCCGGCGGACGAACGCCTCGCGGGTCGCGGTGGCCGCCCGGGAGACCGCCGCGTCCGGCGCCGTCCAGTCGAACCCGTGGAAGCCCCCGCCCCACATGTGGAGGTCCACGCTCACCCCCGCCTCGGAGAGACGGCGGGCGTAGTCGAGGATCTCGTCGCGGAACCCCTCCGCCGAACCGGTGTCGAGGTAGGTCCTGGGCAGCCCGGTGAGGTCCGCGGCGCGGGCCGGGGCGGCGTAGGGCGACACGTCCGGGCCGCCCCGCCGGTCGCCCAGCAGGGCGTCCCAGGCGTAGAGGGCGGCGTTGCGGTCCCAGGTGCCGGTGCCGTCCAGCATGCGGCTGCTGTGCGTCGTGAAGCGGTCGTCGAGCATGGGGCACATCAGCACCTGGTGGCTCAGGTCGGGGAAGCCGCGGTCGCGGGCGAGCAGTGCGGTTCCGGCCGCGAGGCCGCCCCCGGCGCTGGCGCCGAGCACGAGCAGCCGCTCGGTGCGGATGCCGAGCCGCTCCGCGTTCTTCGCGGTCCACACCAGCCCCGCGTAGCAGTCCTCGACCGGCGCCGGGTCGGGGTGCTCGGGAGCCAGCCGGTACTCCACGGACACCACCACGGCGGCGCCCTCGGCGACGAACGGCAGCACCGTGCGCAGGCCGTTGCGGCGGTCTCCCACGACCATTCCGCCCGCGTGCACGTGATAGACGCCGCCGACCGGCTCCCGTCGCCCGGCCGGGCTGAGCACCAGCAGGGTGAGGTCCGGGGCGCCCTCGGGACCGGGGACCCGGAATTCCGACAGGCGCACCCTGCCGCCGACCCGCAGGTCCTCCGGCCCCTCTCCGGGCAGCCCCTGGGCCGTCAGCCGCCGGGCCTCGGGGAGGGTCGCGTCCGACAGGGCCGGCAGGTTCTCGCGCAACTCGGCCTCGACGGGCTCCAGTTCGGGGTCCAGCGGTGGCCGTAGCGGCGCAGGACCGAGATCGGCGGCCGTCGTGCGGTCGGGCATCGTGCTCTCCTTCTCGAACCGGGCGGACTCCTCGTACCCGGGCGGACTCCTCGTACCCCGGCGGACACGCCGTCCAGCGGACGGGTACCCCGCCGTGCGCCTCGGTGCGCACCGCGTGCGCTCATCGGCCGACGGCAGGACGTCACGGGGTGGGCTGTTCGGGCGGAGCGCCAGGCGATGCGTCGCGGGCGCAGGAGGCGAGGCGGGTGGCGAGTGCGCCGACGAGGTCGCGCAGTTCGGCGGGACGGTCGATGACGAAGGGGCGGTCCAGGGAGGCGAGTACGGGAGGCAGCCAGTCGAGCCGCTCCACGCGCAGGTCGACGCGCCGCCAGCGCTCGGCCGCCGGGTCCTCGCCCGTCGCGGGCCCGGGATCCGCCAGCGCCGCGACGGCGGCGGGGAGGCGGGCGCGGATCTGCGCGACCGTCCCGTGGATCCGCAGGGTCACCTCGTGCCGGTAGTCGGCCGTGGCCAGGGCCGACAGCAGGCGCTGCGCCGGGGCGGGCCCGTCGGGTGGCTCGAACGAGCCCGGCAGGGTCCTCGCGTCCGCGATGCGATCGAGCCGGAAGGTGCGGTCCTCGTCGATCCCGGCGTCCCTGCCGGTGACGTACCACCGGCCGGAGTGGGCGACGATCCCGTACGCGTGCAGCGTGCGCTCGCTGCGCCGTCCCTCGCCGTCGGTGTACCGGACCGAGACCGGCCGCCGGTGGCGCACCGCGTCGGCCAGGGTGAGCAGGACCCCGGCGTCCGGGGCGTCGAACGCTCCGGTCCGGTCCGTGAACGCGAGGGTCTCCAGGAGCGCGGCGAGCCGTCCGGCGAGGTGTCCGGGCAGCACGCGCCGGATCTTCGCGGACGCCGTCTCGGCCGCCGTGTCCGCCGCCGTCGTCAGCCCGGTGCGGCGGCCCGCGACCAGGCCGAGCAGGACGGCCAGCGCCTCCTCGTCGGTGAGCATGAGCGGAGGCAGGCGGTGTCCGCGAGCGAGGCGGTACCCGCCGTAGCGGCCGCGCACCGACTCCACGGGCACGTCCAGGTCGATCAGCTGGTCCACGTACCGCCGCACGGTGCGTTCCTCGACGCCGAGCCGGCCGGCGAGCTCGGCCGCGGTGCGGGTGCCGCCCGACTGGAGCAGTTCCAGGAGGGTCAGCACGCGTCCGGTGGGTCGGTACATGGTCCCAGCCTAGGGCGAATACCGGACCGGTTCCGTCCGCTATCCCTCCTAGCCTGCGAAGCGCACACCGTCGGCACAGCCAGGGAGACACCGTGAACTTCGTATCGATCCGCATCATCACCGGCGACGTGGCGCGCCTCGTCGCGTTCTACGAGCGGGTCACGGGCGTACCGGCGGCGTGGGCCACCGAGGACTTCGCCGAACTCAGGACCCCCGCCGCCACCCTCGCGATCGCCGGCTCCCGCACCGTCCCGCTGTTCGCCCCAGGCTCCGCCCGCCCGGCGGACAACCACAGCGTGATCACCGAGTTCCTCGTCGACGACGTGGACCGCGTCCACCGGAACCTGACCGGTTGCGTCACCGACTTCGTCACCGGGCCCACCACGATGCCCTGGGGCAACCGCTCACTGCTGTTCCGGGACCCCGACGGCAACCTGGTCAACGTCTTCACCCCGGTGACCCCGGCGGCCGTCGCGAAGTTCGCCCGCTGAGGCCAGGGCGGCACGCCCCTCGTGCGGTCAGCGGCCGCCGAGGTCCGCCAGCACCTCCCGGGCGGCCCGCGCGCCGGAGGCGAGGGCGCCCTGGACGGAACCGGTGCCGCGGTGGTCCCCGCAGACGTAGCGGCCGGGGCCGATGCGGCAGGGACGGGTCAGCCGCCAGGGCGGCGGCATGGCGGGCAGCGCGGCCTCGACGGTGCGCGCGACCAGCAGGTCCCAGGCGCCGGTGTCGGTCCCGTACAGCTCCGACAGCGCGGTGCCGACAGCCGCCCGCACCGGCGCGGTGTCGCCGCCCAGCACCGAGGTCGCGACCAGGGCGCTGCCGCGCGGCGCGTACTCGGGTGCGACATCGCTGAGGACGCACGTGTTCAGTACGCGGCGACCGGAGTCGACCAGCAGGACGGGTCGGCCCAGGGGCGAGCGCGCAGCGACGTGGTAGTAGGTCGTGACCGTGCGGTGGGCGGGGACGTCCAGGCCGGGCAGCAGCCGCGCGGCGGCGTCGGCGCCGGTCGCCACGACCACGGCGCGCGCGGACAGTTCCGTACCGTCGGCCGTGACCACGCCCCGGCCGGCGAGCCGTGCCACGGGGGTGCCGAGCCGTACGGTGCCCTCGGGCAGGGCGGCGGCCAGGGCACGGGGGACCGCCTGGACGCCGAAGGCCGGCAGGCACAGGGCGCCGCGCAGCATGCTGCGCCACACCAGGTGGAACACCCGGCTGGAGGTGTCCAGGGCGTCCTCCAGGAAGACCCCGGAGAGGAACGGCCGGAAGAAGCCCTCGACGAACGGCTCGGAGAAGCCGGCCCCGGCGAGGGCGGCGCGGGTGGTGCGCTCCGGTGACCGCTTGAGCGCACCGGCCGGAGCGAGCGCGTCGCGGGCGCCGAGCGCGGCCAGCGCCGCCAGGTCGCGCGGCCCGGCGAGCCGTCCGGACAGCAGCGACCGCACCGTGTCGGGGCGGCGGCGCGGATCGGCCAGCAGCACGCGCCGGTCACCGGTGTGCACCAGGACGCCCGGCAGGAAGGGGCGCGGGGCGAGGAACGCGGCGGGCAGGCGGCGGCGCAGCTGCGGGTAGGCGGGGTTGACGACCTGGAAGCCGCGGTCCACCGTGAAGCCGTCCAGCCGGTCGGTCCGCATCCGTCCGCCCACCCCGTCACCCGCCTCCAGCACCGCCACGCCGAGCCCGGCGGCGGCCAGGTCGCGGGCGCAGGCGAGGCCGGCGACCCCGGCACCCACCACGACGACGTCCGCGACCGCGGATCCGTCCGCCACGGCCCACCACCTCTCCTCGTTCCTCGGGGACCTGCTGCGACGTCCGCACGGGCGCGGGGCCCGGCGTCTTCCTCAGGTACTTCCCCGTCGGCCGCCGCCACGGATGCGGCGGCACCCGAACGGGCGACCATCGGCGGCCGGCCGCATCCGGGACCGCCCGCCGGGGCGAAACCTTCCGAGAGCGAGACAACGGAAGCGGAAGTGAGCCCCCATGCACACCTCGGTCGTCGTGTTCACCTGCGATCTGCGCCTGTCGGACCATCCGCCGCTGCGCGCGGCCCTGCACGGCGGGGGCCGGGTGGTACCGCTGTTCGTGCGCGACCCGTCCGTGGACGCGGCCGGCTTCGCCGCGCCGAACCGGCTGGCGTTCCTCGCCGACTGCCTGCGCGACCTGGACGCCCGGCTGCGGGAGCGGGGCGGCCGGCTGGTGCTGCGCGAGGGCGACACGGTCACCGAGGTGTGCCGGGCGGCCGCCGAGGCGGACGCCGACGAGGTGCACATGGCGGGTGACGTGAGCGCCTTCGCTCGCGCGCGTGAGCGGCGGCTGCGCCGGGCCCTGGAGGCCGACGGGCGGCGCCTGTACGTGCACGACACCGTGAGCACGGCCGTGCCGCCGGGCGCGGTCACCCCGACCTCCTCCGACCACTTCGCGGTGTTCACGCCCTACCACCGGCACTGGTCCGCCCAGGGCCTGCGGGACGTGCTGGAGGCCCCGCGCGCGGTCACCGTGCCCGAGGAGGTGGGCTCCGCCCCGCTGCCGGAACGCGGCGCCGTGAACGGGGTGTCCCCGGGGCTGTGCGCGGGCGGCGAGACGGAGGCCCGGCGCAGGCTGGCCGCCTGGCTGCGCTCCGGCGTGGCCTCGTACGAGGACGGGCACGACGACCTGGCGGGCGACGCCACCTCCCGGCTCTCCCCGCACCTGCACTTCGGCACGCTGTCCCCGGTCGAGGTGGTGCACCGGGCCCGGCGGACGGGCGGCCCGGGCGCGGAGGCGTTCGTACGGCAGATCGCCTGGCGCGACTTCCACCGCCAGGTGCTCGCCGCCCGCCCGCAGGCCGCCGTCCGCGACTACCGCACCAAGCGCGACCGGTGGCGCCGCGGCCGGGACGCGGAGGCGGACGCCGAGGCGTGGCGGGAGGGCCGCACCGGCTACCCGGTGGTGGACGCGGCGATGCGGCAGCTGCGGTACGAGGGCTGGATGCACAACCGGGGCCGGCTGCTGGCGGCGAGCCTCCTCACCAAGACGCTGTACGTCGACTGGCGCGTGGGCGCCCGGCACTTCCTGGACCTGCTGGTCGACGGCGACCTGGCGAACAACCAGCTGAACTGGCAGTGGATGGCCGGCACGGGCACCGACACCCGGCCCAACCGGGTGCTCAACCCCGTCACCCAGGGCAAGAAGTACGACCCGGACGGGGCGTACGTGCGGCGCTGGGTGCCGGAACTGGCGGACGTGAAGGAGAGCCACGTGCACGAGCCGTGGAAACTCCCGGCGCAGGAGCTGGCGAGGACCGGCTACCCCGAGCCGGTGGTGTCCCTGGCGGAGGGCCTGGACCGCTTCCGGCGGGCCCGGGAGCGGTCCTGAACGTCATCCGGCCCCGCCGCTCCCCGCTCCGCACAGCGCGCGCAGCGCTTCCACCGCCTGCGCCAGTCCGGCCGGCCTGAGCACCTCGGCGGGCTGGGTCCGGCTCCAGCCGGGGCCGCCCAGCAGCACCGCCGGGCCTCGGCGCGTCCCCTTCATGCCCCAGCGCAGCGCGGCGACGTGCCGGGCCAGGGCGGGAGCGGCCCGTGCGCTGTCCTGGGCCCACAGCACGACCGCGACCGGTCCGAGCCTGCGGACCGCCGCGTCCAGCGCCTCGACGGGCACCGCCGCTCCCAGCATGCGCACCGGCAGACCCTCACGGCCGAGCGCGGCGCCCAGGGCCTCCAGCGGCAGCGTGTGCTGTTCGCCGGGCGCGCAGGCCAGCAGGACGCAGCCGGTCGCCGGGGCGGTCACCGGGAGGACGGGCGGCGCGCTGCGGCGCAGCACCGTGGAGACGTGCCAGGCGAGCAGGTGCTCCACCTCGACGTACCGGTCCTCGGAGGAGGCCCAGCGGCGGCCCACGGCGCGCAGCGTGGGAGCCATCACCTCCTGCCAGGCCACCACCACGCCGTACCGCTCGACGGCCGCGGTGAGCTGTTCCTCCAGGGCCGGCGCGTCCAGCCGTACGGCGGCGCGGGCCAGGCCGCGGCACTCCAGGCGCACGTCGCCGAGGGGCAGCGCGCCGGCGGCCCGGGACCGCGCCGCGGCCGGCGGCAGCGCCGGGGCGGCGGCGGTCACGGGCGCGGGCGGCGGCTCGGCGGCGGCCGCGCGGGCGGCGCGGGCGGCGTCGGCCGGCGGGATGCCGGTCGCCGTCAGCCTGCACATCTCCTCGACGGTGGCCACGTCCCCCGCCGTCCAGCGCCGGTGGCCGCCCCCGGTGCGTGCGGTCGGTCCGATGCCGTAGCGGCGGTCCCAGGAGCGCAGGGTCATGGGCGAGACGCCGAGACGGCGCGCCAGCACTCCCGTGGTCACGCCGGCGCCGCCGGGTACGGCGGCCGGTTCGGGCGGGGGCTGCCCGGCGGGGTTCGCGGTGGTCATGTGCTCCTCTTCCCGTGCCCGGCACCCGGGTTCCCGGCGGCAGCCGCCGAGCCGTCCGCCGGGCGGCCTTCCTACGCGGCCTCGCCGTCCAGGCAGCGGCCCAGGCGGAGCAGGCCGCGCCGGGCGTGGCTCTTGACCGTACCCAGCGGCCAGCCGGTGACATGGGCGATCTGCGTCTGCGTCAGATCACCGTAGAACGCCAGGCACAGCACTCGCCGCTGGGCCTCGGGAAGGCGGCGCAGCTCCCGGGTGACGTCCACGCGGTTCAGGACCGCGTCGTGCGCGTTCGACGGATCCGGCGAGCGGGTCGACTCGCGCGCGGCCGCCGCGGCGGCGACGTCGGTGCGCCGGGTGCGGGCGGACAGGGCGTCGGCGATCTTGCGCCGGGCGATGCCCACCAGCCAGGCGGGCAGCGGGCCGCGGCCGGGGCGGTAGCCGTGGCGGCCGTGCCAGGCGGCGAGGAACACCGTCTGGGTGACGTCCTCGGCCTCCGCGCCGTCCCCCAGCGACTGCCGGGCCAGGGAGAGGACGAGAGGTGCCCACCGGCGGTAGACCGCCTCCAGGGCGCCCTCGTCCCCGGCCACGAAGCGCAGGGCCAGCGCGCTGTCGGAATCCGTCGTGGTCATGGACGGCGTCTCGGTCATGGCGACTGCGGTCATGTGGCTGCTCCTGGTACCGGATCGCGGTGCGGACGGGATCGCTCCCTGCCTCAGCACCACCGTCCGTCCCGCGCTCCCACCCGGGCAACTCGCATCGAGTCTGCATCGTCTCGCTCGGACCCCGGCCGGGTGGGCCACCACACGCGGTCCCCGGCGTCCCGCACCAGCGCCGGCACCAGCAGGGAGCGCACCACCAGGGTGTCCAGCAGCACGCCGAACGCGACGATGAAGGCGATCTGCACCAGGAAGGCCAGCGGGATCACGCCGAGCGCCGCGAAGGTGGCGGCCAGCACCACCCCGGCGGAGGTGATGACCCCGCCGGTGGTGACGAGCCCGCGCCGGACGCCCTCACGGGTGCCGTGCCGCAGGGTCTCCTCGCGGACCCGGGACATGAGGAAGATGTTGTAGTCGACGCCGAGTGCCACCAGGAAGACGAACCCGTACAGCGGTACGGACGGATCGGTGCCGCTGAATCCGAACAGGTCGCGGAAGACCAGCGCGGCCACCCCGAGGGTCGCGGTGAAGTTGAGGCCGACGGTCAGCACCAGCAGGACGGGCACCGCGAAGGAGCGGAGCAGCAGCACGAGGATGGTCAGGATGACGGCGAGCACCACCGGGACGATGACCACGCGGTCGTGTTCGGCCGCGCGCAGGGTGTCGTACTGCTGCGCGGTGTAGCCGCCCACGAGGGCGTCCGCGCCGGGCAGCGCGTGCAGCGACGCGCGCAGCCCGGCCACGGTGTCGCGGGCGGCCTGCGTGTCGGGGGCCGCCTTCGCGGTCGCCTCGAACCTGACCCGGCCGTCCGCCACCAGCGGTTGGGCCGCCGGACGGCCCTGCGCGCCGGTCGCGGTCACCGCGGCGACACCCGGGGTGGCGCGCAGGGTGCGCGCCACCCGGTCGGCGGCGGTGGCGTCGGCGACGACCACCACGGGGGTGCCCGCGCCGGCCGGGAAGTGCCGGGCCAGGGTCTGCTGGGCGGCGACGGACGGCACGTGCCGTACGAACGTCTCGTCGAGCGGGACGCCCCGCGAGTCCAGGGTGAGGGCGCCCGCCGAGCAGACGAGCAGTGCGGTCAGGGCGAACGCCCACACCCGGCGCGGCGCCCGGTCGACCAGGTGGGCGACGCGCTGCCACAGCCCGGTCGCGCCGCCCTCGCTCCCGGGCCTGGCCGGCCAGTACGCGCGGCGGCCGAGGAGGGCCAGGACGGCCGGCAGGAAGGTGAGTGCGCTGAGGGCGGCGCAGGCGATGCCGACGGCGCCGACCGGCCCGAGCGCCCGGTTGTTGGTGAGGTCGCTGAGCAGCAGCGCGATCAGGCCGAGGGCGACGGTGCCCGCGCTGGCCAGGACGGCCGGGGCCGAGCGGCGCAGGGCGGCCCGGGCGGCCGCGTGCCGGTCGCGCCCGGCGGCCAGTTCCTCCCGGCAGCGGGCGGTGACCAGCAGCGCGTAGTCCGTCGCGGCGCCGATGACGAGGATCGAGAGGATTCCCTGCACCTGGCCGTCGACGCGCACCAGCCCGTGGTCGGCCAGGGCGTAGACGACGGCACACGCGAGGCCCAGGGAGAACACCGCGCCGAGGATGACGACCAGCGGCAGCAGCAGGGAGCGGTAGACCAGCAGCAGGATGACGAGCACGGTGGCCAGGGCGACCGCGAGCAGCACCCCGTCGATGCCCGAGAAGGCGTCCGCGAGGTCGGCCTGGGTGGCGGCGGGACCGGCGAGTCGCACCTGGGTGCCGGGGACGCCGGCCGCCGCCCGCACCCGTTCCAGGGTGGGTGCGAGCCGGTCGCCGAGATCGGGGCGCAGCGGTACGACGGCCTGGAGGGCGGCGCCGTCCCGGGAGAGGAGCGCGGGGGAAGGGGATCCGGCGGTGCCGGGGGTGCCGGCGAGCGCGGCCACCGCCGCGGTGGCCGCGCGCTGCTCGCCGCTGACGGCCGCCCCGCCGTCGGCGGTCCACACCACGACGACCGGCAGGGTCTCCCGCTGCCGGAAGGCGGCCTGCTCGGCCAGGACCCGGGTGGACTCGGCGCTCCTCGGCAGGAAGGCCGCCTGGTCGTTGGTGGCGACCTCGCCCAGCCGTCCGGCGAAGGGACCCAGCAGGCCTCCGAGCACCAGCCAGACGGCGACCATGGCGAACGGGACGAGCCCGCGGGTGCGGCGGTGGGGCGGGGGTGTCATGTGACTCCTGGGGGCGCGCGACAAGGGAGACTCCCGAACAGAAAGCTCGACGGTGAACTATCTCAATGATCAAGCAATATTGCCCGACGACATGTGTCGCCCCTGCTTCTGCGCGCGCCGGATGTTCGGATGCAGCCCTCAGCGACCGGCGGCGGGCTCCCCGGGCACCTCGGCCAGGATGTCGTTCAGCTCCGTCAGGAACCGCAGGGCCACGGCCAGCTCGTGCGCGTCGAAGTCCGCTCCGGCCCGGCGCACGGCGTCGGCCAGCGGCCGGAAGTGGGTACGGGCGGCGGCGCGGGCGTCGTCGACGTACTGGAGGTGCACCACCCTGCGGTCGGCGTCCTCGCGCACCCGGCGGACGTGCCCGGCGCGCTCCAGCCGGTCCACGCAGGCGGTGACCGCCCCCGAGGTGAGGCCGAGCAGCGCGCGCAGCCGGGTGGGCGTCATGGGCTCGGGGGCGTCCAGGATGGCGGCCAGCGCCTGCACGTCGGTGGCGTGCAGGTTCTGCCGGGCCGCGTACTGCTGGATGACCCGGCCGATCTCGCCGTGCATGCGGCGCAACTGCACCGCGAAGGCAGGCAGGTCGCCGGGGAAGGCGGGGAGGTCTCCGGGGGCCGGGTGCCCGCCGTTCGTCTCCGTGCTCACCGGCGCATCGTACCGGGGTACTCGGGGATCACCCGCGGGCCGCATCCGCGGGCGGCGCGACGGCCGAAGACCCGGGTACGAGGAGGAGCCATGGAGACGACGGCGGAACGCCCCCTGTGCCTGGTGACCGGGGCCAGCGGCTACATCGGCGGGCGGTTGGTGCCGGAACTGCTGGCCGCCGGATACCGGGTGCGCTGCCTGGCCCGGTCCCCCGGGAAACTGCGCGACCACCCGTGGGCCGGGGAGGTGGAGGTGGTCCAGGGGGACGTCACCGACCCCGTCACCGTCGGTGCCGCCATGCGGGAGGTCTCCGTCGCCTACTACCTGGTGCACGCGCTCGGCACCGGACACGGCTTCGAGGACACCGACCGGCAGGGCGCCCACGTCTTCGGCACGCAGGCCGCCGGTGCCGGTGTCCGCCGCATCGTCTACCTCGGCGGGCTGACCCCGGCCGGGGTGCCCGAGCGGGAGCTGTCACCCCACCTGCGCTCCCGCTCCGAGGTCGGGCGCATCCTGCTGGCGAGCGGGGTGCCCACCACGGTGCTGCGCGCCGCCGTCATCATCGGGTCCGGCTCGGCCTCCTTCGAGATGCTGCGCTACCTGACCGAGCGGCTGCCGGTGATGGTCACGCCCAGCTGGGTGCGCACCCGCATCCAGCCGGCGGCGGTCCGGGACGTGCTGCGTCTGCTGGTGGGCAGCGCCCGGATGCCCGCGGACGTGAACCGCGCCTTCGACATCGGCGGGCCCGACGTGCTGACGTACCGCGACATGATGCTGCGCTACGCGGCGGTCGCGGGACTGCCCCGGCGCGTGATCGTGCCGGTGCCGGTGCTCACCCCCCGCCTGTCCGGGCTCTGGGTCGGCCTGGTCACCCCGGTCCCCGCGTCCATCGCCCGGCCGCTCGCGGAGTCGCTGCGGCACGAGGTGGTGTGCCGGGAGAACGACATCACCCGGTACGTGCCCGACCCGCCCGGCCACCCCATCGGTTTCGACGACGCGGTACGGCTGGCGCTCAAGCGTGTCCAGGACGCCGAGGTCACCACCCGCTGGTCCTCCGCCTCGGTCCCCGGCGCCCCCAGCGACCCGCTGCCCACCGACCCCGCCTGGGCGGGCGGGAGCCTCTACACCGACCTGCGGGAACGTCCGGTCGACGCCCCGCCCGAGGCGCTGTGGCGGGTGATCGAGGGCGTCGGCGGGGAGAACGGCTGGTACTCCTTCCCGCTGGCCTGGAACGTGCGGGGGATCGCCGACCGGCTCGTGGGCGGGGTCGGGCTGCGCCGCGGGCGCCGGGACGCGCACCGGCTGCGCGTGGGCGACTCGGTGGACTTCTGGCGGGTGGAGGAGATCGAGCCGGGCAGGCTGCTGCGGCTGCGCGCGGAGATGCGGCTGCCCGGACTGGCCTGGCTGGAGATGTACGCCGACACCGACGACGCCGGCCGCACCCGTTACCGCCAGCGCGCCGTGTTCCATCCGCACGGACTGCTCGGCCACGCCTACTGGTGGAGCGTCTCCCCCTTCCACTCCGTGGTCTTCGGCGGCATGGCCCGCAACATCGCCCACACCGCCGAGACCGAGCACGGCCACACCCCGCCCGGCACCGAGGTCGCCCAGGGCGTGGTGGGCGTAGCCGAGCGGTAGCGGGTCCCGTTCGCACGGGTCGGGGACCTGGTCGACGCCCTCCCCGCAGCGGACCGGGCCCGCCGTCGCGCCTCGACGGCGGCGGCTCAGTCGGCGGCGGGCTGCGCGGCGAGCGCGGCCGCCGTCTCCTCGACCACGGCACGCGCCTGCTCCTCGGGAACGCCTGCGAAGGCGACGAACGACGACGTCCTCACTCCGGCACGCGGGCTTCGGCCCGCCCCACGGCCGCGTCCGCGGACCGGGCGGCTCCCCTCAGGGCGGGAGCCCCGCGGCGCCCGGCTCCCCGGCCTCACCGTACGGCGGCCTCCTGCGGCTCCTCCGCCGCCGTCCCGGCCTTCGCCCGGGCCGGCAGCCGTGCCCCCTCGATGTCGACGTCCGGGGTGATCCGGGCCAGCCATCCGGGCAGGCCCCAGGCACGGCGGCCGAGCAGCGCCATGGCCGCCGGCACGAGGGTCATGCGGACGACGAAGGCGTCGACGAGGACACCGAAGGCGAGGGCGAAGCCGATGGACTTGATGATCGGGTCGTCGTTGAAGACGAAGCCGCCGAAGACCGCGGCCATGATGAGCGCGGCGGCGCTGACGACCCGTCCGCTGCGGGCCACCCCCTGGGTGACGGCCTCGGCGGCGTCGCCGGTGTGCTCGTGGTGCTCGCGCATCCGGCTGACGAGGAACACCTCGTAGTCCATGGCCAGTCCGAAGAGGACGCCGATGAGCAGGACGGGCAGGAAGCTGGTGACCGGGCCCGCCGAGGGGATGTCCAGCACGCCGTCGAGGTGGCCCTCCTGGAACACCCACACCGTGGCGCCCAGGGACGCGGCCACGGACAGCAGGAACCCGAACGCGGCCTTCAGGGGCACCAGCACGGAGCGGAAGGCGATCGTCAGCAGGATCAGGGCGAGGATCACGATGAGGGCGATGAACAGCGGCAGCGCGTCGGAGAGCTTGCCCGCCACGTCGATCGCGGCAGCGGTCGTACCGGCGATGTAGAGGGTGCCGCCGGCCCGGTCGACGGCGGGCGCCTCGGCACGCAGCCGGTGCACCAGGTCGGTGGTGGCCCGGGCGTCGGGTCCGGTCTTCGGGACCACGGCGACGACGGCCAGGGTCCCGTCCGCGTTGGTGACCGGCGGGGCGGCGACGGCCACCCCGCGGTCGCCCGCCAGGGCCGTACGGAGCCCGGTCACGGTCGCGGCACGGTCGGCGGCCGGGACGCCCTTGAGGTCGACGACGGCGGTCAGCGTGGCGTTGAAGCCGGGCCCGAAGCCCTCGGTCAGCAGGTCGTAGCTCTTGTGCTGGGTGCTGTCGACGGGCTGCGAGGCGTTGCTGGGCAGGCCGAGGCGCAGGTCGCGGGCGGGCACGGCCAGGGCGAGCAGGCCGATGACCCCGGCCAGGAGGACGAGCAGGGGCTTGCGGGTGACCGCTCGGGCCCAGGCCGGTCCCCAGGAGCCGGCCGCCCTCACGGTGGTACGACGGCCGCGCGGCCGCAGACGCTCGCCGAGCAGGGCGAGGGCGGCGGGGACGAGGCTGACGGCGACCAGGACGGCCAGCAGCACGGTCGCCGCGGCGGCCAGGCCCATCACCGTCAGGAACGGGATGCCGGTGACCGCGAGCGCCGCGAGCGCGATGATCACGGTGGCACCGGCGAAGACGACGGCACCGCCCGCGGTGGCCACGGCCCGGGCGATCGAGTCCTCGACATCCTGTTCCGGGTCGGTGAGCTGCTCGCGGTGGCGGGAGATGATGAACAGGGCGTAGTCGATGCCCACGGCCAGCCCGATCATCAGGGCGAGCACCGTGGCGGTGCTGGTCATCTCGACGTACCGGGTCATGAACTCCACCCCGAGAACGCCGATCGCCACCCCGACCAGGGCCGTCAGCAGCGGCAGCCCGGCGGCCACCAGGGAGCCCAGGGCCAGCGCCAGGATGACGAAGGCGAGCACCACGCCGATCACCTCGGCCGGCCCGCCGACCTCGGTCTTGCGGTCCATCGCCGAGCCGCCGAACTCGACCTCGAGTCCGGCGTGCCGGGCCTGGGCCATCGCCCGGTCCAGGGCGTCCTTCGACGCCTGCGGCACCTCGCTGGCCGGCTGCCGGAAGCGGACGTCGGCGTAGCCGATCCGCCGGTCCGCCGAGAGCGTCCTGTCCTTGAACGGGTCGGACACCGCCACGACGCCGGAGACCCGGGCCGCCTCCCGCAGGCCCGCCTCGACGGCCGCGTGCGCCTTCGGCCGGGTCAGGCCGCTGCCCTCGGGTGCCGCGAGGACGATCCGGGCGACCCCGCCCGCGGCCTCGGGGAACTTCTCCTTCAGCAGGTCCTGCGCTTGCTGCGACTCGATCCCCGGCACCGAGAACTCGGTGGTCACCTTGCCGTGCAGGGTGACGCCTAGACCGGCGACGACGGCGAGCAGGAGCAGCCAGGCCGCTACGACCCTGCCGCGCCGGCGTATCGCCCACCGTGCCCAGCTGTACAGGCGTGAGGCCATGCCCGTCTTCCCTCTCTTCCACACTGGTCCGCTCCCCCGACTCGCTACACCGTACAGCATTTTTGCAGTCGACTGTAACTTCGCCACGAATGGTAAGGTCGGGCTCGTGATGAGCGAGGGCCTGCGGGAGCGTTCCAAGGCGCGACGCCGGGAGGCGATCCTCCGTGCGGCGTACGAACTGTTCGCCGACCACGGCTACGAGGCGACGACGATCGCCGACATCGCGGCGGCCGCGGAGGTGTCGCCGCGCACCGTCACGCTCTACTTCCCGTCGAAGCTGGAACTGGCGACGTCGCACCTCGACGCGGTCGCGGACCGGCTCGCCACGACCCTGCGAGAACGTCCGGCCGGGCGGACCACCCTGGACGCGCTGGAGCTCTGGCTGCGCGGCGAGGTCGCCCTGCACAGCGACCTGGACGACCTCCACGACCGGATGCTCGACCTCAACCCGCAGCTCAGGGCCGTCACCAACGTCCGCCTCACGGAGGTGATCCAGGAAGGCACCCGGGTCTTCGCCGAGGAGCGCGGGCTCGCCCCGGACGACTTCGGGCCGCGCATGGCCGCCGCCGCGGCGGCCGCCGTGGTGGCCGAGGTCTGCCGCCACACGCGGGAGGCCGACATCGACAGGGCGATGACCTTCCTGCGGGCCGGAGTCGCCTCCCTCGACACCGAGTAGCCACGGCACCGGTGGGCCCGCCGACGACGAGCACGATCGCCTCGAGGACTGCGTAGAGGCCGCACCGGCCCCTGAGCCGTGGACGTCCGCGGGCCTGGGCGGGGGGTGCCGAGCGGAGCCGTTGGGGTACTCGGCGGCCCCACCGTTCCCCCGACGCCTTTCACAGGAGCCACGATGTCCCAGCCCCGTCAGACGCAGGTCCCGCCCGGTGTGACGGACGAGATGACGCCCCGGCCCGATCACGGCGAACACAGTTACCGGGGCTCCGGACGGCTGGCCGGCAAGGCCGCGGTGATCACGGGCGGTGACAGCGGGATCGGACGTGCCGTGGCGATCGCCTATGCCCGCGAGGGAGCGGACGTCCTGCTCTCCTACCTGGACGAGCACGAGGACGCGGAGGAGACCGCGCGGTGGGTGCGGGACGCCGGCCGCACGTGCGTACTGGTGTCCGGTGACCTGGCCGACCCGGCGCACTGCCGCTTTGTCGTCGACAGGGCCGTCGAGGAGTTCGGCCGGGTCGACGTGCTGGTCAGCAACGCCGCGTACCAGATGACACGGGACTCCCTCACGGACATTCCCGACGCGGAGTGGGACCGCACGCTGGCGATCAACCTCAGCGCGTTCTTCCACCTGTCCAAGGCCGCCGTCCCGCACATGCGGCCGGGATCGGCGATCATCGGGAGCACCTCGGTCAACTCCGACAGCCCGCCGCCGCAACTGCTGCCGTACGACGTCACCAAGGCCGGCATCGCCAACATGGTCGGTTCGCTGGCCCAGATGCTGGCGTCGAAGGGCATCCGCGCCAACAGCGTCGCCCCGGGGCCGATCTGGACCCCGCTGATCCCCGCGACCATGCCGCCCGAGCAGGTCGAGAGCTTCGGCTCGCAGGTACCGCTGGGGCGCCCCGGCCAGCCTGCCGAACTGGCACCGGTGTACGTCATGCTCGCGTCCGACGAGGCCAGTTACGTGTCCGGGGCCCGCATCGCCGTCACCGGCGGACAGCCGATCCTGTGAACGCCGCGGAGACGGCCCTGTACCCCCTGCGGTTGACCGTCACGGCGAAGCCCCTGGTGTTCGGCGGCCACGCCATCGCCCGCCGCCTGGGCAAGAGGGGCCTGCCGGACTGGAGCGTGGCGGAGACCTGGGAATGCAGCGACGTCGAGGGCAACCTCAGCGTGGTGACCAACGGGCCGCTGGCCGGCCGGACTCTGCACCAGGTGCTGTCCGACCACGCGGACGCGCTCATGGGCGCCGGCTTCTCCGGCGCCCGCTTCCCCCTGCTGACCAAGTTCATCGACGCCACCGGAACGCTGCCCGTGCACCTGCACGCCGACGACGAGGCCGCCCGGCGCCTGGAGGGACAGCCCAACGGGAAGACCGAGGCCTGGCACATCCTGGACGCGGCGCCCGGCGCGACCGCCCTGTGCGGCGTCAAGCGCGGCGTCACGGCCGGCCGGCTGCGTGCCGCGCTGGAGGCGCAGGACTTCGACGCCGTCCTGCGCCGTCTGCCGGTGCGCGCGGGCGACACCCTCTACGTGCCCGGCGGCACCCTGCACAGCTTCGGGCCGGACACCCTCGTCTACGAGATCGAGCAGACCTCCGACATCCAGCGCCACGCGATGCGCTGGAACATGGCGGACGGCTCCCCGGTGAGCGACGAGGAACACCGGTCCCAGCTCGACATGCTGATGCGCCAGGCCGACCTGGACAGCCGGCCGGACTTCACGCCCGGGCTGAGCATCGCCGTCGGGGACGGAGTGGAACGGGTCTTCCTCTGCGCGGGCCCCTACTTCGCCCTCGAACGCCTGCGCGCCGGCACCGAGGAACCCCTGCGCCTCGCTTTCTCCACCGCACGGATCCTGTCGAACGTCGGCGCCCCGGTGCGGGTACGGACCGGGACGGCGAGCGAGGAACTCGGCCGGGCGGAGACGCTCCTGCTGCCCGCGGCGTGCGGTGCGGCTGAGATCGCCGGGCCCGCCGACGTCCTGGTCGGCTACCTGCCCGACCTCGACCGTGATGTCCGCGCCCCGCTGCTCGCTGCCGGCCACCCGCCCCCGCTCCTGCGGCGGGTCATCGCGTCCTCGGCCTGATACGCGGCACGCGCGACCAGCATGTTCAGAGCGTGTCGTCGGACCAGCCGGGCCCGTACCGCACGGCCAGCAGGGCCACGTCGTCGTCGTTGTCCGGCGGGCGCGCCCGCGCCAGCAGCTCGTCGGTGAAGGATTCCAGGGGGCGGCGGGCCAGGGCCGCGGCGTGCCGACGCAGGCGTTCCAGGCCCTCGTCCAGGGTGTGACCCGGGGACTCGATCAGGCCGTCGGTGTAGAGGAGCAGGGTCGCCCCGGGCGGCAGTTCCGCCGTCGCGTCGGGGCGGGGCCGCTCCGGTGCGACGCCCAGGAGGATCCCGTGGCCGTCGGTCAGGTAGCGGGCCACCCCCTCGCGGGTGACCAGCAGCGGAGGCGGATGGCCCGCGTTGGTCCAGGACAGCTCGCAGTCACCGTCGGCGTTCTCGCTCATGCGGGCGAAGACCAGCGTGGCCATGGAGACCTCGGCGATGTGCAGGGTCGCCTGGTCGAGCCATTCCACGATCTTGCTCGGTGGCTTCTGCTGGGACACGGCGTAGGCCCGGAGCATGTTGCGCAGCTGGGCCATGCCGGCCGCGGCCTCCAGGTCGTGGCCTACGACGTCCCCCACGGCGAGGGCGGTGGCGCCGTCCGTGAGGGTGAAGGCGTCGTACCAGTCGCCGCCGACGTGGGAGGCGTCCGGCGCGGGCAGGTATCGGGCGGTCATGCTGCGGCCCGGTGACCGCGGGAGCTTCGGCAGCAGATGACGCTGCATGGTCTCGGCCACCTGGCGCTGGCGCTGGTAGAGGCGGGCGTTCTCCAGAGCGAGGCTGGCGCGCCGGGCGATGTCCTCCAGCAGGGCGGCCTCGGCCGAGGTGAACCGCTCGGGCTGGTCGGCGCGGCCCAGGGTGAGGGCCCCCATCACGCTGTGCAGGCTGCGCAGCGGGACGACGACGGCCGAGTGCATGCCGGTCGCCTCGAACAGGCGCCGCTGCTCCACCGCGATCCCGGAGTCCGGCGGACCCTGGTAGGTCTCGGGGCCGGCGAAGGAGGACGCGACGCCGCGCAGGGCACGGGACAGGGGCATCGGGGACTCCTGCGGCACCGGCGGCATGGGCCCTTGGAGGTCGTCCCGGAACACCACGGTGCCGTCCTCGGCGTGGGCGACGGCGAAGCGCGAGACCTCGTCCCGCTCGCCGATCAGGTCGATGACGGCCCAGTCGGCGATGCGCGGCACCACGAGGCCGATCAGGCGGCGCAGTGCCTCGTGGATGTCCAGGGTGGAGGTGAGCAGGGTGGTCGTATCGGCGAGGAGAGCGAGCCGTTCCAGTTCGGAGAGGCGCGCGCCGGCCGGCGGGCGCTGCACGGGGGATCCGGGGTGCCCCGTGGAGTGGAAGAGGAAGAGCGTGGCCGAGTGGCGGTTGCCCGTGTCGTACGGAGTGGCCAGCCAGCCCACCGGAAGCAGGGTGCCGTCTCCGCGCTCGAACCACTCGTCCTCGCCCTGCCGCGTGTGCCCGCCGAGGAGGCTCTCCCGCAGGCGGCACCGGGCCCTCGGCACCGGTTCCCCGCTGCTGGTGCGGTGCAGCAGGTCATGGGCGTCCCGGCCGACCAGGTCAGCGGTGGGGCGGCCCAGGAGGTGTTCGCCGCGCGCGTTGACCGCGACGATCAAGCCTCGTTCGTCCGTCAGGTAAGCGCCGGTACCGAGGGCGTCCAGGGCCCGGCCAACCGCTTCTCGCGGACCGTCGGGGCCCATCGTCCGCCTCCCGTCACCGGAGAAACCGCCTGCGCCGTCCCGCACCCCGGGTACCCCGGGGCACGGAGGTGACCCTTCGAACGAGCGTCTGCGAGGGCCGTGGCGGTCACGGCCCTCGGGCGGTCATCGGGTCCTGAACCGGCGGAAGAGGTTGCGGGCCACGTACACCCCGGGGCCGCCGAAGCCGACGATGTCGACGCGTCCGTCGCCGGTGACGTCGGCGAGGAAACGGGGGTGGCGGTCGACTCGCCAGGCGCCTGCGTCGTCGCCGTACCCGAAGCCGCGGCACACCAGTTGTGCCTGGTCGAACCGGCCGTCACCACGGTTGTGCGCCACCCAGACCCCTTCGTCGCCGAAGCCGACGATGTCCGGGTTGCCGTCACCGGTGACGTCGGCGAGGAACCGGAGGTGCTTGCCGCCCGTCCAGCCCTGGGCCTGCCCGAAGTCGTTCAGGACGAGTTGCGGGGGCTCGAACGTACCGTCACCGCGTCCTCGTGAGACGACGACGCCCGGCGGGCCGAACCCGATGAGGTCCGCCTTCCCGCCACCGCTGGTGCGGACCAGGAACCGGGGGTGCTCCTGGACCGAGCTCCACCCATGGTCGGTCCCGAAGTCGTCGACGACGTAGAGCGGTTCGGCGAAGGTGCCGTTCTCGTCCTGGAGCGAGATCCAGACACCGTCGTCGTGGCAGCCGACGATGTCGGCGCGTCCGTCGCCGGTGGTGTCGACGAGGAAACGGGGGTGCCTGTCGATGCGCCAGCCGCCCGCTTTCTCGCCGTGGCCGAACGCCCGGAGGACCGGTTCGTCGGGGAGCGGCGCGAACCTCCCCTCCTCGTCCTGGAGTGAGATCCAGACACCGTCGTCGTGGCAGCCGACGATGTCGGCGCGCCCGTCGCCGGTGGTGTCGACGAGGAAGCGGGGATGCTTGTCAGCGAGCCACCCGCCGGCGCTCCGGTCGTGACCGAATCCCTTGACGGCCAGGTTGCCGCCCGCGGGCGTGAACGTCCCGCTCTCCCCCCGGGAGGACACCCGGACGCCGTCGGCGCGCAGCGCGACGGCATCGGGTGTGCCGTCCCCCGTCAGGTCCGCCAGAGTCCACAGGTCCGCCGGGTGCGGAGAGGGCGAGGACTGGTGCAGGGCACGCTCGTCGTCGAACGTGCCGTCGCCCCTGCTGCACGCCGTCACCACCCCCTTCGCGGGTGGGAGCGCCACGATGTCCGCCCGCCCCGCCCCCGTGGTGTCGGCGAGGAAGCGGGCACCGACTCCGGCCCACCCGCCAGGCTGCCCGTTGGCGGAGCGGCCGGCCCCGGCGCTCCCCCAGCCGCCGGCGTTCTGGTCGCTCCCGAAGCGTTCGAGAACCAGGAGCAGGTCGCTGAAGGAGGGCGCCGCGCCGGGTGCCGGGCGCGGCGCGGCCGAGCGGGCCAGGCGCCAGGACCGGCGGCCGTTCCAGTGACTCAGGGGTGTCCAGCGCAGCACCGGGTCGCTGGTCCGCTCGGGTGCGGCGGTCACGAACCGCCACCGCTGGCTCGTCGCGTGCTCGTCGTAGGCACGCAGGATCACCCGGGTGCCGTCCTCGCCGGGGTCGGCAAGGTCGAGGACGGTGCAGTCGGTCACGGTCTCGATGAAGCAGAGCCCCGCCTCACCCTCGACGGGGACGACGCGCCACTGCTGGTTCCTCTTGCCCGCGACGGGGTTCCCCTGGCGCACGCCGCGGTCCGCGGCGGCGGGGTTGTCGAGTACCTTGCCGCCGATCACGTTGCGGATGACGTACACGGGGTCGTCCCCGGACTGCCCGCTCGGTGCGGCCGCGAACGGAGTGAGCTGCCAGTGCTCGGGGAGCGGGGCTCCGTCGGAAGGACCGGTGACGACGAGGGCTCCGTCCGCGCCGGGGACGGCCCCGACTCCAAGGGGCTTGCCCGAGGCGGCGTTGACGATCTGGAACTTCAGTTCTTCCAGGGGCAGGGGCATGCTGGTGCCTCTTCCAGGCGGTGCGGGTGTCGGCTCGGGACAACGGACGGGATGCGGGGCCGGCACGCCGTCACGTGAAGACGTGGTGGTAGGGGACGTCCCACTCGCTGGGCAGCCGCGGATAGAAGGTGTTGATGACCGTCCCGGTGAAGTCCCCACCCCAGTTGTAGGTGACGCGTACCTCGCTGTCCGCCGCCACCGTGTGGTCCTTGAACCCCAGGATGGTGTCCGGGTGCGTGATGGGCACGAAGGTGATGCCGCCCCAGGGCGTCACCGTGACGATCCAGAGCTGTGTGTCCTCGGGCGCGCCGTTCTTACCGCGCCACTTGTCGCCGACCTTGTCGGGCAGGCCGACCTGGACGCCGTCGGCCGTGCTCTTGGGTGCGTCCTGGTGGACGGTGACCCGCCTGCGCTGCGGCTTGGGCGCACCGTCGTCGCCGCGGCCGGCGTCGACGGCCCCCGCGGCGGCGGGTTTCGGTGACACCTGCCCCGCGGCGCTCTCGACGACGTACAGCGGCCGCTGTCCGAAGAAGCCGGCCGGGGTGATGTACCAGAGGTGGCCCTTGGCGTCCTTGGTGGCCGGGTCGAGGGCGGTGGCCAGCTTGACTCCCTTGTCATGGCTACCCTCCTTCAACTCGACGGGCCGCAGGTAGCCGCCGTTGAAGGCGTGGACGAGCATGACCGGCCGGTTCTCGACCAGGGCCGCCACGACCGCGTTGTCGTAGCTGTTCACCGCCACTGGGCCGCCGACCACCAGATTGGACATCGTCGCGCGTTCTTGGGTGTACATCGGAAACCTCGCCATTCCTCTGCCTGTACACGGCAACGGTCGAGTGCACGCTATCGGCGAAAAGGGGCCGCCGAAAAGTCATCGATCGAGTGAAAGAAGGAAATCCGAGGCCGATCCACGTGCAATATGGGGAGATAACCGAATTTCGATCACTCGAATGAGTGTGATGCACAAATACGCCTTCCCGGCCACTATTCAGCATGCTAATTTCGACTGCCGAAGACGCGGACGTGAGGACGGTCAGATGCCTTCCAGCGCATACAGTCCGGTGGACGCGAAGCGTCAGCCGCTGACGAAGAAGAACCTGCGGGAACTCAATATCGAGCAGACCTGGCAGTCCATCCTGAGCCACCCCAATCTGATCTACGTCGACCCTTCCGGAGTCAAGCACAAGCCCGTAGGGTTCTCCGTCAACAAGTCGAGTTTCGGAAGTTTCTCCGGGACCGCGTTCCAGCTCGGCTGGCTGGCCTATATGAATCTCGGGGAGCCGCTGATCGAGGTGCGGGGCGACATCGGCCAACCGCCGCCCGACACGTTCTCCACCCGTTCCTATGTCAACCGCAGCCAGTCGGAGATGAACTTCACCGACTCGGTCGACTTCACGGTCTCGAACGGGGTGACGTGGTCGCTGCACGGGGACGCCAAACTCACTTTCGGCGGCAGTGCGGGCGCCTCGCTCCAGTTGCAGTTGCAGAATCAGCTCCGCCTGGATCTCCAGTCGCAGCTCCAGGCGTCGTGCCAGAACGGGACGGCGAACAAGAACTCGAACACGGTCACCAACAAGAACAGCAAGGACAGCGTCGGAGTCGACAACGCCAATACCACCGAGACGTCCGGGAGCAGTTCGGCGACGAACTCCTCGTCGAACGGGATGACCAGCTCGGTCGGGTTCACGACCTCCGGCAGTGCCACCGGCAACGCGTCGCTCAACGCCCAGCTGGCCCTGGGCCTCGCGGCCACGGTCGGGGGTTCCCTGAACACCAGCTGGGCCTCGAAGTCGCAGATCTCCGGCAAGGTACCGGCGAACTCCCGGGTGCAGACGATCGTCACGCAGCGGCGCACCCGCAGGCAGTACACGTACGAGATCCCGGTGACCTTCTCCGGACTGATCGCGGTGCAGTACGCCGTGCCGGTGGCAGTCCTCTCTCCCCCGCAGCCCGGCGCCTATCCCGGTCTCGACGGGACGGTCGCCCGCGACATCGGCGACATCGACCTGGCGCCCGGCGGCTTCCGGATGAAGGGACTGGCCGAGGTCGTGTCCGCCCTGGACGTCCACCACACCTTGCTCGACGTGGAGAGCCTGACCGTCAGCCGGCAGACGCTCTACAAGCAGCCCTGACCGGGCGGCGCCGCCGCCACGACGACGACCAGAGGTGACGACCATGGTGTTCGACAACATCTTCAACTCCGCGGGCAGGGGCGCCGGGCTCTTCTCCGTGATCACCGACAGCACGAAGCCCCAGCCGGGTGAGGGTGTCGACTTCGAGGACTCCGGGCCCGACACGTACGACGACACCAGTACGAGTCTGTTCGACACCGCGATCCACGGCGCCTGCTCCCGCTCGAAGATCGTGCAGGAGACGTCGCCCGAGGCGCGGGCCGTGCTGGGCTTCCTCGGCTCCCTCGTCCAGACCACCCAGGCGTCCGCCGGTGCGCAGTCCCAGTACGCCGGGGATCCCGGGTCGGTCACCAGGGCGGCCTCCGCGGGTATGCAGGAGGCGAGTGCGACGGTGACGGACCACGGTGACCTCCGAAAGGACGAGGACCTGGAGAGCAGGCCGAGGAAGGGCGACTTCACCAAGCCCCCCAGGACGCCGGATGCCCCGAAGGCCCCCGAAGCGCCCCAGGCGCCCCAGGCGACCGCGGAGAAGCCGTCCCGTTCCAGCTAGGGCCGTAGTGGTCGCGGGCGGGGCAGGGGCGAAGCCGCCCCTGCCCCGCCCTGTGCGCTACACGGGGAGCAGCTGCCACTGACGGCCCTGGTGGTCGCCGTCCGCCCCGTCCTGGATGACCGCTGTGCGGGCGTTGGAGCCGACCCGCAGGAGCAGCCCGCTGTTGTGGTTCGCGATCTCGAAGACCCGGGGGGTGCCGTCCATCGGGCCCACCGGAATCAACCGCCAGTGCTGGTGATGGGCTTCGCCGCCCTCGTAGACCCGCTGCACGACCACCGCCCCGGCCCTCTCCTGCGCTCCGGCGACCTCCAGGACCTTGCCGCTGCGCACGTTCTCGATCCGGTACAGGACGTCACCGTCGTCCCGGCCCGCCGCGACCAGCCGCCACCGCTGGTGGTTTCTGGGCACGGGCAGGGCCTGGTGGATCTCCGCCCCGTCCGTGGCGGATTCCCGCAGGACGCCCATCCGCAGCCTGCTGCGGACGTTGGCCCAGGAGACCACCGTGCCCGACTCGGGCAGTCCGGCCATCTTCTCGGAGGTGATCTTCCGGACCCGGTTGTTGAGGTGATCGGTGAGGTAGAGGGTGTCGACGCAGTCCAACGCCACCTTGCGCGGGCCGTTCAGCTGGGCCGCCACCGCCGGGCCCCCCTCACCGCCGTAGCCGGGGGCGCCGGTGCCGGCGACCGTGCTGATCACCCCGTCCGCCGTGACCTTCCGGAGCCGATGGTTGCCGTAGTCGCAGATGTACAGGACGCCGGCGCTGTCCACCGCCACCCCCACCGGGGAGTTCAGCCGGGCCGAGGCGGCGGGGCCGTCGTCGCCGCCGAATCCCGCCACGCCCGTACCGGCGACCGTGCTGATCACCCCGTCCGCCGTGACCTTCCGGACCCGGTGGTTGTTGCAGTCGGCGATGTAGAGATCACCGGCGCCGCCCCACGCCAGTCCGTGCATTCCGTTCAGCTGGGCGGCGACCGCCGGACCGCCGTCACCCCTGGAGCCGGCGGTTCCGGTCCCCGCGACCGTGCTGATCACCCCGTCCGCCGCGACTTTCCGGACCCGGTGGTTGTAGTAGTCGGCGACGTGGAGGACACCGGCGCGGTCCACGACGACCCCCAACGGAAGGTTCAGCTGGGCGGCGGTGGCCGGGCCGCCGTCGCCCCGGAAGCCCGCGGCGCCCGTGCCGACGACCGTGCCGATCTTCCCGTCGGGTGTGACCTTGCGGATCCTGTGGTTGTTGGAGTCGGCGATGTAGACGGCGCCGGCCCTGTCCACCGCCACCTCGCGCGGGGCGTTCAGCTGGGCCGAGACCGCTGGGCCGCCGTCGCCGCCGGAACCCGCGGTCCCGGTCCCCGCGATCGTGCTGATCCGTCCGTCGGTCGTGATCTTCCGGACCCGGTGGTTGCCGTAGTCGGCGACGTAGAGGGTCCCGGTGCTGTCCACCGCGATCCCGTACGGGCGGTTCAACTGAGCGGAGACGGCGCTCCCCTCGTCCCCTGCGAACCCCGCGGCCCCGGTTCCGGCAACCGTTTTGATCGGAGTGCTCATCGTCATCCCTTCAGTCGAACCACACCGTCAACTACACAACGTCATCGCGCGCATCCAGAAAGTCACAGGGGTGGAACGGGTGGCGAGATCACTTACGGGTGATTGCCACGGAACACCGCGACAGGCCCCCGAACCGACTCGGGGGTCACTCCCCACCGATGTGCCCCACCTGGGCTTTCCGCGTACTCGGGGGGCGCCGACCGGCGCGTGTCGCACCGTGGCCCACTCCAGCGGACCACGAGCAACCGGGGCGGTCACCCCGCTGCACGGTCAACTGCCGTTCCATCGCTGGGATTCAGGCGAACGACGGCAACTTGTTACCCGGCCGTAGCGGATGTCCATCCACCCCCTCTAGGCTCTGCCCGACCACCGAGCACACGGAGGGATCTGACATGCTCATGATCCGGAACAAAGTCCGGGCCGCACTGCTGACGGCCTCGGCCCTGCTGCTCGGTGTGGTGGCGACGCCCGCCGCGCACGCCGCCGACGTCGGTGGGCAGACGCTGGCCGGGGTCTCCGGCACGGGCATCCACAACACGTACGACGACGGGTCCACGTACACCTATCTGGCGAACGCGCTGGACACCGGCACCTCCCTGGTCGAACTCGACACCTGGCACAACGTGTTCACCGGCAAGTGGAACGTGAGTCACAGCAACCCGCTGGGCAGCAGCAACAACTGCGTGCAGGCGAGCACGGCCGGGGACCTCTACACCGGCAACCGCAACCAGAACCTCGACAGTTGCCTCGACGACATCCGGATCTGGCTCCAGGCCCACCCCACGAGCCACCCGCTCATGGTCAAGATCGAGATGAAGAACGGGTTCTACAACACCCTCGGCATGACGCCGACCACGTTCGACAGCTACGTCGAGGCGCACCTCGGCAGCGTTCTCTACACGCCCGCCGACCTGCTCACCAAGAGCGACGGCTCGCGGTACGCGGACCTCGACACCGCCGCGAGGGCGAACAACTGGGCGAACTACGGCTCGCTCGCCGGCCGGGCGATCGTGGAGATCATCCCCGGCACCTTCGAGCAGGCCGTCAGCCCCGCCTCCTCCTGGTCGGACGTGGTCTACGCCCAGCACCTCAAGGACCTCGCCGCCGCGGGGAACATCAGCCAGGCCGCGGTCTTCCCGAGCGTGCTCGGCGCCCAGGCCGGCGACCCGCGCACCCGCTACAGCGACACCACGCTGCGCCCCTGGTTCGTGGTGTTCGACGCCGACGCGGGCGCCTGGGTCGGCGACGGCACCACCGAGTGGTACAACGCCAACCACTACCTGACGGTCGTCACCGACGCCTACGACGTCCCGCCCGCGCTGAGCTCCTCCGCGCCGACCCTGGCCGACGCCCGGGCCCGGGTCGCCCTGCTCGCCGCCGACGGGGCCTCGTACATCTCCTCGGACTGGATCACCGCCCCGGCCGACGGCGTCCTCAGCGACGTCCTGCTCCGTGGCTGACACCCGGCGCCGGCACGCGCTCCCGCGCCTGCTCACCGCGGGCGCCGCGGCCCTCGCGCTCGCCGTGTCCGCCCAACCGGCCGGCGCGGCGGGGGCGGTGGCCGCGGCCACCGCCGACCCCGTGTCGCTGGTCAACCCGTACATCGGCACCGGCGGCAACGGCGACTTCAGCGCCGGGAACACCTTCCCGGGCGCCGATGTGCCGCACGGCATGCTCCAGTGGTCGCCCGACACCTCGTCCCGCCCCAAGGGCGGCGGCTACGGCTACTCCGACTCGGCCGTCTCGGGATTCAGCCTCACCCACGTCTCCGGCGTCGGCTGCGACGCGGCCGGGGATCTGCCGATCCTGCCCGTGGTCGGTTCGCTCGGCTCGGACCCCGCCTCGACGACCGAGTCCTTCTCGCACTCCGGCGAGACGGCCTCACCCGGCTCCTACTCCGTCAGCCTGGGCAACAGCACAAGCGTCGCGCTGACCACCGGCACACGGGCCGGCATCGGCCGGTTCACCTTCCCGTCCTCCGCACAGGCGAGCCTGCTCCTCAAGGTGCAGGACACCCAGACGCCGTACGCCGCCTCGACGCTCGGCCTGTCCGGCGGCGACACGGTGACCGGGTCGATCACCAGCACCGGCTTCTGCGAGGACACCACCCCGATCACGCTCTACTACGCGATCACCTTCGACCAGCCCTTCACCGCCACGGGCACCTTCACCGGCGGCGAGTACCTGACGTTCGACACCACGAGCAACAGGACGGTGGAGGCCCGGGTCGGCATCTCCTA